>NZ_CP087135.1:1553750-1907500 GCF_020911945.1 Flavobacterium galactosidilyticum
AGCAATTGGTCAAAATCTACTGCCGTAGCTTTTTGCATTTCAGTAGCATTGTCAAAATCTTTTTTCAATCCGCCACCGTACCATAAATAACTGTCTACGTTCTGGCCTAAAAGGGTTATTTCCTTAAAACCTTTTGACCACAAATCCTGAATTTCTTTCATGATACTTTGTGGCTCACGGCTGCGTTCTCGTCCGCGAGTAAAAGGTACTACACAAAACGTACACATATTATCACAGCCACGTGTGATAGAAACTAGTGCGGTAATTCCGTTACTCATCAATCGAACAGGAGAAATATCGCCGTACGTTTCGTCTTTAGACAAAATAACGTTTATAGCATCTCTTCCTTCCTCAACTTCGCTCAATAAATTAGGTAAATCTTTGTACGCATCAGGACCTACAACTAGATCTACTATTTTTTCTTCTTCCAGGAATTGACTTTTCAAACGTTCTGCCATACAACCTAGGACTCCCACTTTCATTTTTGGATTAATACGTTTAACAGCATTGTATTTTTCCAGTCTTTTACGAATTGTTTGCTCTGCTTTATCCCGAATAGAACAGGTGTTTACCAAAACCAAATCAGCTTCTTCAAGTTTTTGTGTCGTATTATATCCGTTACTCGATAATATGGAAGCTACGATCTCACTGTCCGAAAAATTCATCGCGCAGCCGTAACTTTCTATAAATAGTTTTTTAGTATTCTCAGGTTTATGTTCTAGGACAAGACTCTCGCCTTGTTTGCTTTCTTCAATAATCTTTTCCATCATCTAGTTTAAAGTGCAAATATAAGTGAATTCAAATAAATATGACAAGATGTCAGACTAAGAATTAACAAAAATTAAGGGAATTGATGTGGCGCTTTTATAATCGATCTAAAATCAAATATCGTTTTTCTAAATTCTAAAATCATCGGCAGCTATTTCCAGCTTTCCTTTGCAAGTCCTCACTAAAAAAGTAAAGTTTCCAAAGTCCTAGAAAGAGCTTCTTGAAGTCGCTTTTCTAGAACTGGAAACTTTTACTTTTTTAATTCTGGGCTTTTTACTTCAATCTGGGCTATGGGATTTCAGTTAATAAAATAATAAAGGGTTAGAAATATGCTTTTTGATCACATTAATTAAGGATTAAATATTTCTGAAAATTATTGAATTTACGATATCTCAAAGTTTTATTTCAACGCTTATTTTGACTTTTAAAATTTAAAAAACTCAAAATTTAAAAAAATCATATACTTTTGCCGACACAAACAAACGGGATATGGCAAAGAATTTAGTAATAGTAGAGTCACCAGCAAAGGCAAAAACAATCGAGAAATTTTTGGGAAGTGATTTTCAAGTGGAGTCCAGTTATGGGCATATAGCCGACTTGCCTTCAAAGGAAATTGGTGTAGATGTTGAAAATGGTTTCAAACCTAAATACGAAGTTTCTGCTGATAAAAAGGCTTTAGTTACTAAATTGAAAGGATTAGCTAAGAAAGCTGATATGGTATGGTTAGCAAGTGATGAGGATCGCGAGGGTGAGGCTATTTCTTGGCATTTAGCCGAAGAATTAAAATTAGACAAAAGTAAAACAAAACGTATTGTATTTCACGAAATTACTAAAACTGCGATTCTAAAAGCGATTGATAATCCACGTGAAATTGATTATAATTTAGTCAATGCGCAACAAGCGCGACGTGTATTAGATCGATTGGTTGGGTATGAATTATCTCCGGTACTTTGGAGAAAAATAAAAGGAGGACTTTCTGCCGGACGTGTTCAATCGGTTTCGGTTCGTTTGATTGTGGAACGTGAAAGAGAAATTCACAACTTTAATGCTGTTGCAACATATTCTGTTGTGGCGGAATTCACTAACGAAGCTGGAAAGTCATTTAAAGCTAAACTTCCTAAAAATTTCAATACTAAAAAAGAAGCTGAAGATTTTTTAAATAAAAATATAGGTTCTACATATAAGGTAGCTGATTTAGAAACGAAGCCTACCAAAAAATCGCCAACTGGTCCATTTACAACTTCTACTTTGCAACAAGAAGCAGCGAGAAAATTGTATTTGCCTGTTGGAATTACCATGCAACTCGCACAACGTTTGTACGAAGCGGGACTTATCACGTATATGAGAACGGATAGTGTGAACTTATCCAAAGATGCGATGGAGGCTGCTCAGGCTGAAATTATCAAATCGTATGGAAAAGAATTCTCTAAACCACGAACATTTGTCAATAAAAGTAAAGGCGCACAGGAAGCACACGAGGCGATTCGTCCTACGGATATGTCTCGTCATACGGTAGATATTGACAGAGACCAAGCGCGTTTGTATGATTTGATTTGGAAAAGGACGTTGGCTTCGCAAATGAGTGATGCGCAATTAGAACGTACCAACGTGAAAATTGAAGCAAACAATCACAGTGAAATTTTCACGGCATCTGGAGAAGTGTTGCTTTTTGAAGGTTTCTTGAAAGTGTACTTGGAAGGTCATGATGACGATGAAGAAGAGCAAGAAGGAATGTTACCTGCAATGAAAGTCAACGAAAAATTACAAAATAATTACATTACTGCGACAGAGAGATATTCTCGTGCAGCTGCAAGATATACTGAAGCTTCCTTGGTGAAAAAATTAGAAGAATTGGGTATTGGTCGTCCTTCTACTTATGCACCAACGATTTCTACGATTATCAATAGAAATTATGTAGAGAAAGGAAATCTTGACGGACAAGAACGTAATTATACGCAATTGACGTTACAATCCGGAAAAGTAGGAGAGAAGCTATTGAAAGAAAATACCGGTTCTGATAAAGGGAAATTAGTTCCTACCGATATTGGAACAATTGTTACAGATTTCTTAGTTAAGAATTTCGGAAATATTTTAGATTATAATTTCACTGCAAAAGTGGAACAGGATTTTGATGAAATTGCTGAAGGAAATATCGTTTGGACGAAAATGATGCAAGAATTCTATGATCAATTTCACCCAATCGTGAAAGATGTAGAAGCGAATGCGGATAGAGAAAGTGGGGAGAGAATTTTAGGAATAGATCCAAAAACAGGGAAACCGGTTTCAGTTCGTTTAGGGAAATTTGGACCCATGGCTCAAATAGGTGCTGCTGATGATGAAGAGAAAAAGTTTGCGAGTTTGATGAACGATCAAAACATTGGAAACATCACTCTCGAAGAAACATTGAATTTATTTTTATTACCAAAAAATTTAGGTGAATATAAAGGAGAAGAAGTTGAAGTGAGTAATGGCCGTTATGGTCCTTATATTCGTCACGGTGCTGCTTTTGTTTCTTTGCCAAAAGGTGAAAATCCATTAGATGTAGATTTTGAAAGAGCTCAGGAATTAATCGATGAAAAAGCACTAGCCGATGCACCGATTGCAGTTTATAAAGGTGAAGGTGTTCAAAAAGGTGTGGGTCGTTTTGGTCCTTTTATCAAATGGGACGGCTTGTTTATCAATGTAAGTAAGAAATATAATTTTGATAATTTGTCTCAAGCAGATATTGAAGCGTTGATAGAAGATAAATTGCAAAAGAATATTGATAAGGTTTTGCATAACTGGGAAGAAGAAGGAATTTTAGTTGAAAAAGCCCGCTGGGGTCGTTCAGTTATTACAAAAGGTAAAATCAAAATTGAATTAAGCAAAGATGTTGATGCTACAAAATTGACATTAGAAGAAGTTCAGGAAATGATTGCCAAGAAAACGCCGGCTAAAAAAGCAGCTGCTAAAAAAGCACCTGCGAAGAAAGCACCTGCTAAGAAAGCAGTAGTTAAGAAACCCGTAGCAAAAAAGTAAAAAATGGAATTTGATTTTCTTAAACCCCTAGATGATGAGATCCTAGAATATATTGATGGATTGACTTCTCAGCAACTAGGAAGTAAAATTGTTTTACATACTAACGAGCAATTTCCTGATTTAAATAAAATTAAAATTGCAATTATTGGTGTTTTCGATAATCGCGGCGATAAAAATGCAATTTCGGATATTGACTTAATTCCTGTACGAAAAGAATTGTATGGCTTGTTTCCTGGAAATTGGGATGCATCTATAGCTGATCTAGGTGATATATTGGCAGGTAATTCTATTCAAGACACTTATTTTGCTGTAAAGAAAGTTGTAGCAAGTTTAATCAAAAAAAAAATTATTCCAATAGTAATTGGAGGTTCTCAAGATCTTACCTATGCAATTTATAGAGGTTATGACGATTTAGAGCAAATGGTTAATTTAGTTTCCATTGATAATAAGTTCGATTTTGGAAAAGAAGACGAAACGATGTCTTCAACTTCATATCTGACCCAGATAATTATAGATGAACCCAACAATCTTTTTAATTATTGTAATATAGGGTACCAAACTTATTTTAATTCACAAGAAGAGATTGATTTAATCGAGAAACTTTATTTTGATGCTTACAGGTTGGGAGAAGTTTCTAATAACATTGCTATTTCAGAACCTGTTTTTAGAGATGCTGATTTAGTGAGTATTGATTTAAATTCAATAAAGTCAGCTGATTCTGGTAATTTTGTTTCATTTCAACCTAATGGTTTCAACGGGAAAGAAATATGTTCTTTAGCTCGATATGCTGGGATAAGTGATAAAGTATCATCTTTCGGACTTTTTAATCATAATAATTTGGCGCAAGAATCAGTGCTTATAGCTCAGATCATTTGGTATTTTATAGAAGGATTTCATTATCGTTCGAATGAGTATCCTTTTGGTAGTAGAGAAAATTATTTAAAATATATTGTACCCCTGGAAGAAGAGGAGTTGATTTTTTATAAAAGCGACAAAACAGATCGTTGGTGGATCGAAATACCATTTATTTCCAATGGTAGTAATAAACTAAAAAGAAATACGTTATTACCATGTTCTTATGATGAATATTTATTAGCGTGCAATCAAGAATTACCAGAAAGATGGTGGAAAGCGCAAAGAAAAAACATCATTTAGAGTATTTTTTTATCTATTTATGATTCTTTTATAAAAAATATTTTGTTTAGTTCAAAAAAATTGTTTTTTTAAAAAAAAATAAATACGTTTACAGCCTTAAAAATAATGAATAGAAACCAAATTTACATGAAGAAGTTCATAGCTTTTGCGACAATTTTAACTCTTATAATTAGCTGTGGTAAATCAAGCGATAAAGGAGAATTAGTTGGTATTAATGGAGGAAAATGGCATCCCGAGAAGCCATACGGTATGGCATTAATTCCTGGCGGTGCTTTTATCATGGGTAAATCAGATGCTGATTTAGCTAACGTTGAAGACGCTCCTACAAAAACAGTTACCGTTCGTTCTTTCTACATGGATGAGACCGAAATCACCAATAGTGAGTATCGTCAGTTTGTTGAGTGGGTAAAAGATTCAACAATCAGAGTTAAGTTAGCTATTCTTGCTGATATGAGTGGGTTAAAACCTGGATCAGGTAAAGGCAAAAATGCGGGTAGTATTGGTGACTATGCATTTGATGATTCAGATCCTGCAAAGATGACCGCTTATGATAAATATATGTATGATAATTATTATAGTATAGGTACTGTTGATGATGAATATGCAGGTAGAAGACTAAATAAAAAAATAAAATTAATCAAAGATACAAAGTTGTATCCTGATGAGTATTACACTGAAGTAATGGATTCTATGTACATTCCTATAGAGGAATCATACAACGGGCTTCGTACTATGGATGTAAATAAATTGAAGTTCCGTTATTCTTGGATGGACATTCAAGCTGCTGCTAAAGCAAAAGAAGGAAAGAGAAAAGAATTTATTAAAACAGAAGAGGTAAAAGTTTATCCAGATACTACAGTGTGGATTAAGGATTTTGCTTATTCTTACAATGAGCCGATGCACAATGATTATTTCTGGCATAAAGCATATGGTGACTATCCAGTAGTAGGTGTTAAGTGGACTCAGGCAAAAGCTTTTTGTGCTTGGAGAACTTTAAATAAAAACACATACATCAAATCAAAGAAAAAAGGTCGCGACTTAGTTAACAGTTTTAGATTGCCTACGGAAGCTGAATGGGAATATGCTGCCAGAGGTGGATTAGAATCTGCTACTTATCCTTGGGGAGGTCCTTATACTAAAAATGACAGAGGGTGTTTCTTAGCGAATTTCAAACCTAATAGAGGTGATTATGCTGCTGACGATGCTTTGTACACTGTTGAAGCAAAGTCTTTTGAACCTAATGGTTACAACTTGTATAACATGGCAGGAAACGTGTCTGAATGGACTGATTCCTCTTATGATTCAAATGCGTATGAATACGTTTCTTCAATGAATCCAAATGTTCAAGATGGATCTAATCAGCGTAAAGTTTTACGTGGTGGATCATGGAAAGATGTTGCTTATTTCCTACAAGTAAGTACCAGAGATTATGAATATGCCGATTCAGCAAGGAGTTATGTTGGTTTTAGAACTGTTCAAGATTATATGGGGGTTCAAACTACCGTAAACAAAAAAAATAAAAAGTAAAAAATAAACCAAACCAAATCTATTAAGTAAATAAACAAAAATTATTATGGCATTATTGAGCAAAAAAACGATGAATTTCGCATACGGTATGGGAGCAGCAGTTGTAATCCTTGGAGCATTATTCAAAATAACACATATTGAATTTGGATTTTTAACTGGTAACTTAATGCTTACTGTAGGATTAGTAGTAGAGGCAGCTATTTTTGCTCTTTCTGCATTCGAACCAGTTGATAAAGATTTAGACTGGACTCTAGTGTATCCAGAATTAGCTAATGGCCAAGCTAGACCTGCAGCTAAAAAAGTTGAAGTAGCAACAGAAACACAAGGAATGTTATCTCAAAAATTAGATGCCATGTTGAAAGACGCTAAAATTGATGGAGAATTAATGGCTAGCTTAGGAAATAGTATCAAAAACTTTGAATCAGCTGCTAAAGGTATTGCGCCAACTGTTGATTCTATTGCATCTACAAAAAAATATAGTGAAGAATTGACTTTGGCTGCTGCCCAAATGGAATCTTTAAACAGTCTATATAAAATTCAATTACAAAGCGCTTCAAGAAATGCTCAGATCAATGAAGAAGTTGCTGAAAATAATCTAAAATTAAAAGATCAAATGCAATCTTTGACTTCTAATCTTACGTCTTTGAACAGCGTATATGGAGGAATGCTTTCTGCAATGAATAATAAAGGATAATTAGTTTCAAGCAATTAAATTAACAACAAACTAATTATTAAAAAAATATGGCAGCAGGAAAATTAACCCCTAGACAGAAGATGATTAACCTAATGTACTTGGTTTTCATCGCGATGTTAGCATTAAATATGTCCAAAGAAGTGTTATCTGCTTTTGGATTAATGAATGAAAAATTTGAAAGTTCTAACTCTTCAGCTGAATTGTCTAACACTCAGATGTTAGCTGGTTTAGATGCTAAAGCATCTGAAGCAGGTGGAGAATTTGCAGCGGCCTCAGCCACTGCGCACAAAGTAGAAGAAATAACTAAGAATTTTTACAACTATATTGGAAAGATAAAGTCGGATGTTTTAGTAGGAACTGAAGTTGATCCTGAAACAGGGAAATTGCCTTATGAGGCAATGGACAAGGGTGATAACATCGATAATTTATGGTTTAGTGCAAGTGGCTATTCCGCTAAAGGAAAAGAAGTTATAGCAACTATCGAAAAATATAAAGCTGATATGAAATTAACTTTAGGTGATAATAAAAAATTAGCACCTATTTTAGCTGAGGTTGATAGTAAATTTGACCTTTCGAAAGTTAAAAACAAAGATGGTATCGCGATTGATTATTTAGATTATCATTTTAAAGGTTTTCCAGCTGTTGCATCGTTAGCAAAATTATCTGCTTGGCAAAATGACGTTAAAAAAACGGAAACAGATGTTTATAATACTTTATTAGGTAAAGCTGCTGTTGCTGCTGCATCTTACAGCAATTATGAGGCAATTGTAGTTCTTGATAAAAATGCTTATTTTCAAGGAGAAAAAGTGACAGGAAAAGTAGTTTTAGGTCGTTATGACAAAAATACTAAACCAACATCATTTTCAGGTCCGGGACAAATAGTAAATGGTCAGGCTGTAATTTCTATGACTGCTGGAGGTGTTGGTGAGCAAGCTATAAATGGTCAGTTTACTTTTATGGAGGATGGAAAAACAGTTCCACTTAAATTTAAAGGGAACTATGTTGTTGTGCCTAAACCAAACTCAGCTACAATTTCTGCTGATAAAATGAATGTGGTTTATAGAGGGGTTGTCAATCCTATATCTGTTTCATTTGCAGGTATTAGTGCTGATAAAGTATCGGCTTCAGCTCCAGGTTTGAGCTCAGCTGGTAAAGGAAAGTATAATTTATCGCCAGGTGGAGGTGACCAAGTAACTATTGTTGTTACAGGAACTTTGCCAAACGGTGAAAAAGTATCGGATAAAAAACAGTTTAGAATTAAAGGTATTCCTGGTCCAACAGGAACTATTAGAGGAGAAACAGGTATTGTAAAAGGGCCTAAATCAAATCTTGAAATTGCTACTATAGGTGCTAAATTAGAAGATTTTGATTTTGAAGTTGGTTTGAATGTTGTTGGCTTTAATCTTAAAATTACTGGTCAACCTACTGTTGTAGTACAAGGTAATAGATTGAATGCTCAATGTAAAGCGGTGCTTTCAAAAGCAGGAAAAGGAGATCAAGTTACCATTTCTGAAATTAAAACAAAACTTGTTGGAGCGGGAAGCTATTTGTTGCCAAGAACTGCACCAGTAATTTTTGAAATACAATAATAAGTAGGTTTATTTTAACTTACTTCAATATCTTATTTAGATAACATTATGAACATAAGAAATTTTTTAATCGCTATTTTCTCTATTGCTGGAAGTTTTGCGTCATTTGGTCAATCAAATTTGCTTAACGCAAAAACTCCGGATCAAATAGGACTTAAAACTAAAGCACAACTAAATTCTGATAACGATAAACCGTTAGCATACGGTTATGTGCATGATAGGGATGTTTTGATGGGTAAGACAGTATGGGAGATTATTGACTTAAGCGAAAGAATTAACTTTGCGCTGTATTTTCCTATTGATGCTGCGAATATTGGTTCAGATAGAAGATCTTTATATGATGTATTGACTAAGGCAATGAAAAGTGGGGAAATTACGGAGGTATATACCGACAGTTATTTCAATACTAAAAAATCGTTAAAAGATATTGAAGGCTCATTAAGCCGAATAGATACTACTGATGCTGGTAGAGAGCAAATAAATGCAGGCAAAAAAGTCTCTGAAGAGTATGTTTTAAGACAAGATTTAACAGCTGCAGATGTTACTCAGTATAAGATAAAAGGGTATTGGTATTTTGATAAGCGTCAAAGTGAATTAAAATATCGCTTATTAGGGATTTGTCCTGTAACTCCAGATGTTTACACGATGAACAATGATGAGAAAGATTATATTGAGTTATTCTGGGTATTTTTTCCAGCTGCGAGAGAAGTATTGCATGAAGCAAAAGCCTTTAATGAAAAAAATTCAGCAATGCCAATCTCGTTTGATCAAATTTTGAATTCAAGACGTTTTAATAGTGTTATTTACAAGGAAGAAAATGTATATGGTGATAGAAATATCGACGATTATATGAAAAATAATGCTCAAAATCAGTTGCTTGAGTCGGAGAGAGTCAAAGAGAAAATTCGAAATTTCGAATCTGATATGTGGAATTATTAAATTTTATTTTAAATACATAAATCAAACTCTTACTGTAACGGTAAGAGTTTTTTGGTTTTAATACGCTTATCTTTGTTTATTTATAAAATTGAATATTGTAATGATTGATTATTTAATAGTAGGTTCTGGTTTAGCTGGGATTTCATTCTCAGAAGTTGCTTTGCAAAATGGTAAATCCATACTTGTTTTGGATAATGACTCACAAAATTCTTCTAAAATTGCAGGTGGACTTTATAATCCAGTTATTTTAAAACGCTTCAGCGAAGTGTGGAAAGCTAAGGAACAGTTAGATGTAATGGCTGATTTTTACCCTGCTATTGAAAAAAAGATAAATTGCAAAGTAGATTTCAAAAGCCCTATTTTGAGAAAGTTTTTTTCGGTTGAGGAACAGAATAACTGGTTTGCCGCTTCGGATAAAATTGCATTAGCTCCATTTCTATCTTCGCAAATCATTTCAAAAAAATATCCAAGTATAGATTCGCCTTTCGGTTATGGTGAAGTTTTGCAAACTGGTTATGTAGATACCGCTTTGCTTTTAAATAAATACAGAGAATACTTAAAAAAAATCAATTTATTTCAAGGGGAAAGTTTTGATTACGAAGCTTTACAGTTTGAAGCAAATGCTATTCGTTATAAAGATGTTCAAGTGAAGCATATCGTTTTTGCAGAAGGTTTTGGCATGCATGCAAATCCATACTTTCAAGATTTACCATTAGATGGTACCAAAGGAGAGCTTTTTATAATAAAAGCACCTGAACTAGATTTGGATGTGATTGTAAATACTAGCGTGTTCATTTTGCCACTTGGTAATGATTTATTCAAAGTTGGCGCTACTTATAACTGGAAGGATAAGACTGACTTACCTACTGAAGAAGGAAAAGCAGAGCTAGTAGATAGAATTAAAGAAATTATAAACTGTGATTTTGAAATAATATCGCATTTTGCTGGCGTGCGTCCTACGGTTAAAGATAGAAGGCCGCTAGTAGGAACACATCACGAACATCTAAATATTCATATTCTTAACGGTTTAGGAACACGTGGGGTAATGCTTGGGCCTGCAATGGCTAAAGCATTATTTGATTATATTGAATTTCAAATTCCGTTAGATCCTGTTATTGATATAAAAAGATGCAACAAGAAAGTCCGAAAATAATTTAGTTTAAATTCGTTTTTGGATCGTAAGAGACAAACATATTGATGTAAATATTCCTCGACAACCTTAATACTATGGCAAATGAAAGTACAATCGCAGCAATAATAACAATAAATGCAACTTTAAGGCTTGCGCCAAAAATCAAAAACGAAATGATAAAAGCGGCAATTCCTATAGCAACGTTTAGTCCATAGCTAACATACATTGCGCCATAAAAAAAAGAAGGTTCAATTTGGTATCGCAAACCACAATGACTGCAGTTCTCATTCATTTTTAATATTTTATCTAAATGAAGCATGTTTTGATCGCAATACATACTCTCATTCTGACATTTAGGACAAGTTCCTGTTAAAATACTATTTAATTTGGATCCTTTTTTTAACATTTGCAAAAAATTTAATTTTTCCTTTTTAGAAGTACAAATTTACGGATTCAAAAAGGAATAAAATCACAATACATGCTTAATATACATAATTTATCTGTTTCTTTTGGCGGTACTTATTTATTTGAAGAAGTTACCTTTCGACTGGGTGCTGGAGACAGAGTTGGTCTTGTAGGAAAAAACGGTGCTGGTAAATCTACCATGCTTAAAATTTTAGCAGGAGATTTCAAACCAGATTCTGGTCAGATTGCTACAGAAAAAGAAGTTCGTATGGGTTTCCTTCGTCAAGATATCGATTTTGAACAAGGGAGAACTGTTTTAGAAGAAGCCTATGAAGCATTTACAGACATTAAAATTGTAGAAAAAAAGCTAGAGCAAATTAATCATTTATTGGTTACTCGTACTGATTATGAAAGTGAGGAGTACAGCCAGATTATAGAAGACTTATCTGATTACACGCACCGATTTGAATTACTTGGTGGTTATAATTATGTAGGTGATACTGAGAAAATTCTTCTTGGTTTAGGATTTAAGAGAGAAGTTTTTGATAATCAAACCGAAACTTTTTCTGGTGGATGGAGAATGCGTATTGAATTAGCTAAATTATTATTACAAGCTAATGACGTATTGCTGCTGGATGAGCCCACGAATCACTTGGATATCGAAAGTATCATTTGGTTAGAAAGTTTCTTGCGTAATTATGCTGGAGTAGTCGTGATCGTATCGCACGATAAAATGTTCCTCGATAATGTGACAAATAGAACTATCGAAATTTCACTTGGAAAAGCGTACGATTTTAATAAACCATATTCAGAATATTTAGAATTGCGTCATGAAATTCGTGAAAAGCAATTAGCAACGCAAAAGAATCAAGCGAAGAAAATTGAAGAGACTGAGAAGTTAATTGAAAAATTCCGTGCGAAAGCCTCTAAAGCCTCGATGGCACAATCTTTAATCAAAAAATTAGATAAAGTTGAGCGTATCGAAGTTGATGAAGATGATAATTCAGTGATGAATATTACATTTCCAGTTTCAAAAGAACCAGGAAGAGTCGTAATTGAAGCAGAAAATGTTACTAAGAGTTACGGCGATAAAACGATTTTAAAAGATATTAATCTTTTAGTAGAGCGTGGAAGTAAAATCGCTTTTGTTGGACAAAATGGTCAAGGGAAATCGACTTTTATCAAAGCGATAGTGGATGAATTTGAATACCAAGGAAATATTAAACTAGGGCATAATGTGCAATTAGGCTATTTTGCTCAAAACCAAGCGGAATATTTAGATGGTGAAATTACCTTGCTTCAAACCATGGAAGATGCAGCAGCAGATACGAATCGAATGAAAGTACGCGATATGCTAGGTTCATTTTTGTTTAGAGGTGATGATGTCGAGAAAAAGGTGAAAGTGCTTTCTGGAGGCGAAAGAAACCGTTTAGCGCTATGTAAATTGCTTTTGCAGCCCATCAACGTTTTACTGATGGATGAGCCTACTAATCACTTGGATATTAAATCTAAGAATGTTTTGAAAGCAGCTTTGCAAAAGTTCGGTGGAACCTTATTATTGGTATCTCACGATAGGGATTTCTTGCAAGGAATGTCAAACTTAGTGTATGAGTTTAAAGACCAAAAAATAAAGGAATATTTAGGAGATATCAATTATTTCTTGGAACAACGCAATATGGAGAATATGCGTGAAGTGGAGAAGAAAGATGCTCAAAAATCGGTTTCGCCAAAAGAAAGTAATAAGACTTCTTACGAAGATCAGAAAAAAGGGAAGGCTTTGCAAAACAAATTAAGTAAGGTTGAAAGTCAGATCAAGCAATTAGAAAGAGACATTCAGCATGATGATAAAATGCTAGCTTCTAATTATGACAAGCATATTGAGGATGCTAAGTTCTTCACGGCATACAACAAGAAAAAAGCAGAACTAGATAAATTACTATTGGATTGGGAAATCGTTCAAGAAGAAATTGACAATGCATAAATAAAACTTAAGAGCTCTAATTTAGGGCTCTTTTTTTATTCAATTATACCAATAGATTTGGAGTGTTCAATTGCTTCGATACTATGTTTAAAATAGCAAACTGAAACTTGTAAGGTCTCTAGATTTTGCAAAATAGCATTTACTTTTTCTTTTTGGCTTGAGCCTGTTTGTCTGATGTAAACTGCTTTTACAGTCACTGGGAAAATTTTACAAATTGCTTCGTACAAAAAAGCGTCTTGCTGCGAATCGTCGCCAAGTAGCACATATTCTAGATTAGGATAGAACTCTAATATGTGTTTGATTTTTTCAAATTTATGATTGTGGTCTCCATTGCCAGTCCAGAAAAAATCGGCCAGACTCGTTTTGATATCCTTTAAAAGTAAAACTGCTTTAGGCAGACGGTGCATTTCGGTAAATTTTGTTATGAATCGATATAAGTTCCATTCACTACTGGAGACGTAAAAAAAAGCATTAAATTCTGTTTTGTTATCTCGACCCGCAGTACTTAAAGATTGGTAGTGCGCAACAACATCATCGTAAATCTTGCGTTTATTTATATTTTTAAACAGTAATACATATAGTTTTTTTAATGGATTTCGAGTGTGCGAAACTAAAAAGGTGTCGTCTATATCAGATATAATTCCTAAGTTCCCCTTGTGTGGCCTAATGTAGCTCTCTTTTGTAACTATAACTTCATTTTTATGAACAATACTCACATTATAATCAATCCATCCATAAGTGCTGCTTTGGTCTAGAGGAACGCAAAATTTAAAATAGCCATCTTTTAAAGTTTTGGTATGAATTTTTGAATTGTCATGCTCTAAATAAACATCTGCATTTGCTTGCGTTTTTAGTTGAAACATTTTAATAACTGAAGTGGCATTTTTTAGATTCTTTTTTTGAAAATTATATTCCGTTTTCGTTGTTGGCTTAAAGACATGTCCCATGACAATTAATTCTTGTTCATTTGCGTAGCCGCGATATAATTTTAAAATTGGTTTCATATATTGTATTACTTTTGAGAGAAGTTGAATTTAGTGGTTTTAAATAATAAAATGAAATAAACTTTGAAAAAAAATAGTATTTTAGTTGTAAATCCCATTTCAGGAGGACTTAATAAGTTAGAACTTATCGAGGCTTGCACTGCTTTTGCTGTAGAAAAAAATATAAATTTGGTTATTTACGAAACATCAGGCGATTCAGATGATAAGGCTATCGAAGATTTGTATCTTGACTTAAAACCGGAGCGAATTATAGTTGCAGGTGGCGATGGTACTATAAAAATGGTTGCTGAAGCTATGGAAAATCACGATGTAATTATCGGAATTTTGCCTGCTGGTTCTGCTAATGGGTTAGCTGTCGATTTGAATTTACCACAGACCATTGCTGAAAATTTAGAAATTGCTTTTCACAATGATTTCATGGAAATGGATATGATTTCCATTAATGGAAACAAAAGCATTCATCTGAGTGATTTAGGGCTAAATGCTGAAATGATTAAGAATTACGAAAATAGTGATATACGTGGGAAGTTGGGTTATGTTTTGCAAACCGTTAATACCCTAATTGATTTAGAAGATCCTTTCGTTGCAACGATTACAGGAGATTTTCCAACGATAGAATCTGAAGCAAGAATGATTGTCATTGCTAATTCCCAGAAATACGGAACTGGAATTTCCATAAATCCAAATGGACTGATGGACGACGGAAAGTTTGAGTTGGTTATTCTAAAAAACGTGGACTTGATGGTTCTTGGTAAAATCATAACAGGCAACATGCCTTTAGACAAGAATGATGTAGGAATTATTTCGACTGATAAAGCGGTAATAACAACAAATTTTCCAGTTTGCTTTCAAATTGACGGAGAATATTGCGGAACAGAAACAAAACTTAGTATTGAAATTCTCCCCAAACAAATGAAAGTTGCAATTCCTAAGCCTTTGAGTAAAATCACTTAAAAGGATTTCGCTGCTGCCAGATGGTTTTAGGTTCTAAATACTTGAATATTATAGACATGTATGGATTTACTAACGGATTAGTATGGGATATGAGTCCATACATTTTTATTGGTTTTGCTCCAACAGAGCTTTTGATTTCCAAAGCTGTTCGTGCAAATACAATTTCCTTGAAATCTTTTTTAATAGAATAAGCAATCATGTCGTAAAGCATGTTCAAGTACAGCATGTTTTCACGTTGAATACTGTCATCATATCCTAGGAAATAGGTGTCCATTACTTCACCGTTCTTTATTAAAGTGTTGAAACCAATTAGTTTTTCGCCAATAAAGTAGCCATAGAAGAGAAATTTTTCTTTAAAGATTTCTTTAAAAATTCTAAAATGATTTTTAGGAAGGAAAAAAGTATTAAAAGGGGCATTTTTTGCTACGTGAAAATACAAATCATTAATAGTATCTTCTAATCGAATAATTTCTTCGAGATTTAGTTTCCTTTTCTCTATTCCGCTCGCTTTTTTTCGGGAACGTTTGTATTGATCTCTATATTTTTTTGAAAGAGAATCAATATAATCTTGTTCTGACTTCCAATTTTCATGGATTGAAAAAACCATATTGGGTTGCGTTGAAAACTGATAATACTTTTTGAAAGCAGGTGTTTCAAAATGTTTAATTTCCTCGCTACTAAAATCTTTGTAGGTCGTTATGTGGATTGTAATTCCTTTCGATTTAAATATTTTTTTCAACTGATTTGTCGCGTCATATAAGGCCTGAGTGGCTTTCTTTTTATCAATTGAATTTGCAAAAGCATAAGCATTTTGACCTGTCAGCATATTGTTTCCGATGATTAAAACATGGGAAGCAAAGTTTCTAAAAACGATATTCCGAATCGCAGTTTTAACACATTTATCTCGGTCTCCGAATGATTCTAATTTGTTCAAATTTAGAAATTGAGAAACAGCAATACCAACTAATATTTCATTATCGAAAATGCCAATATAATTACAAAGCATGTTCTCAGGAGATGATTGCTCTAAAACCTCAAGATAACTTTTAGATAAAAAAACGGTTGAAACTGCTAAATTATCCCAGTAAGGAGGAAGCTCAGCGGTAGAATTATAAATGGTAAAAGAATAAAATGAATTCAAATTTCAGAATGATATTTTTTTTAAAATAATCAATAAAATTAAAGTGTTTTTAAAGATCTCGAAATTAACTAACTTTATGGAAATAAAATATAGAAATCATGAAAAAATATTCTGAAGAAAACATCAAGTCTGAATTGAAAGAACTTAACGAGTGGAGATTTATCGACAATAAACTTGAGAAGAAATTTAAATTTTTAGATTTTTCAGAAGCATTGGGGTTTATTGTTAGAGTAGGATTATTGGCCGAAAAAAATAATCATCATCCAGAGTTGTTCAATGTTTATAATAGAGTTATAATTCGCTTGACTACTCATGATGCTGATGGTGTTACTGATAAAGATATTGATTTAGCTCAAGACATAGAGAAGATAGTAGGAAAATAGTGTCTGAAGGATAGGTAAAACAATCAATTTGCAGAGGTAACAATTTGATTTTTGTATTTAAGATGTAGGAATTTCAATTTTATACTAGCTTGTAAACAGTAGTGATTATTTTTTTTAAAAGTGAATGTGAGGAGATCAAATAATTTATTTTCAATTAAGAAGTAATTTTAAAGTAAGTTATTTCTGTTAAATAAAATATAATTATGTTGTTTGACGATTTTATTTGCTCATAAAAGAGAATATAAGTAGTTTAGAGGTAAGAAAGTAAAACTCTAAATTATGAAAAAGTTATCTACTGCATTTTTAACTATCTTATTTTCCATTTCGATGCTTGCAAATGTTTCTGAAATAGAAAAAGATGCATTGGTGAAATTGTTTGAATCAACGAATGGTAAACAATGGAATGTTAAATGGGATTTATCCACATCCGTTGCGACATGGTATGGTGTTAAAGTTGAGGATGATAAGGTAGTTTCTGTTCATTTGCAAAATAATAATCTAGTGGGTGAAATCCCTGCTGAAATAGTAAATTTAAAAAATCTTCGAGAATTAGATTTACACAAAAATCAAATATCAGGCATAATCCCAACTAACATTGGTTACTTAAGGGAATTGAAAGTTTTAAACCTGTCCTTCAATAGATTGTCAGGAGTAATTCCCGCTTCTGTTTGTGAAATGACAAATTTGAAGAACTTAGAATTGTATATGAATTCACTTTCAGGTGAGTTGCCGATGCAAATAGGTGCTTTAAAACATTTAGAAACATTATCATTGTTCAATAACGAAATAGAAGGTAGGATTCCAAATTCGCTTTATGAAATTACAACAATAAAAATACTATTGTTGAATAGTAACAAACTTGTAGGTGAATTAAGTAAGGATGTAAAGAAATTGACATCACTTGAGAATTTAAGTTTGTTCGATAATAAAATGAATGGTGCTGTTCCGATGGAATTAGAGCGATTAAATAGTTTAAAAGAAATGAATATTTCTTATAATAAATTTAATGGTTTTGTCTCTAGAGATTTAGCTATTTTGGATACTTTGAATATGACAATGTTGAATGATGAAGGGTTAGCAGTGCTTTTAGATGTAAAAGCGGATAGAAATACAGCTATTGCTTCAGAAGATTAATTTTTTTTTCGTAATTGGTTAAAACCTGTTTGGCTTGTTGCTAAGCAGGTTTTTTTGTGTCTTACAATGAAATACTCTATTTTAAGAGGGAAAAACCTGTAGATCTCTGAAGCTTTTCTAGTACGGGAAGCGATGAAATGTCTAACCCATTTTTTGAGGATTATTATCCTATTTATACATATTCAAATCTAGATTGAGAATAGTGCCTACTCTGCTAAACTCTTCATTAATCTTTGCATTCAAGATTATTTGCTCGTTTTTTATTGGATGATTAAAAATTAACTGGTGTGCATGAAGCATCATTCCTTTCAGATCATGATTTTCTAGCCATAATTTATTTTGTTTGTTACAACCATGTGGACGACTTCCTAAAATGGGATGAAAAATATGTTTGAAATGTTTTCGTAATTGATGCATGCGTCCAGTTTCAGGAATCGCTTCGACCAAACAATATCGTGATGTGGGCTTATTATTAAATTCTAACGCAATTTCGGTATTTTGCAAACGATGAAAGTAAGTTATTGCATTTTGTTTTATATCATCATCATTGGTTAAATCATAATCTATCGTTAGTTCATCGGGTGACCAACCACGTAAAATTGCCAAATATTTTTTTTCGACTTCGCGTGTGGCAAAACGATCATTCATAATTTTTAGAACCTCTTTGTTTAATGCAAATAACAAGACACCTGATGTTTTGCGGTCTAACCGATGAATAGGGTAAACATGTTGTCCTCCTATTTGATTTCGCAGTTCTTGTATAGCATACACTTTTGCGTCCCGCGCATAAAATGATTTGTGAACCAATAATCCACTAGGTTTATTGATTGCTATAATATATTCGTCTTGATAAAGAATTTCTAACATTTGGCAAAAATAAAAGAGATTTTGTTTACAATCATTCGTGTGACTTATTTATTTTTATTGTTATATGGGAGTTGTGTCAGATTGCTATGTGAATATCTTTTGATTTTGTGCAGAGAATCTTTAAATGGTTAGTAAAAAAATATATTCATTGGATCATGTTTATATGTTTTTGAAAGTAAATAAATGAAAAAAGGCTTCTTACGTATCCTAAATACTTTATGATCATTCATAAAATCTTCTAGTTTTTATATTATTTTATAGTGGTTTTTAATTCAAGTAAATTTTGACTCCAATCTCAATCTTTGTTTAAGATTAAAATAGCGTTGATGGTATTTTTGAATATCAACTTCAATTTTCGCAAAAGAGATTCAATATGTAATTTTTAGGTTGCTGGGAATTATGTAACTTATAGTTGAAATTAAATAGTTTATAATCTATTCTGCTTTGTACCTTTAATTATCATATAAGTGAAACATTATTAATTATAAAGAAAAATAGTTATGGCAGAAATTAAAATAGAAAAAAAGAAGCCAATATGGCCATGGATTATTGCAATATTGGTACTAGCAGCACTTATTTATTTCATCTTTTTCAAAGACAATGGAGTGCAAGTACAAAACACAACAGTGATCGAAAATAGTACAAGTGTGGATACTACTGCAAATTAATTATTAAAGTTGCGGTAATAACTACACTCTTTTATGTGAATTCTTTAAAAAGATTTAGAAAATAAATAAATTGATACTACTAAAATAATAGAACGTATGGAAAATGACAATAGAAATTTATACCGACTAGATGAACTTTCTGATTATAAAGTGTCCTCAGACTATTCGGACGTAAGAGGTTGGAAAATTGTAGATGCAGAGAACCGAACTATAGGTAAAGTCGACAATCTATGGGTAAATAAAGATATGCAACGCGTAGTTTATTTAGATGTCAATGTCGATAAAGGATTAATAGAAGAAAGCAAAAATGAGGTTCATGAGGCTATAACAAACGAAAGTGTAAATGAGTTTATGTACAAGGATGGAGACAGCCATATTATTATACCGATTGGATCTGTGACCATAAATAAAGACACAAAAATAGTTATGGCTAATAGTATAGATTATAATACTTTTAGAAAAACAACACGATATAATCGAGAGCAAAATTTTGACAGGAATTATGAGAAAAAAGTATTTGATTCTTATTATCCGAATCATGAATCAAACGAGGTTTCTGACAGCGATAATGACGATTTTTATAACCGCAGAGAATTTGATGGGCACTAATTATTCTTCTTTTTTAGCAGTAAACCAATATGCTTTCAAATTTATTAAAAAAGGTCAAACATTTAAGAATGTTTGGCCTTTTTTTGGTTTCATAACAAATTGCATGATGTTTAAAACAACTAAATGTCTATTAATACTGTGTGAAGATGTCCTAATTCCATAATTGCAATCATAATCATTTATGCTTATCAAAAAGTATATACAAACAAAAAAAGCTCCAGATTTCTGTGAAGCTCCTCAAGTAGTCCGCCGCGGCGGAGACTCGAACCTGAGTCCGCCGCGGCGGATATGAGCTCTCCTAACTATTATTTTTGAATAAAATTTTGATGAACTTTCTTCCACTTCCTGTTTTTAGGAATTTTTCTCTTTTCATTGCTTCGGATTTTAAATCAAAAAATTCGACATGAATCACTTTCCAAGGTCTAAATTTTAAAGTATAACCTTTGATTCCAAGTTCATTGTGAGATTTGAAACGCTCTATTAGATTAGAGGTAAATCCAGTATAGTTTTTGTCAAATTTTTCAGAATATAAAATGTAAACTACCAATTCTTCCATTATAAAAAGCTTTAAAATGAAAAAACCATTAACGAAAGTTAATGGTTTTTTAGTAGCGGGAACAGGACTCGAACCTGTGACCTTCGGGTTATGAGCCCGACGAGCTGCCTACTGCTCTATCCCGCGCTATGTGTTTTGCAATCTTGGTTGAACTTGTGTCCGCCTTGGCGGATATGAGCCCGAATAGCTGCCTACTGCTCTATCCCGCGATGTGCGTTTTGTAATCTCAATAAGGCTACTTAGTAGCGGGAACAGGACTCGAACCTGTGACCTTCGGGTTATGAGCCCGACGAGCTGCCTACTGCTCTATCCCGCGTTGTTTCGGGTGCAAATGTACAACTAAATTTAAGAAAGTCAAACATAAATTTAAAAAAATGTTTTATTTCATCTATTGACTTGATATAACTACCTTTGCAAAATAAATTATATTAAAATGTCACATAAAGCAGGTTTTGTAAATATCATAGGAAATCCAAACGTTGGGAAGTCCACCTTAATGAATGCATTCGTGGGAGAAAGATTGTCTATCATTACATCTAAAGCGCAAACAACACGTCATAGAATTCTTGGAATTGTAAACGGAGAAGATTTTCAATTAATCCTTTCGGATACTCCGGGAATCATCAAGCCAGCATACGAAATGCAAGCATCGATGATGAACTTCGTTAAGTCTGCCTTTGAAGATGCTGATATCTTGATTTACATGGTTGAAATTGGTGAGCAGGATTTGAAAGATGAAGCTTTTTTTAATAAAATCATTCATGCTAAAATTCCTGTCCTTTTATTATTGAATAAAATTGACAATTCTAATCAAGAACAATTAGAAGAGCAAGTGGCTTTCTGGACTGCTAAAGTTCCAAATGCTGAAATTTTCCCAATATCAGCTTTGCAAAATTTTAATGTTCCTGAAGTTTTTGGAAGAATTATAGAATTGTTGCCAGAATCTCCACCTTATTATCCAAAAGATCAACTGACTGACAAACCGGAACGGTTCTTTGTAAATGAAACCATACGTGAAAAAATATTGTTGAATTACAGTAAGGAAATTCCTTATGCGGTAGAAATCGTTACTGAAGAATTTTTCGAGACGGATGATATTATCAGAATCCGCTCGCTGATTATGGTAGAAAGAGATACTCAAAAAGGAATTATAATAGGCCACAAAGGAGCGGCGCTTAAGAAAGTAGGAATGGAAGCTCGTGTTGATTTAGAGAAATTCTTTGGTAAGCAAATACATATTGAACTATACGTGAAGGTCAACAAAAACTGGAGAAGTAATGCTAATATGTTAAAAAGGTTTGGTTACAATCAGTAATTTAGTGTTCAGTGTTCAGCTTATTAGTGTTCAGTAAAAAGTAGCTGGCTGTAAAATATATAAAATCAGTATAAGAGTTTTTCTCTAATGCTGATTTTTTTTTTTAGCCCAGATCGAAATGAAAACCCCGCAGTGAAAAAAGGTATTGTTGCTGTGGTTGCAGAGCGACCGGAGGAAGCTCCTGCAAGCGCATTGCAACAACTCCTTTATGAACGAGGAGTTGCAATGGAGTGCTGGATTAGCTCTTTATAATTATGACTCGAGAATTTCTAAGAATACTTTTTCGAGCTCGTGTGTTTGATTGTTTCCATTGCTTCGGATTTGTTTTGCAATAAAATAAAGTAGGAACCAAAAGATGACCATTAGCACAAGTACAACTAAATCCAAAGTGTAACTTTTGTTTAAAACAGAGTTGGAGTAGGCAATGCCGCTGAAAATCAAAAATACTCCTGCAATGATAAAATGTAGAAACATAAAGAATGTCCATAAGGTGGGATCTGGACCAAATAGACCTCGAATGTGTGTTTCGTTTTCACTTTTAGCTTCTAGTTCTAAATGTAAATGGGGCGAATAATAGGATTTTTTGTCGCCTTTTATATTTATCCAAATATGAGTTCCTCTTGTTTTTACGGCATAATCAGTTGGATTTGATTTTGCAAAATCTGCGAATTTTTGACTTAAAATAGAGGTGTTTATCATCACATCTTTGTAAAACCGTAAGCGAAGTCGCAGTTCATTATTAGTATCCATAAAATTAAAATTGGTTAGTCCGCGCTAATATATCAAAAAAATTGATAGTCAATCGATTTAACACTACCTTTGCAAAATATTTGAATAAATACTTATGAATAACATTGTTGCGATAGTAGGAAGACCTAATGTGGGGAAATCAACCCTTTTTAACAGGCTGATACAAAGAAGAGAAGCTATTGTAGATTCAGTTTCTGGAGTTACCAGAGATAGAAACTATGGTAAAAGCGAGTGGAACGGAAAAGAGTTTTCTGTGATTGATACGGGAGGTTATGTACGTGGTTCTGATGACGTTTTTGAAGGAGAAATCCGCAAACAAGTAGAATTAGCCATTGACGAAGCCGACGTAATTATATTTGTAGTTGATGTTGAAGAAGGAATAACACCAATGGATGATGTTGTTGCCCGATTGTTACGCAAAGTGACTAAGCCAGTTCTTTTAGCTGTAAACAAGGTAGATAATGCCATGCGCGAGAAAAATGCTATTGAATTTTACAACCTTGGTTTAGGAGAATATTATACGTTTGCAAGTATATCTGGAAGTGGAACAGGTGATTTATTGGACGCATTGATTGATGCTTTCCCCGTAAAACCAGAACCGGTTCAAGAAGAAGTAGTTTTGCCACGTTTTGCAGTTGTAGGTCGTCCTAATGCTGGGAAATCTAGCTTTATAAATGCGTTGATTGGTAAAGAACGTTTTATGGTAACGGATATTGCGGGTACAACTCGTGATGCTATTGATACAAAATTTGACCGTTTTGGTTTTGAATTTAACTTGGTTGATACTGCGGGAATTCGTCGTAAAGCTAAAGTTAAGGAAGATTTAGAATTTTATTCGGTTATGAGATCGGTTCGTGCGATTGAGCATGCTGATATTTGTATCTTGATTATTGATGCTACTCGTGGTTTTGAAGGTCAAGATCAAAGTATTTTTTGGTTGGCTGAAAAGAACAGAAAAGGAGTTGTCATTCTTGTAAACAAATGGGATTTAGTTGAAAAAGAAACTATGTCTACACGTGATTACGAAGATAAGATTAAAGAAGAGTTAATGCCATTTACGGATGTGCCTATTCTTTTTGTTTCTGCTTTAACAAAACAACGTTTATTGAAAGCATTAGAAGCAACAGTAAAAGTGTATGAAAATAGACAACAACGTATTGCTACTTCAAAATTCAATGAGTTTATGTTGAAAGTAATTGAAGCATATCCGCCACCTGCGACTAAAGGTAAGTACGTAAAAATTAAATATTGTATGCAATTGCCAACGCAAACGCCTCAGTTTGTGTTTTTTGCTAATATGCCACAATATGTAAAAGAACCGTACAAACGTTACCTTGAAAATAAAATTAGAGAAAACTGGGACTTCTCAGGAGTGCCGATTGACATCTATATCAGAGAAAAATAAATGTTAAATTTAATGTAAGAAATTACATTCTGTAAGAATAAATAACTTAATTCGCTGTTGATTTTGAAATCATTAACAGCGAATTTTTTTATTTATGAAAAAAAAGTACTTTTTTATTCTGTCGTTCTTTTTAAGCGTTGCGTCATTTGCACAAAACAACATTACTATTAAAGGTAAAATCTTAGATAAAAATAGCCAAAATCCTATCGAGGCTGCTACTGTTTTCCTTACTTCGGTTAAAGACTCCACTGTTATCGATTATACAATATCAGATAAAAATGGTTTCTTTAAAATGGATACCAAAAAAATCACTAAACCCTTCTTCTTGAAAATTTCTTATTTGGGTTACGAGACTCTTAAAAGGGAAATGGCATCTATTTCAGAAAGTAAAGACTTTGGAGTTTTGTCATTGATAGAAAATCCAAATACCTTAAATGAAGTGGTTATAAAAAACGATGCGCCACCTATTCGAATTAAAAAAGATACCCTAGAATTTAATGCTTCTTCATTTAAAGTCCGCCCTGATGCGAATGTGGAAACTTTATTGAAACAATTACCTGGAGTAGAAATAGGGACTGATGGTAAAATCACCGTAAACGGAAAAGATGTAAATCAGATTTTAGTAAATGGAAAACCATTCTTTGATAAAGATGGTAAAATTGCATTGCAAAGTTTGCCTTCGGATATTATCAATAAAGTCCAAATTACAGATACTAAAACCAAGAAAGAGGAATTGAGTAAGGAAGCTTCGACTTCTAATAACGCTAGTATTAATTTAACTATCGATGAGAAGAAAAACAAAGGTTTCTTTGGACGATTTATGGGCGGTTATGGTACGGATGATCGTTATGAGAGCAGTGCTTTAATGAATTATTTTAAAGGCAAAAGAAAAATAAGTGTGCTGGCTTCGTCCAATAATATCAATTCCACAGGTTTCTCTATGGATGAAATTTTTGATAATATGGGTGGTGGTAGAAATAGTTCTATGTCCTACAACTCTAATGGTGGTGCATTTTCAGTTAATGGAAATCGTTTTGGTGGTGGTAGCGGAATTACCCGATCCAATATGGTAGGTATAAATTATGCTGATGAACTGATAAAAGATATGGAAACTAGCGGAAGTTATTTCTTCTCCAATTCAAATTCTGATAATTTAAACAGAAGTAAAGTAATTACTTTTTTATCAACAGGAAACATTACTAAGGAATCAGAAGCGACAACACACGGTGAGAATTTTGGACATAACTTAAGTTTTCAAGTAGAATATAAAATAGATTCGACTGCGACAATTTTTGTTGGACCAAAATTCATGAAATCGAATTCAAAATTCAGTAATGATTCTTTTGAAAAATCTTTCAATGACAGCGGACAACTGGTAAATGATAGTAAAGCTCAAGTTTTTGACGATAGTGATAGAGGAAGTTTCAGCAATGCGATTAACTTCAATAAAAGATTTAAACGTATAGGTCGTTTTTTAAGTGCGTCATTCGATAATGATAATTCAAAAGAGGAATTAAGCTCTTTAAATAAAAGTAACACCATATTTTATCAAGGTACAAATGCAAACATAGTTCGCGATCAGATTAGAAAAAACAGAAATATAGTTGATAAATATGTTGCTGAAATAGAATATTCGGAGCCAATAACGGATTCTTTGAATGTAAAAGTTGGAATGAACTACAGTAACGAATTCAAATCTGATGATAGAAACACATTTGACTTTAATGCGGGTTCTCAATCGTATTCTGATTTAAATCCAGAGTTAACTAACTATTTGACATCGTCTACTAAATCATTTCGTCCTCAAGCAGGCTTTTCGTTGAATAAGAAAAAATATGATGTAAGTGCTACTGTAGGTCCTTCGATCTCACAATTTGACAACAATTCATTTTATCTGGGTTTGCCTACAACTTTATCTAAAAATTATGTGTTGCCGTATGCGAATGCGAGAGTGGGATATCGTTTTACTAAATCAAAATCAATCTATTTGAATTATAGTTATGATGTTGATTTTCCTAATGCTAACCAAGTTTTGCCTGTGGAAGATTTGTCAAATCCGTTGAGCACTGTTGTAGGAAATGTAAATTTAAAACCGAGCAGCAATCAATGGGGTTATTTTAGTTTCCGAAATTTTGATTATGCTACTCGTTCTGGTTACTCTATTTATATTGGAGGGAATTTATATGGTGATCAAGTAGTTTCTTCAACACTTTATGATGCTAATATTAAGAGCAGTACAACTTTTGAAAACGTTTCTGGAACCTATTCGGGATGGTTTGGAGCAAACTGGAATAAGTCAACAAAAAGAGAAGCCCATAGTTTTAAATATGGTGTTGGTTTTAGCGGTAATTACGGTTTGTCAAAAGGATTTGTTAACGGAGAAATGTTTGAAGCCAATACATTAAGACTGAATCCAAGAGCCAACTTTACGTATGATTACGGGGAATTACTTTCGATAGCGCCTACCTATAATTTTACTTATAATGATTCAAAATATACCAATTATAGAACAACGGGTGCTTCAAGTGTGATTCATCGTTTTAATATACAAACAACAAATTACTGGCCAAAAAACTGGGTTTTCGGGAATGATTTTGGATATACCTATAACTCTAATATTGCAGATGGTTTTAAGAAAGATTTTTATTTATGGAACACTAGTTTAGCATATAGTTTTTTTGATAAAAAAATGACGGCAAAAGTAAAGGTTTATGATTTGTTAAATCAGAATCAAAGTGCTACTAGAACTATTTCGCCAACTAATATTCGCGACGAAGAAAATACAGTTTTAAAGAGATATGTAATGTTTTCATTAACTTATAAACTGAATAAGTTTGGTATGAAGGAAAAGCCTTCTGGAGGTAATAGAATGATTTTTCACTAGAATAAATACACTTTCTTTATATAATTATTGTGTAGAAACGAAAAAGTCCCGACGAAAATCGGGGCTTTTTTATGGAAAAAAGTGATGTATATTATTTACAATTAATCTTAATTTTAATAGAGTAGTTTGGATCTATTGGTTCATTTGTTTGAGCTAAGCGTTGCGAGCCTGTATTTGCAGGACAAGCTATATCGTTTGTCGCATCATAAATGATTTTTTTTCCAGAGGCAATCAACTCTTTTGGGACATAGATTTGGACTTTGGTTCGTGAATATCCCGAAGGAAAATATCGGATGTAATAGCCATCAGGATGCAAAGTCCAAATGCCGCTAGGTACATCAGTTCTTTCAGGAGCCATGCCTGCTATTATAGCATATTTCTCCATATCAGCATAGGTGTAATTACCTGAAGCAACTAGTTGACGGATTTTGTTTTCGGCTTCAAAAACACTTTGTATTCCATCAGGAAGTTTAGATTTAGCTTTATTCATCAAACTCGCAGGTAAAACGCCTAACATTCCACCTTCAAGTTGTGTTAATTCTAGCGGACTTAACAAAGAAACAGCTGTAAGTTTTACTTGCCCACTATAATCCGCAAAGCGTGCTCTAGCAATAATAGTCCAAAGAAGAATCTGGATATCATGCTGACTAATTTCTGGATGATTTTCAGCTTTTTTGAGAATGGTTGTTACAATTTCTTGTTTTGGACCTAGAGTAGGAGCATACATATAACCATCACCTTTTGAAGGTTGAAATGTTCCCGCATGAAGACAATAACTTTTATTAGTCATTTCAAAAAAACCATCACATAATATATAACCGCCTGTAATCGCTTTAGGAAGTAAGTATAAAGGTTGTGCGTTTTTCACCATTATTAAATCAGGAAATTTGGATTCTGATATATTTACATCTTCAAAAGAGGTTGTGATTGCTGCGGGTTTTTTGAGAACATCATCAAGGCCTAGTTTTTTTGCTCCAAGGGAAGTTCCTACTTCTAGTGCTTTTTCTTTCCATCCGCTAAACTGCGAATAGCTAGTCAAAGTGTAGAATAAGAGTAGCATGGAAAATATTGAAATTAGTTTTAAATTTTTCATTTTAAAAAACTTTAGTTTATAATACACAAATATAAAATTAAAACAAACAATAATGGTTTCTAAATATGTAAAAACTTATAAGTCATAATATTACAGATTATTTTAATTTGACACTTTTTATTTAATGTCTGCCACGCATCTAAAACCGGTATGATTTAAACCTGTATCAGGAGATGATTTCATTCTTGCTGTTACTCGATATCCTTTGCAGTAAGAAGCATTACATAAAAAAGAACCTCCTCTAACCACTCTTTTAGGAACAGTTGGTTCCATTGGATCATAACTTTTAGAGGGTCCCTTTGGATTGTTTGTCGTGCTGCTATACAATTCTTTGTAATATTCAGGAGTGTACCAATCGCTACACCATTCCCAAACATTTCCTGCCATATCATATAATCCGTATTTATTAGGTGCAAATGATTTTACTGGAGCGGCTCCAACGAATTTGTCTTGATTTGTATTAAGATAGGGGAATTTTCCTTGCCATATATTTGCTTTTGGTTTTCCTCTTTCTGGATCTTCATTTCCCCAAGAATATTTTTGATCGTTCAATCCGCCTCTTGAAGCAAATTCCCATTCCGCTTCTGTTGGTAATCTTTTACCTGCCCATTTTGCGTAAGCATTAGCATCATCCCAAGAAATATGCACTACAGGATAATTTTCTCTTCCTTTAATGCTACTTTTAGGACCTTCTGGATGTTTCCAACTTGCATCTGTTGTCCATTTCCACCATTTTGAAGCGTCATTCAAATCGACGGCTGTTTTTGTAGGAGTAAAAACTAATGAAGAGGCTACTAATAGAGTCTCATCAGGTCTTGGAGTTCCTGCAGGCAATTGTTTTTTTATTTCTTCCCAATCTGGTTTTATCTCAGCGGTGGTAACATATCCAGTTGCTTTTACAAATTTTTCAAACTGAGCGTTTGTCACTTCGGTGGCATCCATCCAAAAGCTATTTAATTTTACCTTATGTTGCGGGTACTCATCTTGTCTGCCTTCATCATCAGAGGCGCCCATCAGAAATTCACCAGCAGGAATTTGTACCATTCCGTCATAGGAAACTGTTGTTGATAAAGCTATTGAATCCGAATTATTGGGTGCTGAAAACCTTGATGGAAGAGAGGATTCACAACTCATAGTTTCAGCTGAGCCCATTGCGGTTTTGTTTTCTTCTTTTTTGCCACAGGCACTTAGCGAAATCAATATTACAAGGATAATCGTTTGATATTTCATATTATGTTTTATTATCCAGTTTTCTTAAATTAGAAAAATTTGAAATGTTTAGCTTTTAATTTATTTACAAAAATAATTAATCTTTAGTCTTTTTGAGCTTTTATTTTTTGCAATAAGCTTGCCAATTCATTCGTGATTTCTGGCTTTTGTGCCGCAAGATTATTTTTTTCTCCAAGATCATTTTGTAAATCATACAATTGCGGTAAAGGATTATTTCCTAATTCAGTATTGGTTAATACATTTATTGTTGGGCCTTTATTTGGCTCGATATATTTCCAATGATCTTTTCTAATTGCTAAAGAGTTGATTCCTTGTTCAACAAGTACAGTTCTTCCTTTGGTTGATTTGCCTAACAACACGTTTAGCATATCTTCACTGTCAGTGATTTCAATATCCTTAGGTTTTATATTTAGCATTTTGGAAAAAGAGGACATAAAATCAATTTGGCTAACCATTGCGTCAGAAACTGCTGGTTTCGTTTTTGAAGGCCAACTTACAATCAATGGAACTCTTGTTCCACCTTCGAAAGTGCTGTATTTTCCACCGCGTAAAACACCAGCAGGAGTATGACCGTTTAACTTTGAAACTGCTTCATCTTCATAACCGTCATCGAGTACTGGTCCATTATCACTGCTGAAAATAATCATAGTGTTTTTGGCTATGCCTAAACTTTCCAGTTGTTTCATGATTTCCCCTACCGTCCAGTCCATTTGTAAGATAGCATCGCCGCGATATCCCAGATTACTTTTTCCTTTAAACATAGTTGAAGGCATTCTAGGAACATGCGGCTCTGTTAAGGTGTAATAGAGAAAGAAAGGTTGTTTTTTATTATTTTCAATAAATTCTTTGGCTTTCGCCAAAAAAGTCAAAGGCATTTCTTCATCTGTCCATCTAGCTTTGTTGCCACCGCTCATGTAGCCAATGCGACCAATTCCATTTACGATTGTGTTGTTATGACCATGATTGAGTGAAGAGCGCATTTTTAATAGTTCTGGATTTTCTTTTCCAGTTGGATCATTACCCACTTTTTTATAATAATCCACCTGAATAGGATCGCTGGAATCTAAAGCAACAACTTTATGGTTCTCAACAAAAACGCTTGGTACACGATCTGCAGTTGCTGGAAAAATAAAAGAATAGTCAAAACCTACTTCATTAGGGCCAGGTTTTAGTTCACCATTCCATTCTTTTTCGAGTTGATCACCTAATCCCAAATGCCATTTTCCAACTATCCCAGTTTGGTATCCCGCTTTTTGAAATAGGGAAGGTAAGGTGGTTTTGTCTGTTGGAACAATTAGCGCTGCATCGCCAAGTAAGATTCCAGTTCCGGCTTTTCGCCAAGCATAAATTCCGGTCATCAGCGCAAAACGAGAAGGCGTACAAGTTGCTGAGGTTGCATGTGCATTGGTGAACCGAATTCCTTGTTTTGCTAGTTTGTCAATATTTGGCGTACTGATTTTGGTAGCGCCATAGCAACTTAGGTCTCCATAACCTAAATCATCAACATAGATTAGAACGACATTAGGTTTTTGCTGCGAAAAAATGGAGCTTGATAGTAAGCAGCAGATGATTATAGATTTGATTTTATGCATATTTTTATTTCGAAAAGATTTATAATTATCCTTATTTTAGCTTGATAAACGCTGGAATTTTATAGTATAAGAATGATACTCTATTCTTGTTAAAAGTTTCAATTTCTTTATCCTGTATTATTGAGTAATTATGATAAGGTGAAATTTATTATTCTAAATAATTGACAGTGAGTTCCAAAAATATGACAATTACTTAATAATATATACTAGTTCCTACCAGTTTGTTTATGAGCGTCACTATAGTACAGCATTAAAAAGTAGTAACACCACTGAAGAAGTCTACAGCGATTATAAATTTGAAATAGTATTTAGAATTGCTTTAAAGAATAATAAAAATTACTAATTATTGCTCTTCCTCTAGCGTATTTTTGGGATGGTTTTCATACCAGTCTTTAAATGTTTTAGTGCTAGAATAATGATTTTTCAGGACTTTATAGACCATAAATAACACTAATATTTGTCCTATTATAAACATAGTTGTTAATCTTGGTATAGCTATGTTAGTTTGACAAAGGAGTGACTTTTTTTTGTAATATTAGTGACTAAGTTTATGAGAAACTGTTTGAGCAAGAAAAACTTTGATTTATGAATAAAAAAAGAGCTGCAAATTTGCAGCTCTTAGATCATTTTTTTTGAAAATCATTGGTTACCAGCCTCCGCTAGATCCGCCACCAGAGAAACCTCCGCCGCCAAATCCTCCACCGAAGCCACCTCCGCCAAATCCACCGCCAGAGGAACTTCCACCGAAACCACCTCCGCCACTTCGACCAAGGTTGCTCAAAATGATCACATCCAATAAGCTTGGACCGCCACCACCACTATTTCCAGAATTACCACCACCGCCTTTATTTCTTGATAGTAACACCAATATAACGACGATAATAATTATGAACGGAAGAACTGGAAAATCATTTTTTTGTTTTGCTTTTTTTCGTTCACCTTTATATTTCCCTTTAAAGACATCAATTAGTGCATCGGTTCCTTTGTCTAGTCCTTTGTAAAAACTCCCAGCCTTAAACTCAGGGATGATAATATTTCTTATAATTTCACCACCAAGACCTGCTGTAAGTCGATCTTCTAATCCGTAGCCTGGATTTATCGCTATTTTTTTTTCGGCTTTAGCCAATAATACAATAACTCCATTGTCATCTTTCTCAGTTCCGCCAATTCCCCAAGTTTGCCCCCATCTGGTTGCAACTTGACTCACGTCGTCTCCTTTTAGACTTTCAATTGTTATTACGACAATTTGAGTGGTAGTCGAATCTGAATATTTGATTAGTTTTTCCTCTAATTGCGCCTTCTCTGTTGCACTTAGCACATTAGCGTAATCGTAAACCGAAGTCTGTAAGCTAGGTTTTTCGGGAATTGTAAATTGTGCAAAGCTAATCTGTGTAAGTAATAAACAAACAAATAACTTTAAGAAGATTAAGGCATTCTTTTTATGTAGTAACATTTATCCTTTTGATATTTCGTTAGATAATTCATTCGTATCGCCCTCTAAATAAGGGAAGTACTTTTTTAATTGCTCTCCCGCTTTAGTGATTCCATCAATAAGTCCTTGTTTGAAATTACCATTTTTAAAATGTGAAACAATAACGTCTCTTGTAGAGTTCCAGAATTCATAAGTAACAAGATCATTGATGCCTTTGTCTCCACAAATTACAAAATTGCGATCTTTCACTGCGACATAGATCAAAACCCCATTTTGAAGTTCAGTTTCGTCCATTTTTAGTTCATGAAAAACTTCCAATGCGCGATCATAAGGATCAAGAGATGTTGTTTTTTCTAAATGAACTCTTATCTCGCCAGAAGTATTTTTTTCAGCCATACAAATGGCTGCGACGATTTGCTGTTCTTCTTCTTTGGTTAAAAAATCTTCTACTTTTGACATGGGAAAAATTTATGAATGAAGACTAACGATTTTTGATTTCAAAAATAATAGGTGAAATCAAAAATCGTTAATCAAAAATCTGAAATAGTTATTTAGAATTTTACTTCAACTGGCTTATCAGCACCTTCAACAGCATTGAAATAAGCTTTTTCTTTAAATCCAAACATGCCTGCAAATAAGGTGTTTGGGAAAGTTTTAATATGAGTGTTGTAAGGTTTAACAGCTTCGTTAAAACGTGTTCTTGCTGTCAAAATTTGATTTTCTGTGCTTGCTAACTCGTCTTGTAATTTCAAGAAATTAGCATTGGCTTTCAAATCAGGATATTGCTCAACAGTTACTAATAAACGAGACAGTGAACTGCTTACGCCGCTTTGCGCTTTGTTGAATTCTGCTAATTGTTCTGGTGTAATATTAGCCGGGTCAACTGTTACTTGTGTCGCTTTGGCACGTGCTTCAATTACAGCAGTCAAAGTTCCTTTTTCAAATTCAGCAGCACCTTTTACGGTATTTACTAAATTCCCAATAAGGTCATTTCTTCTCTGGTAAGCCGTTTGCACGTCACCCCAAGATTGTTCTACGGTTTGATTTAATGTTACTGCTGTATTGTTAATTCCCTTAACAAAGCTGTAAATTCCAAAAATTACTACTGCTCCAATAATCCAAGGCAAAAATCTTTTCATGTTTATTTAATTTAGTGTTTATTATTTATTTTTATTTAATGTAATTCTAAAGTTCGTTTTTAATATTTGTTAACTGCGTTTTTATAGTTTCTAACTTTCTAATAATATCAAATTTATCTAAAGTTTTCTTTTGGCCTTCTTTCAAATGTGTTTTTGCGCCTTCCAGCGTAAAACCTCTTTCTTTTACAAGATGATAAATCAATTGTAAATTTGTAATATCCTCAGGAGTAAACATTCTGTTACCCTTCGCGTTCTTTTTTGGTTTTAAAATATCAAATTCATTGTCCCAAAAACGAATCAGCGAAGCATTTACATTAAATGCTTTTGCTACCTCACCTATACTATAATATCTTTTATCTTTTGAAAGTTCGATATGCATGTTTGTTGTACTTTATAATTTTTCTGCTCTTTAATTATCCTAAAACATTAATCGAGCGATTGATTTTCTTGATTTGCGAGATGCGCGATAGCGACATACTCCACAGCTGATATATTTCCGTAATAAAAATTAAGCGGATTGACTACTTTTCCATTTTTATGAACCTCATAATGTAAATGAGGAGCTTCAGACCGACCAGTACTACCTACATATCCTATGATGTCACCACGATTTACTTTCTGTCCAGCTTTAGCATTGTACTTGCTTAAATGGGCATACAATGTTTCGTATCCAAACCCATGCCGAATAACAATATGATTTCCATATCCAGAAGCATTATTGTCTGCTCTTTCAATGATTCCATCACCTGTTGCATAAACGGGAGTTCCAGTCTTTGCTGAGAAATCCATTCCTTCATGCATTTTTTTTACTTTAGTAAAAGGATCCGTTCGATATCCAAAACCGGATGCTAAATTTTTTAAATTCTCATTTCGTACCGGCTGAATGGCAGGAATGGCTGATAAAAAATCACTTTTTGCTTCAGCTAATTTCAAAATGTCATCTAATGATTTCGACTGAATCTCTAATTCTTTGTTTAGCACATCAATTCTTTTTGTGGTGCTCATCACCAACTGCGAATTATTATATCCTTCTAACTTTTTGTATCTATTTACGCCAGGTAAACCAATGTTTCTTATCGAATCTGGTATAGATTTTTTATTAAAATAAGCGCGATACACATTATTATCTCGCTCTTCAATCGCGTCAACAACGCTGTTTGCCTGATCTAATTTCTTGTTCAAAATAGCATAATTCAACTTCAAATTTTCAATTTCTCGTGCTTGAAGCCTATCTTTTGGCGTTTCAAAATAAGGAGTGTTCAATAAAATGATAAAGCTTAAAAAACCAAACAATGCCGAAGCTACTAAAAATAGCACCGCAACACCGAATTTTTTTCTTTTTCGTGTTTTTATTTTTCTATAGGCTAGATTTTCAGAATCGTAATAATATTTTACTTTCGACATATTTTAAAATACCCTATTTTTGCACACTGTAAAAAGGTTAGACGAACAAATTTAATAAATGTTTCATTTGTAATGTCCTTTTTTCAATAATAAAAAAAGTAATGTGCCTAATCCAGCTATCCGTTGCAAGTTCGCTGTTTAAAATATTTTTTTTCTAATGAGCCAGCAGGAGCTTCCTCCAGTCGCTCTGCAATCTCAAGGAAAAATAAATTTTAAATCAGCAAAGCTTTCCACTTCTATCTGGGGCAAAACAAATTAGATAATTAGATAATTACGAAATTTCCGAATTTTCACATTTTCTAATTATCATATTGACTAATTTTCTAACTAAAAATATGAAATCACAAGACGTACGTAAACAATTTCTGGATTTTTTCGCATCACAAGGACATTTAATTGTTCCTTCAGCACCCATCGTTCTTAAAGATGATCCAACGCTGATGTTCAACAACTCAGGAATGGCACAATTTAAAGAATATTTTTTGGGGAACGCCACGCCAAAAAGTAATAGAATTGCCGATACTCAAAAATGTCTTCGTGTTTCAGGAAAACACAATGACTTAGAAGATGTAGGTTTTGATACCTATCATCATACGATGTTTGAAATGCTAGGGAACTGGTCTTTTGGAGATTATTTCAAAAAAGAGGCAATTAACTGGGCTTGGCAACTTTTGACAGAAGTGTATAAAATACCAAAAGAAAACCTATATGTTTCTGTTTTTGAAGGAAGCGAAGAAGAAAATGTGCCTTTTGATCAAGAAGCTTGGGATATTTGGAAAGAATTAATTTCTGAAGACCGAATCATTCTTGGAAATAAAAAAGATAATTTCTGGGAAATGGGTGATCAAGGTCCTTGTGGTCCTTGTTCAGAAATTCATGTTGATTTACGTACTGCTGAAGAAAAAGCACTAGTTTCAGGAAAAAGTTTAGTCAATAATGACCATCCACAAGTGGTGGAAATTTGGAACAACGTATTTATGGAATTCAACCGTAAAGCCGATGGTTCTTTAGAAAAATTACCTGCCAAACATGTTGATACCGGAATGGGATTTGAGCGTTTGTGTATGGCATTGCAAGGAGTGACTTCTAATTACGATACTGATGTTTTTACACCTCTTATTGAGAAAGTAAGTCAAATTACAGGAGCAAAATACACTTCAAATGAAGTTGTTAATGTGTCAGAATCTCAGAATAAAACAAATATTGCCATTCGTGTAATTGTAGATCACGTACGTGCAGTTGCATTTGCAATTGCTGACGGACAATTACCCTCTAATACTGGTGCTGGATATGTAATCAGAAGAATATTGCGTCGTGCTATTCGTTACGGATTTACATTTTTAGATACAAAAGAGCCTTTTATAAATCAATTAGTTGCTGTTTTAGCAAATCAAATGGGAGAATTTTTTCCGGAAATCAAATTGCAAGAAACTTTTGTTACTAATGTGATTCGTGAGGAGGAAGCTTCATTCTTGAGAACATTAGATCAAGGGTTACAATTATTAGATAATGTAGTTTCTAAAACGACAGGAACTGAGGTTTCAGGAGCTAAAGCATTTGAATTGTATGATACTTTTGGTTTTCCAAAAGATTTAACAGCTTTAATTTTGAAAGAAAAAGTAATGTCTTTCAATGAAGGTGAATTTGATGCTTCAATGCAAGCTCAAAAAGCACGTTCTCGTGCTGCATCAGAAGTTTCAACCGAAGATTGGTCTGTTTTAATTCCCGGAAATGTAGAAACATTCGTTGGCTATGATCAAATCGAAAACGAAATAAAAATTACTAGAATTCGTAAAGTTGATAGTAAAAAAGATGGTGTTTTATATCAAATAGTTTTAGATAATACGCCATTTTATCCAGAAGGTGGAGGGCAAGTAGGTGACAAAGGAACATTAGTTTCGGCAAATGAAACTATTGAAATCATTGATACTAAAAAAGAAAATAACTTAATCCTACATTTTACAAAACAACTTCCAGAGAATATTGAAGCTAGTTTTGTGGCTAAAGTAAACACAGAATTAAGGACTTTAACTTCTAGAAATCACTCGGCTACACACTTAATGCACCAAGCTTTAAGAAGTATTCTAGGAACGCATGTGGAACAAAAAGGTTCTTTGGTAAATCCAAACTATTTGCGTTTTGACTTTTCGCATTTTGCTAAAATGACTGATACAGAATTGCAACAAGTGGAAGATTTTGTTAATGCTAGAATCCAAGAGCAATTGCCATTAATTGAAAGAAGAAATATTCCTTTTGCACAAGCAGTAGAAGAAGGAGCAATGGCTTTATTTGGTGAGAAATATGGCGATCATGTTCGTGCAATTAAATTTGGCGAAAGCATGGAATTGTGCGGTGGAATTCACGTAAAAAATACTGCTGAAATATGGCATTTCAAATTGGTTTCTGAAGGAGCAGTTGCCGCAGGAATTCGCCGTATTGAAGCAATTACAAGTGATGCAGTAAAAGCATTTTATGCTACGCAAGAAAACACATTGAATGAAGTGAAAGTAGCTTTGAAAAATCCACAAGATATTTTGAAAGCGGTTCATTCGATGCAAGAAGAAAATAATAAACTAGCGAAGCAAATTGAAGCCTTGATGAAAGACAAGGTTAAAGCAATGAAAGAAAACCTAGTTGCTGAAATTCAAGAAATCAATGGTGTTCAGTTCCTAGCTAAAATAGTAGATTTGAATCCAGAAGGCGCAAAGGATTTGGCTTATGAATTAGGAAACTTAGGTAATAATCTATTCCTAGTTTTAGCTACAGCTGATGACGAGAAACCAATGCTTACTTGTTATATTTCTAAAGAATTAGTTGTACAAAAAAGTCTAAATGCAGGCCAAGTGGTTCGAGAATTGGGTAAATTTATCCAAGGCGGCGGTGGCGGTCAGCCTTTCTTTGCAACAGCAGGAGGAAAGAATGTAAACGGTATTCCAGAAGCGCTAGAAAAAGCAATTGATTTTGTGAAATAAATTACACTTATTTTTATAGTAAAAGCCCTTTTAGAACTTGATTTTAAAAGGGCTTCTCGTTGATGCCAATTTATTATGGTTTAAAAGTCAAAGTTCAAGATAAGTTTATAAAAGCGGTCGTTTATCCGAGATTAATGGAGTACAGCGATTAACATTGTAGTTGTCGTATAATTGATTCAATTTTGCGTTTTTTGTGCCGAAATGGACAAATAAAACACCTCCAAATTTATTTAGTACCTATGAGAAAAGAAAAATTTTTATATTCAATTTTGACAATGTGTTTGTTTGCTTTTTGCTCCTGTTCAACTGATACTGCTTCTAATGTAAAATTGTTAAAAAAGACAATTTCGACTGCTTCAAATGGAACTTCAGTAACAACTGTATTTACTTATGTTGCTGATGAAATTGGAAGTATTGATGATGCAAATACTCATGTTGATTTTACATATTCCGATGGTTTGATAGTAAAAAAAGTTACTACTGATAAAGAGAGTTCATTAGTTGAAACTGTTGAATACACTTATAATGCGGGTGAACTAATACGTGCTGAGTCGCTAAATAAGTATAAAATAAATTATATATATAATTCAGATAATACGATTTCATATCAAAAAACGAAAATTGTATCGGAAGATCAAGAAGTAAAGGAATTTCATGGAATTCTGTTTTTTGAGAATGAAAATCTCATCAAAGACGAACGTATTCTGGATAATACAGCAACAGGAACTGTTTCGAAATACAGTCTGAATTTCGATTACGATTCAAAAAAAAATCCTTTATTTAATATAGCTGGGTATAAGAAATTATTAGATTGTAATCAGGCTATCTCAACAAACAATAGTTTGATAATCACAGAAAATACAAGTATTGATAAAGATGACCAAATAATTTCATCTGCTAAAATGTATAAAAATTCCTTTACTTACGATTCAGACGGTTATCCAAAAGAGCAAGTCTGTGAACCGACTATTTTTAATTCTGGATATGTCAAAATACAGTATTTCTATTAACTAATTTATTACTATAAATTACTCAACCATCCTCTTAATAGTTAAATATTGAGAGGATTTTTTATTTTATGATTTCATTACATAATCAAAAAAGTATTAAACGTCTTTTAATTGATTAAAATTATTCAAATTTGCAGTAAACAATATTACCATGCAGTTCAGAACCCAAATTCCTATTAATAAAAGTTATATTCCTATTGATTACAATTCTATGATTGTTTCTCTTGGTTCTTGTTTTGCGGTTAATATGGCAGAGAAACTGGACTATTATAAATTTAAGAATCTATGTAACCCGTTTGGGATTTTATTTCATCCCTTAGCTATTGAGAAGCTTGTTGATTTTGCAGTTTCTGAAAAGCAATTTACGGAAAAGGATATCTTTTTTCATAATGAACTTTGGCATTGTTTTGATGTGCATTCGGATTTAAGCAATCCTGATAAAGAGGAATTATTAGTTTCATTAAATACGATCGTCCAATCCACTAAAGTAGTATTAAAGCAAGCTTCGCATATCCTAATTACTTATGGAACTGCTTGGGTCTATAGAAATATAGAAAGTGCAACTATTGTAGCTAATTGTCATAAAGTACCTCAAAAGCAATTTGAAAAATCAATTTTATCACCGGATAATATTCAAAAATCTATTGAGAATACTATCCAATTAATTGAAAGTATAAACTCAAAGTGTACTATTATTTTTACGATATCTCCAGTGCGCCATATCAAAGATGGTTTTTTCGAAAATCAATGGAGTAAAGCAAATTTAATTTCGGCAATTCATCAAGTTTTAATAGCTAAACACTTTATACTAAATACTACTTATTTTCCTAGCTACGAAATCATGATGGATGAACTACGTGATTATCGTTTTTATGGCGAAGATATGTTGCATCCCAATCAAGTAGCTATTGATTATATTTGGAAACGTTTCAAAGAAACTTCAGTTTGCGATATTGTTTTTGGAACAATGGATGAGGTAGAAAATATTCGGAAAGGTTTGTTTCATAGACCATTTAATCCAAAATCGGAAAGTCATTTGAAATTCCTTGCTAAATTGAATGAAAAAATAACTAAATTGGAGACGCAATATCCATTCATGAAATTTTAATTATGTTAAAAAGATTTTTTATTTTTATTGGAGTTATAATCACAGTTGTCCTACTCTTTAAATATTGTGAATTCAAGAAATCAGATGATTCCACAACTATTGATGGTGCTGGTTTAATACAACAGCAAATTCTAAATGTAGGAAAGCTAATTGTTACCGAAGGACATTTCTCAGAAGTGATTACGTATAAAAACCAAGAGAAGTATTTGTTAAACATGCTTTCTTTTGAGAAAAAAGCATTAGTTGTTGTAAATGCTGATGTAACCGTTGCGTATGATTTGCATAAAATGAAATACGATATCGATGAAAAAAACAAAACCATTACGATTGTTTTTATTCCGAAAGAAGAAATAAAAATTAATCCCGATATCAAATTTTATGATGTAGAGCAAAGTAAATTGAATCCGTTTACTGGTGATGATTACAATAAAATAAATAAGTCAGTTAAAGCTAATTTAGCTAAAAAAATAGAAAGTTCAACTTTGAAAACTAATGCTCAAAATAGATTAATTAGCGAATTATCCAAACTGTTAATTACTACTAGCAATCTGGGTTGGACTTTGAAATACGAAGGCAAAGTGATTGAGAGCGAGAAAGAATTTGGACAACAAATCAAATTATAATTACGAAGAAAACCACAGATTGGCAAGTTCTAGATAATTCTAATAATTTGCGAATCTGCGGTTTATTCTAAATAGAATTAATTTCTTTAAATTAATCTGTGAAAATCTTTGCTAGATTTTTAAATTAAATTCAGTCCACCCGTAATTAAGTGCGCTACTTCTGATCGTCTTTGCTTTAAACTTTCAAGATAATTCATCACTTCTTTTAGAAGTTGTGGTTCGTTTCTATCTTTTAATAATTCCACAATCTCAACAGACAATAACCAATCATTAGGATGCTCTTCTTTCAGTTTTTTTAAAATTGGAGCTAAAGAAGTGTTGATGTCTTTTGATTCTCTAATCATTCGTACCGTTTGATAAAGTACCTCTAAATCATCACGTTCTGCGGTATGCTTTGCTTTGATAGTTTTGCTTGAAGGAATATGTGAAATCAAATCAAAACTATTTGCATCAGCAGGACCTGAAAAAGCGGATACTACTTTTTTACCAACTGCCATGTCGTAAATTCCCCATTCAGGTTGAAATAAAATAGTTTCACCATGCGTCACAGTACAATTTTTAAAACTGATTAAAATAATTTGGCCATGCAGATTTCTCGAGCCAGTAATGATTTCTCCTTTTACTGTAATATCACCTTCAAAATCTAATATCACCGTTTTATTTTCGGTAATAGAATAGGCGCTTAGATCTCTTGGACTCATGTCTTCAATAGCAAGATTGATACCTTTTAGTTTCCCAATAGGGCTTCCAAAACCTTCTAAATGCTTGATGGTTCCGTGTCCTACTAATTCTTTTTCTCTATACGATAATGCAGTTTTACCCGTAGTTTGAATATATACAGGCTTGCCTTCAGCTTCAATCACATTAGTGAAAATACCCGAAATTTGAATTCCTGTACTCAGTTCAATTGTTCCTAAAGCATTTGATTGTATCAATTTATTTATTCCCGATAAGCCTCCTGTGCGCAATGCCATTTTATTAGCAAACTCCTCAAGGATTAAACTTAAATATGCAAAATCTGGAGTTACATACAGTTGAGGTTGCAATTGTGTAATATCAAAACCCTTATTCGCTGCTGATATATCATAAGAGATTTTCTTTACTTTATCCGTCATGCAATGTGCACTTTCACCAATTGACGAAAGTAAACCAGCGCCAAATATTTTTGGATTTTCAACAGTTCCAATTAAGCCATATTCAACGGTCCACCAATGTAAGTTTCTAATTTGCGCCATTTCAGACAATTCGCCCATATTATTCTGTAAATCTTCCACTGCTTTTTCGGCAGCGTTAATATCGGCTTGTGGAGTTCCTTCTGCCTCTTTCAAAATAGAAAGGAGTCGGATCGCTTCATACATTTCGTAATCTTTGTGCGAGGAAATGGCTTTACAACCTATTTCTCCAAAACGACGCAGGTATTCCGCATATTCCGGATTGGCAATTATAGGGGCGTGACCAGCACCTTCGTGAATAATATCTGGTGCAGGCGTGTATTCTATATGTTCAAGTTGACGAATGTCCGAAGCAATAACTAGTACGTTATAAGCTTGAAACTCCATGAAAGCATTCGGCGGAATAAATCCATCAACAGCAACAGCTGCCCAACCAATTTCAGTAAGAATTCGGTTCATCCCATACATACTAGGAATATTGTCTACCTCAATTCCTGTTTTTTTAAGTCCTTCTAGATAGGAGCTGTGTGCTACTTTTGACAAGTAATTCACATTTTTGCGCATTACATAACGCCACACCGCTTGGTTTATGGGTGTGTAATCCCTATAATCTTGAGGCTTAATAAATTGTCGTAAGTGCTTTGGCAATCGGTCTAATAACGGATTGCTTTCTATAGTTGTGCTCATCTCGAAAACGTTGTAGTTTTGGTCAAAAGTACAACTTTAAGGAGCTATTTCCAGCTATTCGTTATAAGATTTCGCAAAAAAATAACATTTTTGTAAGCCCTATAAAGAGCTTCTTACAGTCGCTTTTTTAGGGCAACAAAAATTGTTTTTTTTGCAAAATGCTTTCCACTGCTATCCGGGCTAGGAGAATTGAGTATTTGCTTTTAGTAAATAATGTATTGCAGATTCTAGTTGAAAAGGATAATTCAATTACAAAAATATATAAATCCGGATTCCTATTCTTCTACTTCAAAAAGTAACACTTGTGTTTTTTGAATTGCTGAAAAATTATTATCAGAAACAAAAATTAAGGAACGATTTCCGTTGGCTAATTTTGGACCAAAAGTCAATCCCTCAATATTATCCGTAAAAATGCCTAAATCATCCATGTTAAGTATCAATTTCTTAGAGGCTAATTCTATTTTTTGATTCAGTAAAGATCCGTAATCTTTTACATTAGTCGCTTTTTTAAAATCACATAAAAACACTTTTATAGTACAGGCTTGCGTTCCTGTAGAATAGGAGCGCTCCAGTACGAGCAGTTGATTTTTGCTATAATACTGAATTGCCGCAACTCCATTTACTGAAAAAGCACCTTTAGGTTTCGGTTCATGTGCAACAGCATCTAATCGATACCCGTATTGCGCTGTATTTTCTTTTGTTTTTACATTAAATTGATACAGCCTAATTAGACCACCTTTGCTTGTAGTCGCTTGATCTCCGTCTTCAAATAGTGGTTCCTCTAGGCTAGTATATAAAGTTTTATAATTTTTGTCAAAAGTAATTCCTTCAAGAGTTCCATTATTTCTAGGTCCTTTTTTTTCTTTCTGGATTTCTAGATTGGATGGTAGTTTTAATTGAGATTTAAAATTTCCTTTTAAATCCATAAAAGTAATCGAAGGGTTTTGTAAAATGGTCTTTTCAGCTGTTAGTACTCGAGCACCTTCGCTACTCCAAATCAATGAATTTGTTTTAGGGTTGTATCGAATGTCTTCTGGATCTGCAGAAGTTTCAGGTGTGGTCAGCCAACTACCAAAAGTTTTACCTTCTTCGTTTTTTAACGTATTGGTGTCTTGAAAATTGATCACTTGTAGTCTGTCGTTATTTAAGAGAATCTTTGCAGTGTAAAATCGGGAAAGATTTTCTTGTGATCTCTCATCGCAAATGATATAATAAAGATCATTTTTTTTATCGTAATCAATTCCAGAAAGTCCTCCAATTTTAGTGTTTTTGAAATCTTGATTGAATGGTATTTCAATTGAATTGATGAATTTTAATTGCGGAGTTGAATTGTTTTGACTTACTTGTTTTAAATTTGAACAAGAAATAAAAATAGTGATAGAGAAAAAACCAATAAGAAGTTTACGCATGGCAATTGTTCTTTTTTAGAAGTAATACTTAGTGATGTGGATTGTTTTTTGCTGCATTACGGAAATAATCAATTTTATAATTGAACATTTCCGCCATATTTCTAGCGCGTAATTTTGCTTCATCCGCAATTGGGCCTAGAAATAGACTATCGGTAATTGCTGTGAAGATTTCCATCCAACGGTCAAAATGTTCTTTTTCAACAGGCAGTTGTTTGTGAGGAGGAAATGGACTGCCAGAATACGAGTGGACTTCTAGTAGAATAGTTTGCCAAAAACGATACATTTTTTCTAAATGTTCTGGCCAGCGATTGCCAATTTTTTCGTTAAAAATTGGACCAATAAATTCATCTTTCTGTATGGTAGAGTAGAAGGTATCAACCAATAATTTGATGTCTTCTAAGTTTTTTATGTCGGTAAGTGTTGTCATGTTTGGGTTTAAAAAAAAGCCTACGCAAAGGTAGGCCATTATTAGGGAAAGGGAAATTGTTTTATCCAATTAATTGGTTAAACAAATCCTGTCTCTCGTTGAGGTATTTATATTCGAATCCTTTAGTTGTCATTTTAGTTTTGATTGCTATTACGTCGTTTTTGTTCTTTAATTCTAATCCTACGATTGCTGGACCTACTTCTCTACTGTTCTTTTTGGTAAACTGAAAATAAGTAATGTCGTCTTCTGGTCCCAGTATGTCATTTACAAATTCCTTCAAAGCGCCTGGACGTTGCGGAAACTGTATCATAAAATAGTGCATCAATCCTTCGTACAATAAAGAACGCTCTTTTATTTCGGCAGTTCTTTCGATATCATTGTTGCTACCGCTTACGATGCAAACTACGTTTTTACCTTTTATTTTATCTTTGTAAAAGTCCAAAGCGGCAATAGATAACGCACCAGCTGGTTCAACTACCATAGCTTCCTCGTTGTATAATCGCAATATTGTCGTGCATACTTTTCCTTCAGGAACTAAAATAATGTCGTCGAGGTTATCTTTGCATATTTCAAATGTGATGTTTCCTACTTGTTTTACAGCAGCGCCATCAACAAATTTGTCAATAGTTTCTAAAGCTGTATTAATTCCGTTAGCGATAGAGGTTTTCATTGATGGTGCTCCTTCAGGTTCAACTCCTATAATTTTAGTGTTTGGGCTCAGCTCTTTAAAAACCTCTGATAATCCTGCTGCTAATCCGCCACCGCCAATCGCTACAAAAACATAATCAATAGGTTCTTTATATGATTCAAGGATTTCTAAACCTACTGTTCCTTGTCCTGCAATTACTTTTACATCATCAAAAGGATGAACGAATATGATGTTGTTTTTTGCAGCGTCTTCAGCTGCTTTTGCGTAAGCATCATCAAATGTATCTCCTACTAAGGCAATTTCTACAAAGGATTTTCCAAATAATTGTACTTGTTTTACTTTTTGCTTAGGCGTAGTTTTTGGCATGTAAATTTTGCCCTTTATCTTCAGTAAATTACAAGAGTAAGCAACTCCCTGGGCGTGATTTCCAGCACTTGCACAAATCACTCCTTGGTTTCTTTCTTCGTTGGTTAAAGTGCTCATTTTGTTGTATGCACCTCTTATTTTATAGGAACGAACGACTTGCAGGTCTTCTCTTTTTAATAAAATATTCGAATCAAATTCTTCTGAAAGATTTAGACTTTGTATTAATGGAGTGGGTGATACAACTCCGTTCAGTTGTTTTTTAGCGGCGATTACTTGTTGGAATATCTTCATAATTAATTTTTTAGAAGCTTTGATTTTGGTCAAAAAAAAACCTCCCGTAATAGGAGGTTTGATAAATGTATTTGTTTTACTAATTTATATAACACTCCGTTATTATTGTTGAATAATAATGATAATAATAAGGATAATGGTGTTAAATAAATTTGGCATTCTCTTTTGTTTGAATGACAAATGTATAGATAATTTGATTAATTCGACTAAAAAATATTATTTTTTTACGTTTGACGGAGGGAATTGCTCTAAAATTTTAGTCACAAACTCATTGATAACTTTTTCTTTTTCATTGCGATTATTTGTTAAATAACCCACGCCTTCACCTTGCCAAACTAATTCTTTTTTCTTAGCATCAATCAAATCGATGTATAAAGTTCCTTCAGTTGAAGAAGTTACGGAAGTGCTGCGACCACCCCATAAATAAGGATTCCAGCCATAGCCCCAACCATAACCAAATCCAGCATTATATTGGTTTACATCAATGCGTTCTCTTTCTTTAGTAAAAATGTTGATTAGTAAATCTGGGTTTTCACTTTTAGTCATTCCTTTTTTGCTTAGTTCCGCATCAACAGCATAGAGGATTCTTTTCTTATCTAATTCAGAAATTTCGATTTTATCAATTCCTTTTTTGTGAAAAGCATACGTTTTGTATTGACTAAAATCTACTTTGTTATCATAATCAGAATATACTTTTACAGAGCTGCAAGAAGCAAATACTAAAAGAAGGAATACGGGAAGGAGTTTTATTGCTTTCATAATATATTTATTTGGTTATTAAAGTTACATTCAAAATTCTAGAAATCCAATAAGTCATCAGCTACAATAGTAGGGAGGGTCACTTTTAATAAAGGTTGCGTCTCCATAGCTCTTTTTATTGCGAAAATTGCTCCGTCATTCCTTGCCCAACTTCTTCTTGAAATCCCATTATTGACATCCCAGAAAAGCATTGATGCTAAGCGCTTTGAAGCTTCTTTAGAACCATCAAGAACCATACCAAATCCTCCATTAATTACCTCGCCCCAGCCAACGCCTCCACCATTATGAATGGATACCCAAGTAGCGCCACGAAAACTGTCTCCAATTACGTTTTGTATGGCCATGTCAGCAGTGAAACGAGATCCATCATAAATGTTTGAAGTTTCTCTGTATGGTGAATCGGTTCCAGAAACATCGTGGTGATCTCTGCCTAAAACTACGGTTCCTATTTCGCCTTTGGCAATAGCCTGATTAAAAGCTTCTGCAATTTTTACTCGACCTTCTGCATCAGCATAAAGTATTCTAGCTTGTGATCCAACGACCAATTTGTTTTCCTGCGCACCTTTTATCCATTGGATATTATCTTGCATCTGTTGCTGGATTTCAAGTGGAGCAGTTTTTGCCATTTCTTCTAAAACTTGACAGGCGATAGTATCTGTTTTTGCTAAATCTTGAGGTTTTCCCGAAGCACAAACCCATCGGAACGGACCAAAACCATAATCAAAACACATAGGTCCCATAATGTCTTGTACGTAACTTGGATACTTGAAATCAATTCCATTTTCTGCCATTACATCAGCACCTGCACGTGAAGATTCTAATAAAAAAGCATTTCCATAATCAAAAAAATAAGTTCCTTTCGCAGTGTGTTTGTTGATTGCAGCTGTATGTTTGCGCAATGTTTCTTGGACTTTTTCCTTGAATAAATCGGGATTGTTGGCCATCATTTCATTAGCTTCTTCAAATGAAATACCAATAGGGTAATAACCTCCTGCCCATGGATTGTGAAGTGATGTTTGGTCACTTCCTAAATCAATATGTATGTTTTCTTGATCAAATTTTTCCCAAATATCGACAACGTTTCCTAAATAAGCGATAGACACTGTTTCTTGATTGGCTTTCGCCAAAGCGACTCTTTTTACTAATTCGTCAATGTTTTCAATGACTTCATTTATCCATCCTTGACTGTGACGAATATGAGTTATTTTTGCATTGACTTCTGCACAAACCGTAATGCAACCCGCGATATTACCCGCTTTTGGTTGTGCGCCGCTCATGCCTCCCAATCCTGAAGTTACAAATAAACCTCCTTTTGGTGTTTTTTTAATCTTTCTAAATCCGTTTAAAACAGTTATGGTTGTACCGTGAACAATTCCTTGTGGACCAATGTACATGTAACTTCCTGCTGTCATTTGTCCGTATTGAGAAACGCCTAAAGCATTCATTTTTTCCCAGTCATCCGGTTTAGAGTAATTTGGAATTACCATTCCGTTAGTTACCACAACTCTTGGTGCTTCCTTATGAGAAGGGAATAATCCCATAGGATGTCCGGAATACATGGTCAATGTTTGCTCATCTGTCATTTCAGCTAAGTATTGCATGGTCAATAAATATTGTGCCCAGTTTTGGAAAACGGCTCCATTACCACCATAAGTAATCAATTCATGAGGATGTTGCGCCACAGCATAATCCAGATTGTTTTGAATCATTAACATGATCGCTTTTGCCTGTTCTGCCTTTCCTGGATATTCATCAATAGGTCGCGCTCGCATTTCGTAATCAGGACGTAAACGGTACATGTAAATACGACCGTAAGTTTCTAATTCGTTCAGAAATTCTTTCATTAATTCAGCATGATGTTTTGAGTCAAAATAACGCAAGGCATTGCGAAGTGCTAGTTTTTTCTCGTCAGCTGAAAGGATTTCTTTGCGCTTGGGAGCATGATTGATGGCCGTGTCGTATGGTTTAGGTTGTGGTAAAACCGATGGAATTCCTTGTTGTATTTGTTCTTTGAAAGTCATTTTTTTCTGTGCTATTTGTTTGCATAAGGGATTGAACAATTGTTTGAGCGCTATTTTGTGTTGCGTAGCGGAACAGAAAAAACGAGTGTGAAAGCCCATTTTGCTGCGGCAAACACGCCCAAAACCTACTTATTGATACTGCCCGTTTTTTTATTAAAACCGTACGGACAATGGCGGCATCCGTTTTTGCAGCAATATCCTCTTTTTAAATGGTGTTTTTCGGTAAAGCATTTGTAGCCTTCGGGCGTGAAATAAAAATCTTCGCCCTCTGTTAGTTTATTTTCACTACTTTGGTCATTCATGTTTGAGGTTGTTGTATTGTGTAATTATTTCGCTTTATAAAATATTATAAGCCAATTTCAAGAATTAAGTTTTTCATCAAATAAAGCCAATTTGTTCATACAAATTTATAAATTTTATAGCTAATGTTTCTGATTGTTGCTAAATATTTAATTCCGAAGGGATTTAGTGGATTAACCGTATTTCCGTTTGTATTTGTAAAGCATTCGATCGATAAAGCGAACTCTTTTTTTATAAATCACGAAAAAATTCACTTGCGCCAACAATTGGAACTTTTAATTTTTCCTTTTTTTATTTGGTACGCAATAGAATATGTTTTTCGTTTGTTCCAATATAAAAACGCCTTTTTAGCCTATAAAAATATTTGTTTTGAACGTGAAGCTTACGATAATGAATCCAATTTAAAATACTTAAAAACTCGTAAATTTTTCAAATTCATAGATTATTTGACGGTAAAAGTCTAATAAAATAATACACAAGTGACAAAGATTGTGCTTTAGTTGTTTATAAATTTTACCTTTGCCAAAATAATGATTAGCTTGAATCAACATATAAATTTAGAATTACCAAACGGTATTTCGCTGTACATCAAAAGAGAAGATTTGATTCATCCTTTTGTTTCTGGAAATAAGTTTAGGAAGCTTAAATACAATTTGCTTGAAGCAAAAACACAGAATAAAGATACATTATTAACTTTTGGAGGTGCTTTTTCAAATCATATTGCCGCAGTGGCATATGCTGGAAAAGACAAGGGATTTAAAACGATAGGAATTATTCGTGGGGATGAATTGAGAGATAAAATCTCAGAAAATCCAACCTTGCAATTTGCTGAAAACTGCGGAATGCAATTCGAATTTGTAAGTAGAGAGGAGTATCGACTAAAAGGTGAAAATCATTTTTTAGAGAAACTAAAAATGAAATTTGGTGATTTTTATCTTATTCCAGAAGGTGGAACAAATGAATTAGCAATAAAAGGTTGTGAAGAAATTCTAACTGAGAATGATGCTGATTTTGACTTTATTTGTTGTGCTATAGGAACTGGTGGAACCATATCAGGTATTATCAATAGTGTTTTGGATCATCAAAAAGTTTTAGGTTTTCCATCGCTAAAAGGTGATTTTTTGCAAGATGAAATTCGTAATTTTGTAGAAAATCAAAATTGGGAATTCATTACAGACTATCATTTTGGCGGTTACGGGAAAGTAAGTGAAGAGCTAATTGCATTTATTAATCAGTTTTATGCTGAAACTAAAATTCCTCTTGATCCTATTTATACAGGAAAGATGGTTTTTGGCGTTATAGATTTGATTAGTGAGAACTATTTTCCGGCAAACTCTAAAATTTTATTGATACATACTGGAGGAATCCAGGGAATTCAAGGAATGAATATTAAATTAAAAAAGAAACAATTACCAACAATAGCAATTCATGTGTAAAAAAATCCTACTTATTTTTGTCCTACTTACACTCATAGGTTGTAATGCTTCAAAACCAGTTATTGTAACTACAAAAAAAGCACCTTCAAAACCAAAATCTGAAATCGTCAGAAGTTCTAAAAAGAATAGTACAAGAAATTCCACCAGTACAAGATCGAGTACTTCAAGCTTAGCTAAAAAGAACAATGAATCCGAAGTGATTGTTTCCACCTCAAAGACTACCGTAACTACTGATATTATTAGATTGTATATTTATCAATTCAAGGATGTTGCCATGAGCAATATGAAGAATTATGGTATTCCCGCTAGTATTATTTTAGCGCAGGGAATTTTAGAATCAGGTGCTGGAAAAGGCGATTTAGCGTCAAGATCAAATAATCACTTTGGAATAAAATGTCACGCAGGTTGGACTGGCGAAAGTGTGAGACACGATGATGATGCAGCGCAGGAATGTTTTAGAAAATATGATAATCCATCAGAATCTTTCAAAGATCACGCTTTGTTTCTTACGGGAAGAAGCCGATATGCTAAACTTTTCACACTTTCAAAAAGCGATTATAAAGCTTGGGCTCGCGGATTAAGAGCCGCAGGTTATGCTACTGATCCTAAATATCCAGATAAATTAATCTCGTATATTGAACGCTATGGTTTGAATGAGTATGATAATATGGCTTTAGATTCAAATTATGTTCCTAATGAAAAACAGCTTGTTCAGGATTTAACTGTAAGTACTAAAAGAGTTGTGAGTAGTAATTTAGGTTCTTATGTAGTTCAAAAGGGAGATACTTTATATTCCATTTCGCGAAAATTCGAATTGCGTGTGGAGGAGTTGAAACAAAAAAATAATCTAGTAGACAACACCATTTCAATTGGACAGCGATTGGTAGTAAAGTAATTTAAAATAACAATAATTTATAATTCAGTAGATGTTATATAAAAGAAGTAGTCAGCTTTTTGCTGAAGCAGAAAAAGTAATTCCAGGTGGTGTGAACTCACCAGTACGAGCATTTAAAGCCGTAGGAGGAACACCAATTTTTGTAAAAAGTGCCAAAGGTGCATATATGTACGATGAAGATGGAAACCGATTGATTGATTATATCAATTCATGGGGACCAATGATTTTAGGACATGCTTACGAACCGGTAGTTAATGCTGTAATTGAAAAAGCAAAACTAGGGACTTCATTTGGAATGCCAACAGAATTAGAGACTCAAATTGCTGCTTTGGCCGTTTCTATGGTACCCAATATAGATAAAATTAGATTTGTAAATTCCGGCACAGAGGCTTGTATGAGTGCTGTAAGGTTAGCTCGTGGTTTTACAAAAAAAGATAAAATAATCAAATTTGCAGGTTGTTACCACGGACATTCTGATTCGTTCTTGATTCAGGCAGGAAGTGGTGCTATTACTTTTGGTTCACCTAATAGTCCTGGTGTAACGGCAGGAACTGCTAAAGATACTTTGCTAGCAACTTATAATGATTTAGAAAATGTAGCGGCTTTAATTGAAGCTAATAAAAATGAAATCGCAGCTATTATTGTGGAACCAGTTGCAGGAAATATGGGTTGTATTCCTCCAAATAAAGGATTTTTAGAAGGTTTACGTCAATTATGTACTGACAATGGAATACTGTTAATCTTTGATGAGGTAATGACAGGGTTCAGATTAGCAGCTGGTGGTGTTCAGGAATTATTGAACATAGATGCTGATATTGTTTGCTTCGGAAAAGTAATTGGTGGTGGTTTGCCAGTAGGTGCTTTTGCAGCTCGTGCAGAAATCATGAATTATTTAGCGCCTCTTGGACCTGTTTATCAAGCAGGAACATTGTCTGGGAATCCATTGGCTATGGCTGCTGGATTAGCGATGTTACAAGCATTAGATGCTGATCGCGCGATTTTTAAAAGATTAGAAGAGAAAACAGCTTATTTACATGCAGGAATTGAAAAGGTTTTGAAAGCTAATAATGTTATTTTTACAATCAACAGAATTGGATCTATGATTTCTGTACATTTTGATGAAAATCCTGTGACTGATTTTAAATCAGCTTCAAAAGGAGATAACGAAAGTTTCAAGAAATTTTTTCACGGATTGTTGAATGAGGGGATTTATATTGCGCCATCTGCTTATGAAACTTGGTTTATTACTGATGCACTTTCGTATGAGGATTTAGATTTCACTATTCAAGCGATTGATAAAGTCTCTAAAACATTATAAGGCTGTCAAGAGTAAAAAAAAAGCTTCGAAAAATTTTCGAAGCTTTTTTTTATTTTTAATTGTCATTTCTGTTACCCATTCTTTCTTTCATTCGAGTTTCATTTCTCTCTCTCATTTTTTCCTGATCTGCTTTCCAAGTTCCGAATTGTGCTGGAGTTAGAATAACTTTCATTTTATCTTCCATGATTTTTCTGTCGTCTTGCATCTTTTTTACTGCTGCTTCACGTCTTGCTTTCATTTCTTCTTTAGAAAGCTCTTTTCTGTCCATTTGGTTTTGTCTATTAACCGTTTGAGAGGCTAATAGTTGTTTTACTTGTTCTTGTTGTTGCGCATTAAGCGTTAATTCAGTAGTTAGTCTCTTTAGTTGTCTTTCTTGGCGTTCTTCTGGAGTCATTCGTTCCATATTTGCTCTATTTGGTGTTTCTTTTTTTTCCTGAGCATAAGTGGTCATTCCTGCAACTAATAATGCTGCGATAATTAATTTTTTCATTTTTATAGTTTTAAAGTTATAGCTATAAGACAATGATTAAGTTAAAAAGTTTAATCATTAACAAAAAAATAATAAAAACAATAAAAAATGAATTGGACTAAATCACAATCAAAGTTGTTTAACTTCAAGTACTTGTTTTAAAATTTATTATAATGCAGGGTGGTTTTTAGTTTTTTTGATAGAGAAAAAGGTAATTAATCCAATGCCAAATAATAAGAGTAAGGCAACAGCAAAAAGAAGTTCATTAGTGTAAGGAAGACTTGGAAAGCCAAACGGAATTATGCCTTGAATTCCTAAAACGAGTTCGTTTAAAAAAATACCGATTGAAAATACTATTAAACCTATTTTTATGTTTTTGTTGATGCTAATGAAATGATTGGCATAAATGTAAAACAATAAAAATAACGAGTTTATTGCTAATAGAACTAAGTGTAGATACGCGATTACTATTGGTCTGTAAATAAATACTATTTCGCCCAAAGCTGGAATAGTAGAACTTAACTGAAGGATGAATTTTAAACTTAGCGCTAGGTAAGTAAAAACTAAAATGCCTTGTAACAATGGTCCGAAGTTTTTAAGAAACTCTTTTTGAGTTTTAATTAAAATAAGCAACAATTTAAACCATACATAAACTTGAATTAAAGCTGCTATAACCGCTAATATATATATCCAGCTAGGAATTTCTAGCCATAGTAATGATAAAAAATAAGCTGGAATACAGGCTATTGCAAACAATCTAAATGCTATTTCATAAAAAGGATTATCAGATTTTTTTAGTTTGAAAAATGAAAAAAGCAAACCCATACAAGCAAAGAAAAACCAACCGTTATACTGAAAATGAAGGTAATAGTAGATGGAAGATAGTTTTAAATGCTCCACGGCAGTTTTTGTAGCCATCATATAGGCAAGATAAAAAGTACCTAACGAAGAAATAGTATTAAAAATTAAGGCTGCTCTAAACCAATTTATTGCTGCTAAATCCTGATCCAATTTTTTTAGATCTTTTAGGTATAAATAACCGAAAGCATACGAAACTAGAATGGAAGCTGTTGAGAAAAAGATAGAAGCCATCGCATAGCCCTGAATTATAAAAAAGAAGAGCATCCCATAAGCGCAAATCAAATTAGCAATAATTATTTTTTTGTATTTATTCAGTTGCAAATTGGGAATTTTTTCTTGAAGAAAATAAATCATCAAAACCATTAAGGTGTGTGTAAGCCAACCTGCAAATGCAAAATGAGAATGAGAATGTATGAGATGCGATTGATCGAAAAATGGAAATTCAAAACCTAATTTATAACGCATGGTAACTCCAAGTAAAGCCACAATGAAAAGGTTTATTAAGGAGAATTGTAGCCAAAACTTTAGATTTAGTTTCATTGTAAAGGACATTTATTTAATATAAATTTAGTTTTTCTTGATGCTACGCGGAACTCTAATTTTAAAAATAATTGCTCCCAAAATACTGAGATGATGGACTCTCATTAATCTGAATTAAAAGCCAACCAATCACTAATTCAAAAAAGGAGCTAAGGTATTCTAGTAAAGGACAAAAAGGTATGATATTTATCAGTTTTTAAACGAATTTGTTTTTCGAATTTTGTCGTCTATATATTAAATTAATTTATATGACAACACGTAAACCACTTCATACCTTTCATATTCCGGTTATGGGACTTGCCTATACGATTGATAGTCCAATTCGAGTGGCAAAGTATGGCATATCTTCTGTAATTTCGATTATGGATGACGAACTTATCGAAAAAATGAACGCTTTTTACAGCGAAAAATTTAATCATCCTTACAAGGAAATTACCCAAAAAATACACGATTACCGTGCAGAGCGTATTACTTCGTATTTGAACTTAGTAGATAAAATTGTGAAAGAAAAATTTGAAAACTTCAAAACTGAATTGTCTGAAAGTAAATCGGCTTTGGAAAATTACATTACAATGCTTTCTGATAAATCAGGTATTAAAGAAGGATTGCAAAACTTCGTTGACGAAGGTTTAGCTTTCAAGGATAGTATCAAGAATTATTTAGAGGAGCATCTATATTCTGGTGATATTGATGTAAATATCATGACTAAACTGGATAAGGATAATTTTATAAATGACGAGCAATTGCCTATTGAGTTTAATGATGCGCATGCTGCACTTCGTGGTTTTGCTAACAGTACATTAGAATCTTCAGTAGTGCTTTCAGCAGGGATGAATCCTAGATTGTATAGTTATTTTGAAAACTTCGCAACCTTTTTTCCTGATACGAATAATCAACTAAAAAAGAGGATTACTTTAAAAGTTAGTGATTTTCGTTCAGCGATGATTCAAGGGAATTTTCTAGCTAAAAAAGGACTTTGGGTTTCAGAGTATCGTATTGAATCTGGCCTTAATTGTGGTGGCCATGCTTTTGCAACTGAAGGTTATTTGCTAGGACCTATTTTAGAAGAATTCAGGGACAAAAAAGAGCAATTAATTCAATCAGCTCATGAATTGATGGTGAAAGCTTTGGTACAAAAAGGCCTGCATGTTCCAGATCAACCACTGGATTTAAAAATCACTGTGCAAGGAGGTGTAGGAACTGCTGAAGAGCACGATTTCCTATTAGAAAAGTATAATGTTGATTCTGTGGGTTGGGGTTCGCCATTTTTATTAGTTCCCGAAGCTACTTCAGTAGATAAACACACTAGAGCTTTATTGGCTGGAGCCAAAGAAGAAGATTTGTATCTAAGTCATATTTCTCCATTAGGAATTCCATTCAACACCTTAAGAGGAACTACGAACGAAAAATTCAAGCAAAAACGAATCGAAGATAATAAAGCAGGAAGTTCATGTCCAAAACGTTTTTTGGCGTTAAGCAAAGAATATGAGGCTAAAGGAACTTGTTCCGCTTCAAAAAAATTCCAAGATTTAAAATTATCCGAATTAGCAGAGCAACAAGAAACGCTATCAGCTGAGATTTTCGAAAAAAAGAAAAACGGTATTACGGAGAAAGCGTGCCTTTGCGTTGGTTTAGCAAATGCTTCGTATCTTGAAAATGACATAAAAATTAAAGGTCAAGCACAAGGAGTTATTATTTGTCCAGGACCCAATATGGCTTATTTTGATCATGAAGTTTCGCTTTCTAAGATGATGCAACATATTAACGGGAAAGCATCTGTATTAGGAGATGAGAACCGTCCAAATCTATATGTCAAAGAATTAAAGATGTATTTGGATTATTTGAAAAATGAAATTGAATCTGTTTCTAATGAAATTACTGCGGGACAAATTAAAAAATGGCATGCTTTCAAAAATAATTTGATTAGCGGAATTGGCTATTATGAAGACTTGTTTTCAAATAATACTTTTTTCGAAAAAACTAAAAAGGAAATTTTAAATCAGTTTGAAGCGTATAAAAAAGAATTAATCAAAATTGAAATACCAGAGCTACAATTAGCGTAGTAATGAATAGATCGTAATTGCTCACAATTTTTCTAAATGGATAGCATTCAAAATATGTAACAGTTTTTAAACCAGATTTTGAATTTACAAACGAAGTAAGTGACCTTTTTTGGTGATTTATGATGCTAAATTTGCAAAATTCAAGAAATTCTTTAGATATCCAAAAGATACAAATAAACAAGAGGCTGTCATTTACGGACAGCCTCTTGTTCTATAAATAGAGGTATTTAAAAATTACCCTTTCAATCGACATGATTTTACATCAGCATCAACTACAACTTCTGTCAGTCCAAGTCCTGATAAGTTTTTCATGGCTTTGTCCCATTTTTTACCGCTCAATTCTGATTTGGTTTTTAATAATCCAAATTCCATTTGGTTCTCATTAGCTTGTAATATAGAAACAATTAATTTCTCGTCTTCTTCAAGTTGAACTTGTTTTTTCTCAGGTCTCATTTGTGGGAACAACAATACTTCTTGAATCGAAGCATTATTTGTTAAATACATAATCAAACGGTCCATTCCTATTCCCATTCCTGATGTAGGAGGCATACCGTACTCTAAAGCTCTCAAGAAGTCTTCATCGATAATTCCAGTCGCTTCATCATCTCCTTTTTCAGCCAAACGCATTTGGTCTTCAAAACGTGCTCTTTGGTCAATTGGATCATTCAATTCTGAATAGGCATTGGCTACTTCTTTGCCACAAACCATCAATTCGAAACGTTCTGTCAATTCAGGATTGTCACGGTGCTCTTTACAAAGTGGCGACATTTCCTTTGGATAATCAGTGATGAAAGTAGGTTGAATATAATTTCCTTCGCATTTCGCACCAAAAATCTCATCAATCAATTTTCCTTTACCCATTGTAGTATCCACGTCAATTCCCATGCCTCTTGCAGCATCAAAAAGTTCTGCTTCACTTTTTCCTGAAATATCAAAACCAGTAAAATGTTTGATAGAATCTGTCATTGTCACACGAGCGTAGGGCGCCTTGAAATTAATTTGGTGTTCACCAAAAGTAACTTCCGAAGTTCCATTTACAGCAACAGCACAATATTCAAGTAGCTCTTCAGCAAATTCCATCATCCAGTTGTAGTCCTTATAGGCTACATATATCTCCATAGCAGTAAATTCAGGATTGTGCGTTCGGTCCATTCCCTCGTTACGGAAATTTTTGGAAAACTCATAAACCCCTTCAAAACCGCCTACAATTAATCTTTTTAAATACAACTCATTCGCAATACGCATATACAACGGAATGTCAAGCGAATTGTGGTGTGTGATAAACGGACGCGCCGCAGCACCACCAGGTATAGGTTGCAAAACAGGAGTTTCTACCTCCAGGTATCCAGCGTCGTTAAAGAATGTACGCATGGCATTGAACAATTTAGTACGCTTAATAAAAGTCGCTTTTACATGTTCATTAACCGTCAAATCTACATAACGCATTCTGTAACGCAATTCAGCATCATTAAATGCATCATGCACTTTTCCATCTTCATCTACCTTAGGCAATGGCAACGGACGCAATGTTTTACTCAAGAAAGTAAATTTATCCACACGAATACATTGTGCACCCACTTTAGTAGTAAATAATTCCCCTTCAATGCCTATAAAATCACCTAAATCAGTTAATTTCTTGAAAACTTGATTGTACATTGTTTTATCCTCTTCTGGACACAAAACATCCCGATTTACGTATAATTGAATACGTCCTTCGCTATCTTGCAATTCAGCAAAACAAGCTTTTCCTTGATCTCTCACACTCATCAATCGCCCAGCAACAATGACCTTCTTTCCTTCTTCAAAAGATTCCTTTATCTGCTTTGAAGTGTGATTTACAGGAAAAAGATTGGCAGGATAAGGATTGATTCCTAGGTTGCGTAGGGCTTGAAGTTTTTCTCTTCGGATGATTTCTTGTTCTGATAAGGCCATTTGATGCTGTTTTTTAAGAGCGCAAAGATACTGTATAAGTACCAAAGTAGCAAAATGCTAAAGTTTTTTTGGGGCTATTTCCAGCTTTACGGTGCAATCTTTTTATTCGCGTAGGCGAATAAAAAGATTTCTACTGCAAATGAAATTCACTGAACTCCAAAATAAATAAAGTATTGTGAAGTAATCTGGGTTATAAATCCCACAAAACACTTATATTCGTTTCTTATTCGTGATCTCTAAAAAAAAAACAAATAATTGAAAATAAAAAATTGTGTGCACCTGTTAATTCTTTTGCTAGTAGTTAGTTGCCAAGTAACGGAAACCTTACATATCAATGATGACGGCAGCGGCAAAATAGAAACGGCTTCCCTTCGCGATGAGCAAAGTTATATGCAGTTAGTGGGAGATAATTATGGCATTGAAGAAAAATTTGTTGATACAAGCTACGTTTTTAACGATTATATCACTCAGTATGCGGAGAATTTCTCCAGACTTCCATTAGCGGAAAAAGAAGTCTATAATAAATTCAAAGATGTGAATGTTCATATCAAAAAAAGCTCCTTCGACAAAGAATTCCGAACTACGATTTGGCAAGATTTCAAAAAAATAGAGGATGTTGTTGATCTTCAAAAAACCGAAAACTACGCGGATAATTTAAAACATAATTATGCACTATCCGCCGAAGAGCATTATTATGCCATTCGATACACCTTTGATGGAACTATTTTTAAGCGAGTAGTTGACATCACTGATCCAGTAGAATTAAAGAAACAGCACGACATTATTTCAGAAAGGAAAATACAATTTTCTAATTTTAAAATCACGCAATCGTACGTTTTAAACTATCATTTTCCGAGAAAAATAAAATCAGTTTCCAATCCAAATGCAAAAATCAACGAAGACAGAAAGTCTTTAATGCTACAATTTATTTTAACGGATTGTTTGCAAAGTCCCGAAATTACAGCTTTTGAAGTGGTATTGGAATAGAAAAATAGTAAAACCATATCAAAGCTTTTTTTTATCAAATATATTGTGTCTTTGAGACTTTGTGGCATAACAGAATAATTAATTGTATTTTTGCATTTCACAAATAAGCGAACAGAAAAATTAATCTGTTCCTAGCAATAACAGATGAATAAAACGATTCAACTTCAAGATTTAGGAAAGAAAGACTACAAAGCAACTTGGGAATACCAAGAGGAATTATTCAAAGGAATTGTTGATCTGAAAATAAAAAATAGGAGAGAAGAACTTCATCTAGAGACTCCGAACTATTTCTTATTTGTGGAACACCCTCACGTATATACATTGGGGAAAAGCGGTGATTTATCTAATTTGTTATTATCTGAAAACCAACTCGAAGCTAAAGGAGCAACTTTTTACAAAATCAATCGTGGTGGTGATATTACCTATCATGGACCTGGACAAATTGTAGGATATCCCATTCTGGATTTAGAAAATTTCTTCACTGATATTCATAAATATTTGCGTTTTATTGAAGAAGCGATCATTCTAACTTTAGCGGAATACGGAATAAGTTCTGGTCGCAGCGAAGGGGAAACTGGCGTTTGGTTAGGTGTTGGAACTCCATTTGCTAGAAAAATTTGTGCAATGGGTGTTCGTGCCTCACGTTGGGTAACTATGCACGGATTTGCATTAAATGTCAATGCGGATTTGGGTTATTTTGATAATATCATTCCATGTGGGATTCGTGGAAAAGCGGTAACTTCTTTAAATGTAGAACTTGGTGTTGAGAAAGTAAACGAAGAAGAAGTAAAAGAAAAAATATTGAAACATTTTACGACTTTATTTGAATCGGAATTTGTTAGTTAATCATACGCATTGTATGTGTCATTATCTCCTTGCCGGCTCGCGAGCACAGTCGAGACGCTTCTATAGCTCTAGCTGTAACTGCTCCGGCAATAACCTAAAACTCGTGCGGTGGTATTTGGTTACACCATATTTCCTAATCGCTTCTCGATGCTCTTTCGTGGGATAGCCTTTGTTTTTTTTCCAGTTATACATGGGAAATTCCTCATGAATGGCATTCATATACTCATCCCGATAGGTTTTAGCTAAAACGGATGCCGCTGCAATACTCAAAAATTTAGAATCTCCTTTTATAATACTAGTGCTTGGAATGGAAGTTAGAATCTCTAGCTCAGCTTCAGTAAAAATTTTGCCACTTTCATTTTTGATTCCTTTTTTTCTTAAAAAAGGAGTATTTCCGTCCACAATTATGTACTCGGGTAACGGATTTAATTTCAAAACACACTCTTGCATTGCTTTTATCGAGGCATTTAATATGTTAATTGCGTCAATTTCTTGGGGTTCAAGATGAGTTATCGCAAACGTTATAGCTTGCTCTTCAATTAGGGGTCTTAGTAGCTCTCTAGTTTTTTCAGAAAGCTGCTTACTGTCATTCAAAATTTTATTAGTAAAATTTACGGGAAGCATCACTGCTGCTGCTGTTACGGGGCCTGCAAGACAACCGCGTCCAGCCTCATCTGTGCCAGCTTCTAGACTTTTTGAAGAGAAAAAAGGGCTTAACATTAGTGTTTTTTTTATTGCAAAGTACGTGTTTTAATGCCGTTTTTATGCTGTATTTTTGACTGATTTATTTTTTTTTACGTTAAAATAAATAATTTTTGTTATTAATCATTGTTTATTTAAGATTTTATTAAGAAGTTTGCCGCCTAACCAATTCAAATTAATAAAAAATGAGATTAAAATTCAAATGGATTTTTGCGTTACTGATGGCGATGTCTATGCAGTTTTCTTTTGCACAAGAAAAAACTGTTTCGGGTGTTGTTTCAGATCAAACTGGTCCAATTCCAGGAGTAAATGTTGTTGTTAAGGGAACAAGTAATGGTGTTCAAACTGATTTTGATGGAAAATACGCTATCAAAGCAAAAACAGGTGATGTTCTAGTGTTCTCTTTTATAGGAATGAATAATTCAAATGTTACTGTAGGTGCTTCAAATACAGTAAGTGTTAAAATGACATCAGACTCTCAAAACCTTGAAGAAGTAGTTGTTGTTGCTTATGGTAAAGTTAAAAAGTCTGAATATACAGGTTCTGTTGCTTCAATAAAAGCTGCTGATATTGAAAACCGACCATTAACAAACGTTTTAGGAGGCTTAGACGGTGCCACTTCTGGTATTCAAATTCAAAGTTCAGCAGGTCAGCCAGGCTCAGCTCCAGCAATTAGAATTAGAGGCTTTAGCTCTATTAATGGATCTAATACTCCATTGTATATAGTAGATGGAGTTCCTTACACTGGTGATATTAGTACAATTAACAGTTCAGATGTTGAAAGTTTGAACGTGTTAAAAGATGCATCATCAACATCTTTATACGGATCTAAAGCTGCTAATGGTGTAATTATTATTACAACCAAAACGGGAAAATCTACAAAAGATAAATTTTCTTTAAACGTAAGTACAGGTTTATCTTCTCGTTCTATTCCAGAATATGATAGAGTAAATGCTAATCAATACTATCCATTAGAGTGGGAAGCTCTTAGGAATAGTAGGCCTATGGGTACACCAGTCCAGATGGATGCTGCAAATCTTTTTGCGACTAATAATATCGCTGGTTTACTAGTGACAAATCCTTTTAATGTTGCTAATAATCAAATTGTAGGAACTGATGGTAAGTTGAATCCTAATGCGTCTTTATTATATCCTGAAGATTTGGATTGGGAAAAACAGTTGACTAGAGCCGGTGTGAGAAGAAATGTTGATTTTTCTTATCAAGGTAAGTCGGAAACTTCTAATTATTTTGTTTCGTTAAATAACTTAAATGAACAAGGTAGTATTTTGAAATCTGATTACGAAAGAACAACTGCACGTATTAACATTAATTCAAAATTTAAAGAGTGGTTTAGAACAGGTTTAAATTTATCTGGAGCTCTTACAAGTTCTAATCAAGCTGTTGACGGAGCTAACAATTCCTCCTCTTTTAATAATCCTTTTAGAACAATTAGATACATGGGGCCAATTTATCCTGTGTTTGATCATAATCTTGATGGAAGCTATTTGTTAAACGGTGCTGGTGAAAGAGTGTATTCAACTTTGAGAGGACCTCAAGCCTCTAATGGACGTAATATTATTTACGAAACATTGAATGATAGTGACAGTAATGAGTCTATTGCTTTGTCAGCAAGAACTTTCGCTGAATTTAAAATTTTGAAAGATTTTACCTTCACTACAAATTATGCTATTGATAAAAGGTCACTTAATACATCAGATTATAAAAACATTCTAATAGGTGATGCGCAAGGAGTAGGTGGAGCTTCTAAAGAAAATTTTGTTACAACAGGAGTAACTTTTAATCAACTTTTAGAATATTCTAAATCTTTTAATTCACATAATTTTACTGTATTATTAGGTCATGAAAGTTTTGATTATGAGACAAATTTAGTTACTGGAACTAAAAGAGGACAGGTTGTGAATGATAACTCAGAATTAATTAATTTTGTAACTGTTACAAATTTAGATTCATATAGTAGAAATTATTCTACTGAAGCTTATTTCTCAAGACTTGGATATGATTACGATGGTAAATATATACTTTCAGCTTCTATCCGTAGAGATGGCTCATCAAAATTTGCTAAAAATAACCGTTGGGGTAATTTCTGGTCTTTTGGTGCAGCATGGAATATTAGTAAAGAAAATTTCTTATCTGAAGCTTCTTGGATTAATGACTTAAGACTTAGAGGTTCGTTTGGTGAAGTTGGTAATGATTCTCATATTAGTAATGCAGGTTTAAGTTTTTATGTTAGCCAACCAACTTACGCATTAGGATATGATAATGATTCTGAAGGAGGTATTGTCGCTAATGGTATTGGAGCGCCAAATTTAAAATGGGAAAAAAATACACAATCAGATGTTGCTATTGAATTTGCTGCCTTCAAAAATAGATTTAGCGGTTCTGTGGAATATTATAATCGTAAAACAGACGGTTTAATTTTTGAAGTTCCAAACCCTTTATCACTTGGCTTGGATAATAGAGTTGAAAATATCGGTTCGATGTTTAATAGTGGTATAGAGGTTTCTTTGAACGCTACATTTGTAAAAACGAAAGATTTCTCTTGGAATTTTAATGTGAATGCATCAACACTTAAAAATGAAATCACTGCATTGCCTCAAGCAGAAATTATCAATGGTACAAAGAAATTTTCAGTAGGAAGTTCAATATATGATTATTGGTTAAGAGATTGGTATGGTGTAGATGCTACAGATGGTTATGCTTTATACAAATCTGATCCAGCTAAAATTGTTGCAGGTGATGTAGAGCAACGCGTGGTAAACGGTGAGAATGTAACAACGAATCACACAAAAGCACTATACATTTATGCAGGTTCTGCCATTCCTGATTTGTTTGGAAGTTTCTCAAATACATTTAAGTATAAAGGATTAGAATTGAGTCTTATGTTTACTTATCAGTTGGGCGGACAAACATATGATAGTAATTATGCTTCTTTGATGCATACTGGAAGTGAGTATGGTTCTGCTTTAAGTACAGACATCTTAAATAGGTGGCAAAAAGCAGGTGATGTAACAAACGTTCCTAGATTAGATGTTGGTAGAAATACGCAGTCATCAGCAGCATCTGACAGATGGTTAGTTGATTCTGATTATTTATCGTTTAGACAAGCGAACTTATCTTACAACATACCAGCAGATTTGATTTCGAGATTGGGTGTAGATAATGTTAAATTCTTTGTAAGTGGTGAAAATTTAGCATTGTACACAAAGAAAAAAGGAATGGATCCAACTCAAAACTTTAATGGTACTACTCAGAACAGATTTTCTCCTTCAAGGATTGTTTCTTTAGGCCTTAATATAAACTTTTAATTTTAACTAGTATGAAAATTAATATTTCAAAATACATAATCGCGGGTTGCTCGATGATCTTATTAGGATCGTGTTCAAGCGATTTTCTTGAGCAATCTCCCACTGAATTTATCAGTGAAGGTGCTGCAACTGCAGACACTAAAGCGTTGTTTTTATCTTTGAACGGAATACATCGCTCGATGTATATAAGATATGAGGATCAAGGGCAAACAGGTGTAGGTGGTATTATGCAACAAATGGATATTGCAGGTGAAGATTTAGTTTACACTGCATCAAATTTATGGTATAGAAGTGTTTATGACTGGACTGCAGCTTCAAATGAGAATTCTGCTGAGATAAGATTTCCTTACAGAACGTTTTACCAAATTATCAGAAACTCAAATGCTATAATTAATAATGCAGATGCTGCTAAAGGACCTCAAGAAGATAAGAATGTGACAAAAGGACAAGCTCTTTTGTATAGAGCGTTCAGTCACTTCCAATTGGTTCAAATTTACGCTAAAAGATATGTAAATGGCGCGCCTAATACTCAAGATGGTGTACCACTTGTTTTGACAACTCAAGATATAGTGGGTAGATCTTCAGTTGAAGATGTTTACAAGCAAATAAACGCTGATATCGATGAAGCTATCGATTTGTTAAAGGGATATAAAAAGCCTAATAATTCTCATTTAGATTCAGGAGTGGCTCATGGATTAAAAGCTCGTGTTAATTTAGTACAAGGAAATTGGGGGATTGCTGCTGATAATGCAAGTAAAGCTAGAGCAGGAAAAAATTTAATGACAATTGCTGAGTACACTAGCGGATTTAATAATTATGCCAATCAAGAATGGATGTGGGGAAGTCATATTGTAGAATTACAAACTGCCTATTTTGCAAACTTTGGAGGATACATGTCTCGTAACTTTAGTTCGACTGTTATTAGAGCTTGTCCTAAAGCAATTAACAGTAAATTGTATGATTTGATTCCTACAACTGATGTTCGTGCTGCTATTTTTAGTAAAACTGGTCAACATCCAAACATTGTATTGGTTTCTAATGCGCAAAAATTTCCTTACACGAGTCAAAAGTTTTTGTCTGTAAGTACGGGTGATAGTCGTTGTGACGTGCCTTATATGCGTGCTGCTGAAATGTATTTGATAGAAGCTGAGGCTAAAGCTAGATTGGGTGCTACTGATGCAGCGCAAGTTCTTTTTGATTTTGTCAAAAAAAGAAATCCTTCCTACGTACTATCTACTAAAACTGGTCAAGCATTGGCTGATGAAGTTATGTTTCAAAGAAGAATTGAACTATGGGGAGAAGGATTTAGGTTTATGGACTTAAAAAGAACAAATTCCGCTTTAGACAGAAGTGGCGCAAATCATAATTCAATTTACACTGGAAATGTTACAACTGTGCCAGCAAATGATAAAAGATGGCAATGGCTAATACCAAGAAGTGAAATTAATGCAAATCCTTTAGTCAAACAAAACGATTTATAGTTTTAACTATATTAGTTGAGATTTCATCAATTTTTATAAAGTGATTATTTGTTTCGTAAAAAAAGCATCTAATACATCATTTTAAAGCAGCTATAAGAATTTATTCTTGTAGCTGCTTTTTTTTTTCGATAAGTTTGAAAAATGATAATACCTCAACTTTTTATAAGTATAAGTCCGCCTAAGAATTGTAATATATGAAGTGTTTTTACTCGAATATTAAATCCAAATTATATATATTTGTCTGGTAATGAAAGCCTTTGTAAAATAAAGAAAATGAACATTACTGCGGATATGCGGTATCCATCAATAGTCTGATTTGAGTAACATTCAATGAACCATTTAGAACAAAAAAATACCACTTGGTTGTTTGAAATAACACCAAAAAATAAATTCTTCTCGCTGAATCTTAATGAGGTTTGGCAGTATAGGGATTTGTTGCTTCTTTTTGTAAAAAGAGATATTGTAACGGTTTACAAACAAACGGTTTTAGGCCCGCTTTGGTATTTGATACAACCGCTGTTTACCTCTATTACATTTACTATTATTTTTAATAATTTAGCCGGTATAAATACAGGAACCGTACCTCCATTTTTGTTCAATTTGGCAGGAATCACGGTTTGGAATTATTTCACTGCCTGTCTTACGGGAACTTCTAATACTTTTGGTGCCAATGCAGGAATTTTTGGAAAAGTATATTTCCCCCGCATTATTGTTCCCATTTCAATTGTGATTTCTAACTTGTTGAAATTTGGAATCCAATTTGGCATTTTCATCGCTTTTTATTTATTCTACTATTTTCAAGGAGCAGCAATAAGCTTAAACGGCCTGGTTGTTTTTTTTCCATTGCTAATTCTAGTAATGGGGATTTTAGGACTGGGATTAGGAATGTTTATTTCTTCTTTGGTAACCAAATACAGAGATTTTAGCTACTTAATTGGCTTTGGCGTGCAATTGCTGATGTATGTTTCGGCAGTCGTTTATCCTATGGCATTGGTTAAGGAAAAAATGCCCGAATATGCCTGGTTGGTGCAATACAATCCGCTCGCTAATATTATAGAAACTACCCGTTATATGTTATTAAATGTAGGATACCTCTCTTTTTGGGGATTAGGATATACATTTCTGGCGACAGTTTTGATTTTCTTAGTTAGCGTTTTGATTTTTAATAGAACCGAGAAGAGTTTTATAGATACTGTGTAAAATGAAAGATATTATATTAAAAGCCGAAAACATCTCCAAGCAATACCGCCTCGGTCAGGTAGGAACAGGTACGCTTAGTCATGATTTGAACCGTTGGTGGCATCAGGTTCGTGGAAAGGAAAATCCCTATTTAAAAATAGGCGACACTAATGATCGAAGCACTAAGGGCGAAAGCGATTATGTTTGGGCTTTGCAGGATATCAATTTTGAAGTGGAGCGCGGCGAAGTACTTGGTATTATTGGTAAAAACGGTGCAGGAAAATCGACTTTGTTAAAAATTTTATCAAGAGTGACGGCTCCTACTACGGGAAACATTAAGTTTGGCGGTCGAGTGGCTTCGTTACTGGAAGTGGGAACTGGTTTTAATGGCGAAATGACAGGAAGAGAAAACATATACCTAAATGGTGCTATTCTTGGGATGACCAAAAAAGAAATTGCCTCTAAGATTGATGAAATTATCGATTTCTCGGGTTGTGAGCGCTATATTGACACTCCTGTAAAACGCTACAGTTCGGGAATGACCGTACGACTGGCTTTTGCCGTAGCGGCGTTCCTAGAACCTGAAATTCTTATCATTGATGAGGTTTTGGCCGTGGGTGATGCCGAATTCCAAAAAAAAGCCATTGGCAAAATGCAGGATATTTCTAAAGGTGAAGGTAGAACGGTGCTGTTTGTGAGTCATAATATGGCGGCGGTGAAGAGTTTGTGTACGAGAGGGATTGTTTTGGAGAATGGAAAAGTGATTTTTGAGGGCGGGATTGATCAGACAATTAGTAAATATCTTCAAGCAGAAAAAGTCAATATAAAATTGAAAGATATAAAAATAAGAACCGGAAACAAAAAAGTCCTTTTTGAAAATGTTAAGGTATTTGGCGCTGAAGAAAGTGTAACTCCAATAACAGGAGGTGAAATGACAATTCTATTTGAAATCGAAAATGGAGAAATGTTAGATTCAAAAAATATTCGTTTTGATATGAGAATTGAAGATAATTTTGGTCAAAGATTAGCATGGGTGAGTTCAAGTTTAAAAGAAATTGAAAATATTAATAATACAAATCAAATAAGGCTCACTTTTTTAAAAAACCCGTTTGATAAAGGTGTTTATTTCGCTACAATATATTTAGGAGTGAATAATGAAGATGCTGATCTAATAGAAAATGCTTTTTCATTTGAAGTTGAAGAGGGAGATTATTTTTTACCTGGAAAAAAAATACCGCAAGGGCAAAGCAAGCTTTTTGTTAATTTTGAAGTTGAATATTTATAAAAAGCCCATGAGAAAATACTTATACAGTCTAATACATAAATTAGGTTACAAAATTGAAAACAAGAATAAAATCAAACAAAACCAAAGAGATTCTTTAAATAAATTTAATGTTAAAGAAAATTTTGATTTATTGTTTAGCGCGAGAAAGTTTGTTTTAGCATTAGACGAAGCTTATGATAATTTATCTATAGTAAATCACAAGGAAGGCTTTTTAGTTAGTATTTTAAATATGTCTATTTATGTGGAAAGCCCAGAGGAATTTTTTATTTTGAGTGAGGTTTTTATCGAAAATGATTATAATTTCAAAAGTGAATCTAAAGCTATAATAATTGATATTGGTGCGAATATTGGTATTTCTTCGCTTTTTTTTTCAAGACTAGCTTATGTTGAGAAAATTTATGCATTTGAGCCTGTCAAAGATACTTTTGATCAGGCAAAATATAACTTCCAAATTAATGAAAAAATTCATAAGGTCGAATTGATTAAAAATGTTGGTTTAGGTGATATAGCTAGAAAAGAGATATTTATTTATGATAAATTTATAAAGGGCAATACTGGTGTTCGAGGTTTACTAAGTCCGAGCTATTCAAATAATAAAAATATTTCTGAAATAGAGGTTGAGATTTGTGATGCTTCTCTTGAAATTTCTAAAATTTTAAATGAGAATGATAATAAAAAAATCATTGTAAAAATGGATTGCGAAGGGGCTGAATATGAAATATTTAAGAACTTGGTTGAATCAGGAACAATTAATCAAATAGATATTTTTATGCTTGAATGGCATGATAAGGGCTCTCAAGTCATTGAAGAAATTTTATCAAAGTCAGGATTTGATTTCTTTTCTAGAAATTTATCTCCTATTTCAGGAATTATTTATGCCTTTAAAAAGGTATGAATTCATTAGTCTCCATAATAATTCCAACGTATAATAGAGCTCATTTGATAAAAGAAACAATTGAAAGTGTTTGCTTGCAAACTTATTGCAATTGGGAATGTATTATTGTGGACGATGGTTCAACTGATGAAACTTTAAATGTTATTAAGGAATATGAAGTAAAAAATAAAAAAATTAAAATTTATTCTCGTCCTACGACCAAAAAAAAAGGAGCAAATAGTTGTAGAAATTATGGTGTTGAAAATTGTCTTGGGGATTATCTTTTGTTCCTTGATTCGGATGATATTTTAAAGGAGGATTGTTTAGAAACTAGATTAGGAGTTTTTGAAAAATTTCCATCTTTGGACTTTGCTGTTTTTTCGATGGGGTTAATCAAAAACAATAGGTTCGAAAATTATAAATATCCTGATTTGACTGATGCTAGTAGAGAAAAATTGATTGGTCTATTCATAACGGGGCCATTGCCATGGAATATGACAAGACCTTTATGGAAAAAAAACTTTTTTTTAACGCAAACTGGATTTAATGAGGAATTAGATATGTTTGATGATGATGAGTTTAATTTGAGAGTGGTGTATGATTTTAATGTTAAATTCAAATTTATAGAAAGTACCGATTGTTTTTATAGAATATATGAAGAAAACTCTTTGAAATATAAAGATGAAGTATTTATTGAAAAGTTATTCAAAAGCCATTTAGAATTATTAAAGACACTTAATCAATTATTTAATTCTAATGAAAAGATAAAATTTAAAAAAGAATTACAGCAAAATTTTCTTGGAATAATGAATGGTTTTTTACTTGACACTCGTTTAAGTAAAAGAGAATATAAATTGAATATTTTATTTTTTTATAGAAATTTCAGATCGTCATTACCGTTTAATTTTTTTTTGGGACTAAAATATTTTGCTCTTCAATATCCTTTAGAAAAGAAAGGAAGTTATAGAATAAATAAATTCTTAGATTCAAAAATTAATTATTTTATTGAAAAATGTTAATCTCCATAATAATACCAACATACAACAGAGCTCATTTAATAGGTGAAACGCTCGATAGTATTCTTACGCAAACGCACTCTAATTGGGAATGTATTGTGGTAGATGACAGTAGTACAGATGCTACTGCTGAAGTCATGAGGGAGTATGTTAAAAAAGACAATCGTTTTCAATACCACCAAAGACCTGATAATAAAAAAAAAGGCCCCAACTCCTGTAGAAATTATGGTTTTGAAATGAGTAATGGTGAATATATTAAATGGTTTGATAGCGATGATGTAATGCTACCTTATTTATTAGAGAAGCAAGTTTTGTCTTTTGCAAAAAATGTAGAAATGAGTGTTTGCAAACTGAGTTATTTTGATTTTGAAAAAAGGATTTCAATTAGAGAAAACATAATTTTTTCAAAAAATTTAATTGAAGATTACTTAATTGGAAATGTAACATTTTATATTTCGGGACCACTATGGCAACGAATTTTTTTAAAAAAACAAAAGCAATTGTTTGACGAAAGTCTAACGAACTTGGACGATTGGGATTTTAACCTTAGAATGTTTTATCAAAAACCTAATATAACATACAGTAATGAGGTTTTGATTTTATATAGAGTACAAGCTGATTCTCTTTCTCAGGAAATTAATAAACTTACTTTTAACGAGATACAATCAGAGTTTGAGGCGAGAAGAAAACATTTGAAATTATTGAAGATTAATAGGCTTGCAAGTCCAAGTATTTTACAAAATTATATTAAAGATAGATATAAGTTTATTTTGAGAGAAGCAATGATTATAAAAGATAAAAAAAAATATTATTACTTGAAAATGCTTGTAATCTTACAATTAAAAATGTTCGATTTCAGAGGTTTTTTTAAAACTATATATGGCTTTACAGTTTTTAGTCTTTTTAATAAAGGGTATAAATTATTAAAATAAATGAAAATTCTTTTTATTTCCATGCCTTCCGTTCATGTAATCCGTTGGATAGAAAATCTAAAAGATAGTTCATTTGAATTATATTGGTTTGATGTTTTAGGAAGAGGTCGATTAGAAACTTTAGATTCTGTTTGTCAATTTCCGGATTGGAAAAAACGAAAAATAGCTACTGTAAAAGGGGAATATTTTTTAAGTAAGAAAGCACCTCGTATTTATAAAAAAATAGTTCCGTTTCTGGAAGTCACTGCCAATGAAGCGCTAGAAAAAATCATTATAGAAATTCAACCTGATGTTGTTCATAGTTTTGAAATGCAAAGTTGTTCGTACCCTATTTTAAAAACAATGCAAAAATACCCACACATTCCATGGCTCTATTCGTGTTGGGGTAATGATTTGTATTATTATCAGCAATTTTCAACACACTTAAAAAAAATAAAACAAGTTTTACAACGAGTAGATTTTTTGCACACGGATTGCAATAGGGATTTTACTTTAGCCAAAAAAATAGGTTTTCTTGGGAAACATGTTGGTGTGATTCCTGGAGGTACGGGATATAAACTAGCGGAATTAGAAAAATGTAAACTGCCCGTTGAGGAAAGAAAAATTATCTTGGTCAAAGGTTATGAAAATGAGTTTGGAAGAGGGCTAAACATTATAAAAGCTTTACAACAATTAAAGTTAGATTATGAAATTATAGTTTTTGGCTCGCACATAAATGTAATTAATTACATAATAGCTAATCAACTTGACTTTAAATTTTTTGACAGGCATGGGCTTTCTCATCAAGAATTAATGGGGTTAATGGGTAAATCATTACTATATATCGGTAATAGTATTTCAGATGGAATACCCAATACCTTACTTGAAGCACTTATAATGGGTGCATTTCCGATACAATCAAATCCTGGGGGAGCTACTGCCGAAATAGTCGAAAATGGGGTGAATGGTTTTTTGATTGAAAATCCGGAATCGATTATGGATGTCCAGAATATTATTTTGAAATTTCTATTATCACCCCAGCTTGCAGAAAATGCTGTCAAAATAAACAGTAAATTAGCTCAAGACAGATTAGATTATAAGACCAATAGAGTAAAAGTAATTTCAATTTATAATTTGATTAATGAGACTAGGTTTTAATCCACATAAAGACGAACCTCAGCAAGAATCTGATTGTTTTCATCAGGTTGTTGTTCCTGTTTATATACCTAATGAAGAAGGTTATTTTAAAGATAGTCTTGAAATATTCAAATTATGTCTTGATTCACTATTTAAAACTATTCATAAAAAAACATACATTACTATTGTAAATAATGGCAGTTGTGATGTAGTTATTGCTTATCTAAATAAGTTATTTTTAGATGGGGAAATTCAAGAAATTATCAATACCAGTAATATTGGCAAATTAAATGCAATTCTAAAAGGAATTGTGGGGCATGATTTTTCTTTGGTTACGGTTACAGATGCTGATGTGTTATTCTTACCAAATTGGCAAAAGGCAACTTATGCTGTTTTTGAGGCTTTTCCTAAAACGGGTGTTGTTTGTCCCACACCATCTTCAAGATCTTTACGAACTTATACGGCAAATATATATTGGGATTTGTTTTTTTCAAAAAGACTACATTTCTCTAGAGTTGAAAATCGAGATGCCTTAAAAATGTTTGCTCATAGTGTTGGGAATCCGGCGTTTTATAACGAGATTCAATTACAAAAGTATATGACAGTTACTCATAATGATAGTAAAGCAGTGGTAGGTGCAGGACATTTTGTGGCAACCTATAGAGCTAGTATTTTTAAAAATAGCAGTATTAAATACTCAAATTATAAACTTGGGGGAGATAGTGAGAGCAAAATTTTAGATCTACCAGTCGTGAAAAAAGGTTTTTGGCGTTTGTCTACTGCTAATAATTATGCGTATCACATGGGAAATTGTATTGAAGATTGGATGATTGAGGAAGTTTCAAAATTAGAAAAACCTGATCAGATTCTTGATTTTAAATTAGAGACGACCCAGTGCAATGCAAAGTGGCTTTATTTTTTTAAAACAAAATTATTTGGAAAGTTTATTTTAAATAAAAAAATAATGACGTTTTTTTTAATTTGGAAAGGACTAAGAAAAGAAGACGCCAAAAACTATTTGAAATGATAACCATTATTTATCCCTATCGCAACAGAGAATTAGCTAGAATTAAGCGGTCTTTAGATTCATTACAGCATCAAGATAATCTAGATTTCAAAGTGTTATTTGTAGATTATGGTTCTACTATTCCGTTTGCTGATTCCGTTAAGGACTTAGTTTTGAGTTATAGTTTTGCAACGTATCAGTATAGTTACAGCCTTAACCAACCGTGGTCAAGGTCTAAAGCCATCAATATTGGTTTAAAAAGGGTTCAAACACCTTATGTATTTATCGCAGATATTGATATTATTTTCCGAAATGATTGTATTGCTATTCTAAACAATCTAGCCAATTCAGCTAGATGCTATTATTTTAAAGTTGGTTTTTTGAGTGAACCAGAAACTAGTGTGACAAAAAATTTTTCTGAATATCAAATTTCATTTTCTAGTGAAATAGGTGCTCAAGGGCTTTCATTATTTCCATTACAACCCGTTAAGGGAATTCATGGATTTGATGAGTTTTTGCATTTCTGGGGAGCCGAAGATATCGATATTCATAACAGATTGACTAGAACTGGAATTGAAAGCCTCTTTTACAATGATCAAATTTTACTGTTGCACCAATGGCATAAAAGCTATCGAAAAGGGGAAACGGATGTATTGAAAAAGGAGTTACAATTGAAAGGCGTTGTTCAGTTAAACCACCAACACTTAATTTCCAACCAAAAGAAAGGGGTAACAATGGCTAATTATAAAACGTGGGGAGAAACCGTTTCAGCAACTACTTTTAACGAATTAAATGATTTTGATACCCACATAGTAATCAATAATACAAAGGAAAGTGTAACTCATTTTTTATTTGTTGAATTGCCACAGTTTCAAAACGGAATTTTATCAGTTTGTTTTAAAGAAGATTCATTTGAAAATTCGATTAAATATAAATTAAAAAAAATTGCAGGTAAAAAAGTGCCCAATTATTTTAGTTTAAAAGAAATAAATGACATGTTGTTATTGCACATTATTTCGTTTTATCATCAATTGCCATACACTTTTACAATTAGCGATGATTTAAAAAGTATCTGTTTCAAAATAAAAAAGGAATCAGTCTAGAAAATACTATTTTTACAAAAAAAACAAATGCCGAAAGTAATTCTAATATCGCAATTTCCACTTCCTTATGCTCATATAGGTAGCTGGACTGTGATGTATTATAATTATTTGAAAGCAAATCATCAAATAGATTATATTATTTGCAAAGAGCCGAAATCACGTATTGACACCGTAAAATACGAGTTTGTTTCGCCTAATACGATTTTAAAAATCAAACAGAAATTTTTCAAACAACCGTATCTGGCTTATTTTGATGCTTTAAAAAAAATAGTGAAAAAGAATCAGAAATATATCATTCAGGTTGTTGATAATTTTGGGATTATAAAACCATTGCAAGAATTTTTGATGCAAAACGGATTGCGACAAAATAGTCAAATTCAGTTTTTTTACCATGGATTTCCTCCTTTTTATGAAAATTTTGGAGGAAGATATTTTTTTGAATCTATTGATGAAATGGTGTTACTTACTCATGACAGTTACAAAGCGCATAAAGATTATTACACCGTTTTGCCAACACGATTTTCTGTATTGCATAATGGAATTGACACTTCAAAATTTAAAAAAGTTACATCCGAACAAAAACAAATTCTAAAGGAGGAAGCAGATTTACAAGATAAAAAAGTATTTATCTGGTGCTCAAAAGACCTCCCTAAAAAAGGACTAGATTTTATTTTAGATGTGTGGAAAAAGATACACTTACACCATAAAAACACAGTTCTTTTGGTTGTAGGAGCAACTCGAAGCAGCCCAGTTGATGGCGTTCGTTTTTTGGGTAAAATTCCAAATCAAGAACTTCCTAAGTTGTATCAAATGGCAGATTGTTATTTGTTTCCCTCTTTATGTCATGAAGGATTTGGTTTAGCTTTATTAGAGGCTTTGCATTCAGGTTGTTATTGTATTGCATCGGCTTTAGGCGGTATCCCTGAGGTATTGCACTATGGAAAGTTAGGAAAGTTGGTAATCAATCCTCATTTTCAACAGGAATGGGAAGCGGCTATTTTAGAGTTTTTAAATCAAAAAGAAGATACTGCAATTGTAATCCCAAATTTTTTATATACTACTCAAAGCTGGAATTCAGGTATGAATGCAATTATTGATAATGCAAAAAAAAGGATGCAGTAAATGAAAAACATAGCTATCATTCCCGCGCGTGGAGGGTCAAAACGCATTCCCGAAAAGAACATACAGTTTTTTGCAGGATTACCTTTATTAGTGCATTCTATTATTTATGCACAACAGAATGAAACGCTAATTGATGAAATTTATGTTTCAACAGACGATTCCACTATAAAGGCCACTGCATTAGCTCATGGAGCTAAAGTCATCGATAGGCCGGCATCACTTTCTGGTGATCTAGAACCAACTATTTCAGCCATGAAACATGTTTTGCAAGTGCTTGATAGCCGCGATGTAGAAAATGTAGTTTTGCTGCAACCTACAAACCCGTTGCGTCCGCAAAACTTGTTGAACCAGGCTTTTGAGACTTACAACAAATCAAATTGCGATAGTTTATTTACAGTTTCTAGAAATCATCAAAAATTTGGAAAAATAATAGGACATAAATACCATCCTTTTAATTACAATATAGGACAACGCAGTCAGGATTTAGAGCCTTTGTACTTTGAAAATGGCTTACTGTATATAACAAAAGCAGATTTGATTTTGAAGGATATTATAATTTCAGAAAATGCCTATCCGCTGGAGGTAGATCATGTTTTTGCAAAAGTTGATATCGATACCTTTGAAGATTTAGATTATGCAGATTTTATAAATAAGATGGTAAATGACAAAAGATAGTTTGTATTTGCCAAATCTTAACGGAGTTCGTTGTATTGCTGCTTTTATGGTTATACTGAGTCATATTGAGTTAAATAAGTCATATTTTGGCATTGGTAATACTTTTCATAATGTAAAAGTCTTTGGGAAACTAGGTGTGACTTTATTTTTTGTTTTAAGTGGTTTTTTGATTACATACTTATTGCTGCATGAAAAAGAAAGATACGGTAAGATTAAAATTAGTTTTTTTTATTTTAGAAGGATTCTACGAATTTGGCCTCTTTATTACTTTATAGTGCTACTTTCTTTATTCGTATTACCTTATTTCAATCTTTTTAAAATACCTCATTTTCGTTTGGAATTCGACACAGATATTCAATTTTTTATAACATGTTTCTTATTTGCTTTTTTTCTGCCAAATTTGTTGATTAGTATAAAGTTAATACCTTTTGCAACACAAACATGGTCTATCGGGACTGAGGAACAATTTTACGCTATTTGGCCAATAATAATAAATAGGATTAAAAATCTAAAAAAAATGTTTTTGTTTATAATTTCATTTTATTACATCGTGATTATTTGCATTAATTTATCTTTATTTGATAGTATAAAATACATTGTTTTGATCAGGGAATATTGTAATATGCTTCAACTAGATGCATTGACTTTAGGATCTTTGGGAGCTTATAGTTTTTACAAAATTGATAAATCTATTGAATTGATAACAGCTAATGTAAGTTTAATTTTGTCAATTTTTGTTTTAACAATGGCTTTATTATATGATGTAGAAGTACCTTTTTTTAATTCACTTTTTTATGCTTTGTTGTTTGTAATTTTAATAATTAATTTGGTTTACAAAAAAATACTTTTAAGAGTGTTGGAAAATCAGTTTTTTAACTATTTGGGTACTATTTCTTATGGTTTATATATGTATCATCAAATTGCCATTGTATTATGTATAAATGTGCTTTTGAAGTTTCATATCATGAATGATGTAGCTTTATATGTTTCGTCAATTGTTATCACAGTTTTAATTGCTGGTCTTTCACATAAATTTTTAGAAAAACCTTTTCTTACCTTGAAGAATAAATGGTCAGTTTTTAATTCCAATATTTTTCCTGAAAATAAGTACTAATTTTTTGTAATTTAGTCTTTTATACCTCAAGCGAATAATACGTTATCAAATTGAATTTTAGTTGTTTGTATAAGTCTTATTTATGGATCAATCTATCTGGATTTCATAAAGTTTGATGCGAATCGTTTACTTTATTTTTCAACTCCAACTAGAATAACGATATTTGGTCCGTAAATAATCAAAACAGTTTAAATATTTTTAATGCCAAACAAGAAGATTTTTATATTACTACCCGATGGTGTAGGACTGCGGAATTTTGCCTTTTCTAACTTTTATCAATTAGGGATTGATGAGGATTTTGCTATTACCTATTGGAATGCTACCCCATTTGATTTAAAAGATTTGGGATTTGAGGAAATTAAAATTCAAAATTCAGCATCGCATCCGTTTACTGAACTATATAAAAATGCACGTAAGCATATTGAGTTAAGCAAAAGTGTAGCTAGAAATAAAGATACTGTGTATGATTCGTATCGCTTTCCGTTTGCTTATGATGGTATAAAAAAAGCATTAAAAAGCGCATTTACCCAATTTCTGATCATTACCCATTCTACCGAAAGAGGTTTATCGCACATTCGGGAGCAAATAAAAAACAAGGAACGCAAAACTTTACACTATCGTCAAAGTGTGAAAACCTTACAAAAGGAACAACCCGCTTTGGTTTTTTGTACAAATCAACGTCCTATGACTGCTATAGCGCCTGTATTAGCAGCTCAAGATTTAGGAATTCCTACAGCTACTTTTATTTTTTCATGGGACAATATCCCGAAAGCGACGATGGTGGTCGAAACTGATTATTACTTTGTATGGAGTGATTATATGAAGCAGGAGTTGCTTTCTTATTATCCTTATATTAATCAAGATCAAATTTTTATTACTGGAACACCACAATTCGAGTCTCATTTTGATTCTAGTCAATTACGATCCAGAGTGGCGTTTTTTGAACAAAACAAGCTGGATTTAGATAAAAAATACATTTGCTATTCTGGCGATGATGTTACAACAAGCCCGAATGATCCAAAATACCTAGAAGATGTTGCAATTGCCATTCGGAAACTGAATAAAAGAGGACATTTGCTTGGTATTGTTTTTCGTCGTTGTCCAGTTGATTTTTCTAGTCGTTTCGATAAAGTATTGGATGATTATCAAGACGTAATTACTGCGGTTGCACCACTTTGGGAAAAAGTAGGTGCGGAGTGGAATACTATTCTCCCTACTCAAGCTGATGCTGATTTGCAAATAAATACGATTGCCCATACTGAAATGGTAATTAATTTAGGTTCCTCTATGGTTTTTGATTATGTGGCTCATAATAAGTCTTGTGCTTTTATAAATTATGATGTTGCAAGTAAAAATTTGAAGAATTGGTCTGTGAAAAAAATATACGATTATGTTCATTTTCGGTCCATGCCAAATAAAACTGCTGTTTTATGGATAAACAATCCAGAATCAATAGCCGGAATAATCGAGAGCGTAATTGTGGATGATCGACCGTCTATTAAAAGTGCACAGCAGTGGTTTGAAATCATTAACCAACATCCTCCAGCCGAAGCTTCGAGCCGAATTTGGACGTCTATTAAAAAAATTATTTCTTAATAATAATTCCGTTCTTTGCGTTTTTAATTAGTAATGAATTTTTTGCGTTCCTATGTTTTTTAATTCCTTCGCTTTTGCTGTTTTTCTGCCGATAGTATTCGTATTGTATTGGTTTGTTTTTAATAAAAACAAGAATACCCAAAATGCAGTCCTCATTATAGCGAGTTATTATTTCTATTCTTGTTGGGACTGGCGTTTTTTATTCTTGTTGGTTTTCTCTACGTTTTTAGATTATTATACAGGCATTCGCATTGAAAAAGCCAAGACTGCAATGGGTCGAAAATTATGGTTTTGGATGACGATCACCATAAATCTCGGATTTTTAGGCATCTTTAAATACTATAATTTTTTTGCGGACTCATTTTCAAATTTACTGAATGGGTTTGGGATGCAAACAAGTCCTTTACTACTCAACGTAATTCTGCCTGTGGGTATTTCCTTCTACACCTTTCACGGCTTGTCATACGTAATTGACATTTATTTAAAAAGAATAAAAGCAGAACATAATTTTGTCGATTATTCGCTGTTTGTCAGTTATTTTCCATTGCTGGTGGCGGGACCTATTGAAAGAGCGACTCATTTATTGCCTCAGGTGAAAGTTAAAAGAACTTTTAATTTTGAAAAAGCCAAAGAGGGAATTTACCAGTTTATTTGGGGATTAGTCAAAAAAGTGGTTATAGCCGATACGTGTGCTACCTATGCCAATGCCATTTTTGATAATCATGAATCTATGAATTCGCTATCGTTAATTTTGGGAGCAGTCTATTTTGCGTTTCAAATTTACGGAGATTTTTCGGGCTATTCGGATATGGCTTTGGGGATGTCTAAATTGTTTGGAATCGACTTACTCCGTAATTTCAATTATCCGTATTTTTCCAGAGATATCGCTGAGTTTTGGCGGCGTTGGCACATCTCACTTTCGTCCTGGTTCCGAGATTATTTATACATTCCATTAGGAGGAAGCAATGGTGGCAATGCGATGAAAATTCGTAACACGTTTATTATTTTTCTGGTGAGCGGTTTTTGGCATGGTGCCAATTGGACTTTTATAGCTTGGGGGTTTATTAATGCGTTGTATTTTTTACCGCTATTGCTCTTAAAAAGAAATCGCTCCAATATAGAAATGGTTGCGCTACAATGGGATTGGAGTTCCATTAAAGTTTTTTTGAATATCCTAAGCACTTTCGCATTGACGTGTTTCGCTTGGATATTTTTCCGTGCTAAATCAATAGGCGAAGCTTTTGATTATATTGGAGGTATTTTTGGTAACAGAAGTTTTCAGTCTCAATATTTAGAAAACGAACGCTATAATTATGAAATTCTGCTTTTAATTGGTGCTTTTGTACTAGTAGAATGGAATTATAGAACGCAAGTGGAGCCTATTTCAGGAAGATACGGCACATTAAAAGTAGCGTTATGTATTGCAGCGATTATAGCGCTAGGAACTTTTTCTGATTACAAAGAATTTATTTATTTTCAGTTTTGATTTCCAATCGAGTGCAGTCGAGATTATTTTGAAAGAAGATAGGTAATTATTGCTTTTAGATCGACTTTAATTCTATTGCCAAATCGAGCGCAGTCGAGATTGTTTTAAAAGAAGATACGTCATGATAGAACGAGTTGAATTATCAAATTGTTTGTTTTTAATGATTTGAAAAAACACTAATAGAATTTACAAATGAAACAGTTTTTAATTTATACAGCCAAAATTCTCTTACTAACCTTTTTACTGCTAGTGATTTTAGACATTGTATATACTCAAGTTTATTTGAATTCCTCCTATAGAGGGAAAATAGACTATGTTTACAATTCAAATGCTAGAGAATATGATGTGGTAGTTTTGGGTTCCTCCAGAGCCAATAATCATTTTGTAACGGCACTGTTTGAAGAAAAACGAATAAAAGCTTTTAATTACGGAATGAGTGGCGGACATTTGTTTGAAGCCGATTTATTGCTGAAACTAATGGTAGAGCGAAAATATAAAATTAAAAACCTAATATTAGAAACAGATTTAAATCTGTCTAATGAAAGTCGGTCTGATGCTGTTACTGCTAAGTTTTTACCTTATATTCATCTTTCAGAGCCGATACAAAAACAGTTTTTAAGTGAACCGGATTTTAGGCTAATTTATTACGTTCCTTTTTATCGCTATATAAAATTTGATAACGCAATTGGTTTTCGGGAAATGTATAACCGTTTGATTCATGAGCAGACTAACACACTCAAAAATGGAGGGTTTTATGCGTTGCAAAATAAAAAAGGAAATATGAAAAATGATATCAGGGCTTTAAAACCAATTCACAATAAATATTATGAAGAGATAAAAGAAATTTGTAAAACCAATGATATCAATTTGATTGCCATTATGACTCCTATGTGCAGTAACACAAAGGGTTTGGATTATTTTGAAAAAGTAAATAAAATATATCCTGAAATTCATAATTATGAGAATGTAGTGCTTGAAGATAAGTATTTTTCCTCTTGTGGTCACATGAATGACGCTGGTGCAAAACTGTTTACTGCTAAAGTTATTAAAGATTTTTTTAGTAATTATTAAAGAATGGATTGTTATTAGTGTATTTTAGAATTCCGTAATTATTAGAAATTGAAAATAAAAAAAAGTTAGTGAAAATGCTTTAACTGTGGTATGATTAAAATGATAAAAAAAGAAAAAATAATGTTGCTTTTTCCAGACGGTGTTGGTATTCGAAATTACCTTTACTCTGATGTTTTTAAGGGGGCCAAAGAGGAGTTGGTTTTGCTACATGATTTTGATGAAGCTACGATTAAAACATTGAAAGAGAACGTTATTTTTTCCGAAGACCTGCGTATTCCTGTATACAAAGAAACGATAAAAGAAAAGTTTTTACGAGAGTTAATTTGTCTTTCTAGATTGTATTGTAATAGTAAGAAAGTAGCCAATTTAAGTTTGTTAACTAATTGGAATTGGAAACAAAATACACTATCAAAAAAAATATTTTATACTTCGATTGAAATCACAGCTTCATTTTTTAAGAAATATTCTAGTATTCTAAAATTAGAAAAATGGTATCAAAAAGCAATTCGTAACACTAATTTTTATGGAGAGGCAAAATCAATTTTAGAAATAATGGGGCCTAAAATAATTTTTTGCTCTCACCAAAGAGCCTTGAAAGCGGCTCCTTTTTTTGCAGCTGCAAATGATTTGGGTATTCACACAACTACGGTTATTTATTCTTGGGACAATTTACCAAAAGCCAGATTAGCATTGCGTGCGGACAGCTATTTAGTTTGGTCTGAAAACATGAAAAAAGAAATGGAATTGTATTATCCTGAAATTCCAATTACAACAATTCATGTTACGGGCACGCCTCAATTTGAGTTTTACGATGATCCAAGAAATGTTATGGAAAAAGAAACTTTTTTTAAAAAATATAAACTGGACCCTTCAAAGAAAATTATTTGTTTTTCAGGTGATGATATCAAAACGTCTCCTGACGATCCAAGTTATTTAAAAGACATTGCAGAGGAAATTACTAATGCTGGTTTGCATGGAGCTTATCAAATTTTGTTGCGCAGATGTCCTGTAGATGTATCGGGTCGATTTGATGAAGTGGTAAAGAGGTATAGCGATTTAATTCGTGAAGTTCCACCTTTATGGTATTATAATTCCTCTAAAGATTGGACATCTGTCTATCCCTTAGAAGAGGATGTGAAATTATTGGTGAGCACCGCTTTTTATTCAGATGTAGTAGTAAATGTAGGTTCTACGATGGCTTTCGATTTTGGAATGTTCAACAAGCGATGTATTTTTATTAATTATGATCAGCAAAATAAAACAGTAAAAGATTGGTCCGTAAAAACAATTTATCAATATCAGCATTTTAGAAGTATGCCTTCTCATAATGCCGTTATTTGGTTGAATAGTAAAGAAGAAATTGTTGAGAAAGTAACTAATAGTGAATATGATTCTAACTATATGAAGCTTTGGAAAGAAATTGTGATTGGTGATCACTTGAATGCATCACATAGTATTAAAAATAAACTTAAAATTGATTGATATGCACATCTGTTTCTTAACTAATGAATATCCTAAAAAAGGCTTTCCACACGGTGGTATAGGTAGTTTTGTGAAGACTATTGCTGCTGCATCGATTCAGGATAATATTAGGGTAAGTGTGGTTGGTATCAATTATACCAATGTTGATGAAAATGAAACAGATAATGGTGTGTTTATTTATCGCCTTAGAAAAAACAGTGTTAAGGGACTAACATGGTATTTGAATTCAAAAGCAATTAATAAAAAAATAGAGGAAATTCATAGTCAGCATTCGATTAATATTATAGAAGCTCCAGAATTGGGTTTTGCTTTTATCAACAAAATAAAAGGAATTAAATACATCATTCGCTTACATGGTGGGCATCATTTTTTTGCTGAAGGTGAAAATAGAGGGATAAACAAATGGAAAGGTTTTCAAGAAAAACGTTCATTTAAAAAAGCCGACGCTTTTATAGCTATCTCACAATATGTTAAAAAGCACACCGAACAGTATTTAAGTTATAATAATAAGACAGTAACATGTATTAATAATCCTATAGATACATTATTATTTAGCCCTGTAGAAGGGAAAGAAATAACCAGAAGAATTGTTTTTGCCGGGACAGTGTGTGAAAAAAAAGGGGTACGACAATTAATTCAAGCGTTTTCTTTGGTCAAAAAACAATTTCCACAAGCTACATTGGACATTTATGGTAGGGATTGGTTTTACCCTGATGGAAGTTCTTATGTAGCGATGTTAAAAAAAACTGAACTCCCTAAATTAGGAGAGATTGCGCAAGATATCCATTTTCATGGCGCAATAGGATATAATGAGATTCCTTTAAAATATGCAGAAGCAGAAGTTTGTGTGTTTCCATCCCATGTAGAAACTCAAGGCTTAGTAGCTCCAGAAGCTATGGCAATGGAGAAGGCGGTTGTTTTTACTAAACTTGGACCAGGTTCGGAAACTATAACAGATTATGAAACGGGATTGCTGTGTGATCCGCATAATCCCAAAGATATTGCAGACAAAATTGGTTGGTTTTTCTTAAATAAAGAAAAGTCGGCACATATTAGAATTGAAGCCAGAAAATTTGTTTTACAGAATTTTGGAATTGATAACATTGTTAATCAGAATAAGATATTTTTCGAGTCATTAATATTGAAAAAGTAGAGTTAAAATTGTTTTCATGATGTTTTATTTAAAATAGCATTCCATAACGATACTTTTGACATTGATTCGATTTAGCAATATATTTACAACGCACAAACGCAAAGAAGCGCTTACAGAAGCATTGGGAAGAACCATGGGTTGGTGGAGTTTAATTTTTAATAAGCCTAAAGAAAACTAATGAAATTTGCCGTTATCACGCATGTTCCTCATATCGTAGTGCATAACCAACATTTTGCTTACGCGCCTTATGTGCAGGAAATGAATGTTTGGGCAAAGCAAGTGACAGAATTAATTGTTGTTGCACCAATTTCATTATCGGAGAAAACTGCAATTGATAGTGCTTATAATCATCCTAAAATTACATTGATAGCCATTGACACATTTGATGTATTGACTTTAAATAACCTCTTGCTAGCGATACTAAAAACACCTAAAATTAGTTGGCACATATACAAAGCAATGTGCTCCGCTGATCATATTCATTTGCGTTGCCCAGGAAATATGGGATTACTAGGATGTTTAGTTCAAATCCTTTTTCCAGCTAAACCAAAGACAGCTAAATATGCCGGTAATTGGGATCCAAAAGCAAAGCAGCCATGGACGTATAAACTTCAAAAATGGATTTTATCCCATACATTCATAACACGCAATATGCAAGTATTGGTCTATGGCGAATGGAAAAATCAGTCCAAAAATATCATTCCGTTTTTTACAGCAACCTATGCTGATGCCGATAAAAAAAACATTCAGGAAAAAGCATTGAATCAAACTATTCGTTTTGTTTTTGTTGGTGCTTTGGTAGCTGGAAAAAATCCTTTGTATGCAATTCAATTAGTCGAAAAACTGGTTTATAAAGGTTTTGATGTTAGGTTAACTGTTTTTGGTGAAGGAATAGAACGTGATCACTTAGAGCGCTATGTTGCTTTGCATGATTTAGCTGAAATTGTTTTTTTTAAAGGAAATCAAAATCAAGAGGTGGTAAAAATAGCCTATCAAGAAAGTCATTTTGTAGTTTTACCTTCTAAAAGCGAAGGTTGGCCTAAAGTGATTGCCGAGGGAATGTTTTGGGGTTGTGTTCCAATAGCCACAAAAGTATCATGTGTGCCTTTTATGTTGGACTTTGGCAAAAGAGGAATTTTAGTAGAGATTAATATTGAAAGCGATATTATGCAAATCGAAAATATTTTAATTGATCAGGACCGCTTTGATAGCATGCAAAATAATGGCGCAGTATGGTCCAGAAATTATACGATGGACTTTTTTGAATCGGAAATTAAAAAAATGATACTCTAATGCGCATTATTCAACTTATAGATTCTCTTGAGGCGGGTGGTGCTGAACGTATGGCGGTAAGTTATGCGAATGCATTGGCGGAAAAAATTGAATTTTCAGCTTTAGTAGTAACTCGAAAAGAAGGTCCTCTTTTAAATCAGATCGAACCAAAGGTTTCTTATTTATTTTTAAATAAAAAAAGGACAATAGATTTTAAAGCAATATACAGTCTGAGAAGCTTTGCAAAGAAAAATAAGGTTACAATCATTCATGCTCATAGTACCTCGTTTTTTTTAGCGTTTTTAGTGAAAGTAGCGTTTCCTTCAATTCAGTTGATTTGGCATGACCATTATGGTGATAGTGAATTTTTGGGTAAAAGACCAACGCTGGCTTTACGATTACTAATGCCTTATTTTAAAGGAATTATAGCAGTAAACCATAATCTCCAAATTTGGAGTAAGCAAGAATTAAAATCAAAAAATGTAATTTATCTTCCTAATTTTCCTTCCAACGAAAAAAAAGTGGCTAGTAAGACTTTTTTAAAAGGAATAACGGGCAAACGAATACTTTGTTTGGCAAACCTAAGGGCTCAAAAGAATCATTTTTTACTACTTGATGTGGCCAAGAAGTTAAAAGAATCGCACCCTGAATGGACCTTTCATCTTGTTGGAAAAGATTTTGAAGATCTATATTCCCAGAAAATTAAGAATCGTATTGTTACTTTTGATTTAGAAAAAAATGTGTTTCTTTACGGTACCAAAGACGATGTTGGAAATATTATAGAACAATCAAATATAGGAATACTAACATCAGATTCTGAAGGATTGCCTGTATCATTATTAGAGTATGGATGGCATAAAAAAGCGGTTGTCGTTACAAAAGTAGGAGAAGTTTCTTCCTTGGTGACAAATGAAAGCAATGGATTTCTAGTAGAGGTTCGACAGACGCAATTGTTCTATGAATCTGTTGTGAAATTGATACTCAATGAAACTTTGAGAAATGACTTTGGTATTGCGCTGTATAATGCAGTTGTTAAAAATAATTCTGAAGAAACAATTCTGAAGAAGTATTTAAATTGGTTGCAAAATATTTATAAATGAAAAAAGAGGATCAATCTTATCTCTATTTAATTCTTATCCATCTCATAATTGGCGTGGTGGTTTTTTTGCTTCCTTTTACTGCTAAAATATATGGATATTCCATATTTATTTTTGGTGTTATTTATATCATTAAAAACCAAAATAGAAATAACGAAGTACTTATTGCCGCGGCTTATGTTGTAGGAAGTGAGGTTTTTTTGAGGATGACTGGAGGCAATCCTTTATACGAGATTTCAAAATATGGGGTGATGTCCTTTATACTAATGGGGATGTATTACAGCGGTTTTTCTAAAGGCGCAGTTCCGTATTGGATTTTTCTGTTGTTATTAGTGCCAGGTGTGGTGATGAGTGCTTTTGTGTTGAATTTTGATACTAATATTCGGAATGCAATAGCCTTTAATATTTCGGGACCCGTTTGTTTAGGATTGGCTTCCCTTTACACCTTTAGACGTAAAATAGCATTGGAGGAAATAAATACTATTTTACTCAGTATGGGACTGCCTATCGTTACTTGCATGGTGTATTTGTCCTTGTATACACCCAACGTACAGGAAGTGATAACGGGAACCGAATCTAATTTTCAAACTTCAGGTGGTTATGGTCCTAATCAGGTAGCTACTGTTTTAGGTTTGGGGATGTTTATTTTTTTTTCCAGATTGATACTGGATTCTAAAACTAAATTCCAAATTATAATCAATCTAATAATCGCTTTAAATATTACGTATAGAGGAATGGTGACTTTCTCCAGAGGTGGAATGATTACTGGATTCTTGATGATTGTTTTGTTAGTGGTGTTTTTATACTTTAAATCGAACTATACTGGAAAAGTAAAGTTGAATTATATCATTATGCTACTTGTATTTGCTATGCTGGGAACATGGGCATACACTTCTTTTCAAACGGGTGGTTTAATTGATAAACGATATGCCAATCAAGACGCCGCAGGAAGAGTTAAAGCGAGTCAGTTTACAGGTAGAGAGGACGTAGCTCAAAATGAGATAAACACCTTCTTGAAAAATCCAGTTTTTGGTGTAGGTGTGGGTAAAGGAGCTGAAGTAAGAGAGGATGAAACTGGCATACAAGTGTTGTCCCATGATGAAATTACTCGAATGCTTGCTGAGCATGGTGCATTAGGAATAGTAGGGTTGCTAATTTTATTTTTTACACCTTTAGTTTTATATTTAGAAAATAAGTTTAATATGTTTTTGTTGTGTTTTGTTGCTTTTTGGTTTTTAACCATAAATCATGCTGCAATGCGAACCGCTGCACCGGCCTTTGTATATTCCTTGTCCTTACTTAATGTTCGGTTGGCTTTTAATAGAAGTGGCAAAAGTGATTAATATTTTAACTTGCGGGAAGCGACTTTTTTTTGAAAATTATATTTTGTAATCAGCCGCACTACTAAATCGAGTTTTTTTATCGTAATTAAGTTTTCTTGATTTTTTTTAGCTGCAAAAGCATTACATTGCGATTAAAATTATAAATACCACATGTTTTCAGTAGATAAAATGCATTTTGAAATATCAGAGCGAAAGTTGATTCTTCGTCTTTTTGACGTTCTTTTTGTTTTGTTTGCTTTGTATGTGACGGGACAGTTATTTGCTTTTGACTATTTTGTCTTTTCTACGACCAATTATTACTGGATTTTAGTTCTCGCCTTGTACATTAATGCGTTTGGTACAATATTCGAAATGTACAATCTTCAAGTAGCTAGTAACCAGTATCAAGTCTTAAAAAGTACGCTAATTACCGCTTCTACAACTGTTTTAGTGTATTTATTGACTCCTGTTTTTTCACCAAAATTACCTTCTAATCGGCTACAAATCTTATTGTTTTTCCTGGTTATGTTTGTGGCTTTGTATACATGGAGAATATTATATGTGAAATTTTTGGCCTCGACTCGATTTTTTCAGAATGCAATATTAATATTTGATCAAGAACGGGTAGAAGAGTTAGTTAAGGGTTTGGAGAACATTGATCCTCACTATAAAATTATTGGTTTTGTAAATACTGACGGCAAAGAACAAGAGATTGAAGAGCTTCAGAATGCAAAGTATGTGCAAAGAAGTGATCTATTTACTTTTGTAAAAAATAATGGTATATCGGAAATTGTAATAGCATCAAAAATAACGGATGGAATTACTGCTGATTTGTACCAACAATTACTCCGTTTACTGGAATCTGGTACAATAATTAGAGAGTATAATCAGGTTTACGAAAGTAAGACTCAGCGAATTCCTGTGCATTATATGTCTAGAGATTTCTATAGTTTTTTTCCTTTTAGCCGTAGCAATCAAAACAAATTATACCTGCTAATTGTTCGCCTTTCCGAGATCATAATTTCTATATTTGGTTTAGTGTTGGGTGCGATTTTATTTCCAATTATTATGATTGGAAACGCTATTGGGAATAGAGGTAAGTTGTTGTACTCACAACCACGTGTTGGTAAAGACGGTCTTGTTTTTGAGATTTTAAAATTTCGAACTATGGTAAAAAACGCCGAAACTAATGGAGCTGTTTTTACCGCGATCAACGATTCTCGCGTAACTGCTTTTGGAAAATTCATGCGTAAAACTCGAATAGATGAATTTCCTCAGTTTATCAATATTTTAAAAGGCGATATGGCCGTTATAGGACCACGACCAGAACGTCCTTTTTTTGTAAAAGAAATTGCTCAAATTATGCCTTTCTATGAAACTCGGCATGTTGTTAAACCAGGACTGACGGGTTGGGCACAAGTGAATTATTCATACGGTGAAACAATTAATGACAGCTTAATAAAGTTACAATACGACTTGTATTATATCAAACACCGAAGTATATACCTAGATTTGAATATCGTCTTTAAAACCATAACTACCGTGTTGTTTTATAGAGGTCAATAGAATTCTGATAATCACTAGATAATTATAGGAATTCGCTTTTTATTTTGAATTGCTATTCTAACTAAAAGAATTGAATTTGTAATTATCAACGGCAATACTATAGCAAAATATGCTTTATTAATTACAAAGAAGAGATAAACGACAAGCAAAATAATAGTAAATAACGCCAGGTTATAAATCCCTTTTTTGTTTTTCGTCCCATATAAATAAAGTAATCCTAATAGAGTAGGATTAAACAGCAAAATATTATAGTTATAACCTAATTCTAAGTGCTGTGAATAAAAGCCAAAAAACGTAAAGAATAGCCCTAAAATTCCCATGATGCTGAGGTAAAACAAAGAAACACTTTTCTTGTTGATTAAAACAATAAGCAAAAGGAAGAAAATATAGGTATAAACATTATTCCACCACGAAAATGGAGTTTCATTTTTGAATTCAAGTAACGTTTTGTTTTCTTTTACCAAAGGGTGGTTTTCAAAAGAAACTTTACTTAGACTCTTTTGTAATTCGTAAGGTAGAAATATTTTTGTCCCAAGTTGGTCTACTTTTTTTCCGAAAATAATACTCGTGCCTAATTTCTCGTAAAAATGCCCATCGAAATACGGGTATAAAATAGTTCTGTAGGTTACAGCAGTCCCTTCTTTTTTAACGATGGTATTAGCATTCAATGTCTTGTTTATAATGTCAACAACCATCGAGGTGCAATTTTTATCGATAAATTTATAAGTGTAATAGCTTTCGCCAGATGCTAACGAATTATTAAGATTGTCAAATAACTTTTGCTTTAGCGTAGCAGGAATATTCAGTTCCTGCTCGTAAACGGATCTTTTTTCATATTGATATTGATTGATAAAATCAGTGAAAGAGTGTACTACAGCAAAGTATTGTAAGTCACCTTTTGTAAACTTCATTACAAAATTAGGCGTATTAAAATCAAAAGCGCCATAATTGTACACAACATCAATTGCATTAACACTGTCTTGAACTCTTATTGCAGTGTGGCCAAAAAGCGAATACGATTCATTTCCCGTTCCGCAGGTGATAACGCTTACATGTGTATCTGGTGAAAGCACAATATTTTGCCCAAAACTAATAATCGAAATGATTAGAAATAGTAGCGAGAATGAAATTTTTTTTAATGATGCGAAATTCATTGATGTAAATTTTAATAGATAAGCATTTGGATTTTAATAGACTAATTCAAATATTTGATTTTCGTTTACGCATGTAAAACAAATTGTAACAGCTTTTTTCTGAAATTAAACACTTCTTTCTTCGATTTTCATACAGTCTTAATCTGATTTAGTAACACATAATCTTCAAGTAATCTGATCTATTATTACCAAGTTAAAATCTTAGATTTCTTAAATGTCTTGCATGTTTTTAAAAAAGACATGGAACTGTACGTTTCTAATTAACTAATTGTTTCTAACAGAAAATTAATTTCTAAACAAACCCAAATCAACTTTGATTGAAAAAATATTTGAATATAAAGCGGCACTTTGATTGCCTAAATCCGTTAATGCATAATCGATTTGAACGCCTTTGTATTTGAATCCTAATCCTATATTTGGCTGAAAACCCACCTTTTCAGTACTATCTAATTGTTGTATGTTCTGAAAGTTACCTACGCCTGCGCGAACAAAAACCAAATCAGTATAGCCAAATTCCAGCCCTAATGCGGGATCGATACTCACAGTATTAGTCGAAATAATAGCATTGGTTTTTGTAAATTGCATATTCATATTGGCTGCAGCCAAAATACTGTAATCGTACCTAATGATAAATTTTTTGGCGATTCCTAGCTGTGCTTTCGGTGCCGTAATCTCTGTGTTTTCTGGTAAATCTTGATTTTGTCCGGGAATGGCATCCGCAATTTTCTGATATTCTTTCTCGTCAATATTCCATACATTGTATGTGGTAGTAATATCGCGAAGCATCAGGCCAAATTGCCAGTTGTTTTTTTCGAATTGGATTCCAGCATCAAATCCAAAACCCCAAGAATTAGCAAACTTGCCTATAACTCTGCGGATTATTTTGGCATTTACTCCATATCGAAAACCCGGAACAGAAAGTTTTCGAGCATAAGAAAAAGTGAAGCCATAATCAGCAGCTGAAAAAAGACTAATTCGGTTGTAATCAATATTTCCTTGGCTATCGATTAATTCGGTAGTATTTAAAATATCATCGACACCAAAACGAATTAAAGAAACGCCCCAAGCGCTGCGGTCATCAATAGGGCTGGCGTAAGCCAAATAATCGTATTGCGCGATATTAGCAAAATAACTAGCGTGCATTACAGATACTTGATGGTCTTCCAGATGGATTAGTCCTGCAGGATTCCAATATCCAGCATTGACATCGTTAGATGAAGCGACAACCGTATTAGACATACCTAATGCAGCGGCATCTACGCCAATATTCATAAATTCATTAGAGTATTTCCTAACAGCTTGACTGTAAATAACAGCAGAAATTAGAAGAAATAGAAATAAGAAAGATTTTTTCAAATGAACATTTTTTTACAGACGAGAGAACTGTTTAATTTTCATCAAAAATATAGTTTTTTTGTGAGCTTACATCTTCGTTTTAGCAAATTAATGGCAAAGTGAAATTCTCTATTAAAAAACGCATTTCTCCTTCACTTATTATATTAAATTTGTCACCTTTGAAGCACTGTTTCAATTACAATCAAAAATGAATTTGAAAGAATAAATAATCTACTTATGAATATTAAAAAACATATCCCAAATTTAATCACATTACTCAATCTGTTTTCAGGTTGTATTGCTTTAATTTTTGCTTTTAAAAGTGATTTTGCAATGGCTTTTTATTTTGTTTCTCTCGGAATATTTCTTGATTTTTTTGATGGATTTTTTGCTCGATTATTCAAAGTGTCGAGTCCGCTTGGATTACAATTAGACTCTCTAGCTGATATGGTTACTAGTGGCGTAGTGCCTGGTTTAGTAATGTTTCAAATGATGAGTAGTAATACCTCTACAGAAGGCATTATGCAGTTTTTTCCATTTTTAGGATTTATAATTGCATTAGGGTCTTGTTATCGCTTGGCTAATTTCAATATAGATACGCGTCAAACGGATTCATTTATTGGTTTACCAACACCTGCTAATGCACTTTTTATTTTAAGTTTGCCCTTAGTTTTACAATTTTCAGAATCCTTGTTTGTTCTCGAACTTTTAACAAATCAATGGTTTTTACTTATAATTACACTCTTAAGCGCTTATATGTTGAATGCCGAGATTCCATTATTTTCATTAAAAATAAAGAAATTTAGTTTTAGACAAAATGCGTTACAAGTTATCTTTCTCATATTGTCTGTTCTATTGTTGATTTTCTTTCGATATTTAGGGATTCCTTTATTGATTCTCCTATATGTTTTGCTTTCTGTAGCGAATAATAAGGTGCTTCAAAAGTAATTTTGAATGAGAAAAAAAGTAGTTAGTAAAAGGACTTCGGTAGTGCGTAAACGCCAAAGAAAGAAAGGTGTTTTCTCAGGTAAGTTACTGCGTTATTCGATTATTTTATTCCTAATTGCTTTGATAATAGGTGTAGGTTTTCATTATCAGAATGGTTTAGCTTATTATTTTAGTTTTAAGTCGAATCGAGTGATCAAAGCAGAAAGTGAAGCCAAACGCATTTCTGATGTTCGCAATTTTCAAGTTTTAGAAAAACATGAAGGTAAGAGTATTGGTATTGATGTCAGTGAGTATCAAGGAAAGATAAGTTGGTCATATGTTGATACAATCGAGAAAAAATATCCATTACACTTTGTTTTTATTCGTGCGACAGTTGGGAAAGACCGCCCGGACAGACAGTTTGAAAGGAATTGGCGTGGCGCCAAAGAAAATAAAATGATTCGTGGTGCTTATCATTATTATCGCCCAAATGAAAATTCGCTCGAGCAAGCAGAACTTTTTATTACGACTGTTACGCTTGAAAAAGGAGATTTACCGCCTGTTTTAGACATTGAAAAATTACCTAAAAATCAATCTATCGCTAATCTTAAGTTGGGTTTGAAGCGATGGCTACAAACGGTAGAATCGCATTATGGTGTGAAGCCTATCATTTATACAGGTGAACGCTATTATGATGATTTCTTAAAAGAAGAATTTAGTGATTATCTTTTTTGGATTGCAAATTATAACTTCTACAGAGAGGAAATTGACTCAAACTGGCTTTTTTGGCAATTTACAGAGAAAGCCTCCATACCAGGAATCAAAGGTAATGTTGATGTCAATATCTATAATGGAGATTTACAACAATTGCAATTTATTACGGTAGAGTAGGTGCAGTATTTATTGTTTTTGTAAAGCTAATGTGATAATCAATACTAACGCGATCAATAAAACGCTTACAGACATTGGATTAGCAAAATTCACAGTCCAGCCCATCCATGCAATTCTTTTGGGCGGAAAAATACGATTGTCTTTTTTATTATAATAGAAAATTCCCCAAATCCAATTGTGTGGGTCTTGGTGCCATTCTCTTTTGGTCTCTTCTGATGGTTTTTGTTTGTTTTCCATTTTTTTTAAGAAATTAAGATTGGTACACTTTAAAAATTGAATGTTTTTAAACAGAATTAAAACTCAAGTTTTTTCTTTCTTAGCTCAAAGTTTTGTCCAAGATATACGCGACGTACCATTTCATCCTCCACTAATTCCTCCGGTATTCCAGCTTTAAGAATTCCTCCTTCAAACATTAAATAGGTTTTGTCTGTAATTGCAAGGGTTTCTTGTACGTTGTGATCTGTAATCAAAATACCTATATTCTTGTTTTTTAGTTGGGCTACAATGCGCTGAATATCCTCAACAGCAACTGGGTCAACACCTGCAAAAGGTTCGTCTAGTAGTATGAATTTAGGATCGGTAGCAAGACAACGTGCAATTTCCGTACGACGACGTTCTCCTCCAGAAAGTAAATCACCTCGATTCGTACGAATGTGTTGCAAACTAAACTCATCGATTAAACTTTCCATTTTGGCCTCTTGTTCTGCTTTGGAAAGTTTTGTCAATTGCAAAACACTCAATATATTATCTTCAATGCTTAATTTTCTAAAAACAGATGCTTCTTGTGCTAAATAACCTATTCCTTGTTGAGCTCTTTTGTACATAGGATAATCTGTAATATCTAGATCATCTAAAAAGATATTGCCTGAATTTGGTTTAACCAACCCAACAATCATATAAAAAGAGGTAGTTTTTCCAGCACCGTTTGGGCCTAAAAGTCCAACGATTTCTCCTTGATTCACTTCCACCGAAATGCCTTTTACAACACTACGTCCTTTATAAGTTTTGACTAGATTTTCGGCTCTTAATTTCATGTTTATAGGTTTAATCGTTAACTAAAACCAAAGAAACGAATTTCGCTTCTTTGGTTTTAGTTTTTAACTTCAATTTTAGAATTTTCTAATTATTTTCTAATGCTTCCCAGAATTCGTATGCTCTGCGCAAATGAGGTACTACAATAGTTCCACCTACTAGCGTGGCAATTCCCATTGCTTCCATCATTTCTTCTTTAGTTACACCTTCCTTATGGCTGGTTTCTAAGTGATACTTTACGCAGTCGTCACAACGCAAAACGGCTGAAGCTACAAGACCTAGTAATTCTTTCGTTTTTACATCTAACGCTCCCGCAGCATACGCATTAGTGTCCAAGTTGAAAATTCTCTTTACAATTTTATTATTGTCTGCCAATAATTTCTCGTTCATTTTAGAACGGTATTCGTTGAATTCTTCTATTATATCAGCCATTTATTTTGTTTTGATTTTTCACTACTATTTTTGAAATTAAAATGCTCACTTCATATATTATAAGCATAGGGATTGTAACAATTATTTGGCTTACAACATCTGGCGGAGTCACAATTGCTGCAACGATTAAGATTATAATAACAGCATATTTCCAGTATTTTCTTAAAAATTCTGGTGTTACTAAACCTAGTTTAGTCAAGAAATAAATAATTATTGGTAATTCGAAAAATAATCCACAAGCGATAACACTCGTTTTGACCATCCCGATATACGAATCAATGCTAAATTGGTTTTTTACTACTGCACTGACAGAAAAAGTGGCAAAAAAGTTAACGGACATCGGCACTATGACATAATAGCCAAACAGAACGCCTAAGAAAAATAGTAAGGAAGACGAAAAAATAAAAAGTTTGGCATGCTTTTTTTCGGTTTCATATAAGGCAGGACTGATAAACTTCCAAATTTCCCATAGTATAAAGGGAAAGCCAAGAATGAAACCTGCGGTTATACAAGTCCAAATCAAGACATTAATTTGTCCCTCAACATTCGTGTTTTGGATAATAAATGGCATCTCGGTCACACAAATATTTTCAGCAAAACCTAATTGATTGGATAAATCACAGAAAAATCGATAGGTTATAAAATTTGGACTTGTAGGGCCAAAAATAATTTCATCGAAAATATAATCACTTACAAAAAAAGTGAAAGTTGCCACAATTAATATTGCAATTGTACTGCGAACCAATAACCATCGTAATTCTTCAAGATGGTCTAAGAACGACATTTCGTTTAAGTTTTTTTTAGCCATTATACGATTCCTTCTTTTAAAATGTCATGTAAATGTAGTACGCCTTTATAATCGCCACCATCAACAACAACTAATTGTGTTATGGAGAAATTTTCCATTATGTTCAACGCGTCCACTACCATCGCATCAGACGAAGTTATTTTTGCGTTCTTTGTCATAATATCAACTGCGGTCAAATCAGCAAAAGTATCTCTCTCATTTAGCATTCGTCTGATATCACCGTCAGTAATAATGCCTATTACTACATTATTGTCCACTACAGCAGTTACGCCAAGGCGCTTTTCTGATATTTCAAAAATAACTTCCTTAATAGATGCATTTGGAGGTACCATTGGTTTTAAGCTATGTTCCAGCATATCTTTTACGCGAAGTAATAATTTCTTACCTAACGCGCCGCCAGGATGGTAAACTGCAAAATCTTCGGGTTTAAAATCACGCATTTCCATCAGGCAAACAATAAGTGCATCACCCATAACTAATTGTGCGGTAGTGCTGTTTGTAGGCGCTAGATTGTTTGGACATGCTTCAGAATCGACTGTAGTATTCAGAATAATATCAGATCCTTTTGCTAAAAAAGAAGCGATATTACCTGTTATTGCGATCAAAGTGTTTCCAAATCGTTTCAACAAAGGAACTAGAACTTTAATTTCTGGACTGTTGCCACTTTTTGAAATGCAAATAATCACATCTTCGCTTTGAATCATGCCTAAATCGCCATGTATTGCCTCCGATGCGTGCAAAAATAGCGATGGTGTACCAGTAGAATTGAATGAAGCAACCATCTTTTGAGCAATAATGGCACTTTTCCCTATGCCAGTTACGACTAGTCGTCCCTTAGAATTATAGATTCTTTGCGTGGCTTCAATAAAGTTTTCGTCCAGAAAATCAGCTAGTTTCGCTATAGATTGGCTTTCCGATAGAATTGTGTTTTTGGCGCTAGCCAATATGTTTTCTTTAGTAATCAAAACAGAATAATTAAAATTTGTATGTGTAAAAGAAATTTGTATCTTTAGATGTTGCAAATTTATACAAAATACCACGTAATAAAGAATGAATCCAAACGAAATTGACATACACAAAGAATTAAAGAAGTATTTTGGCTTTAGCCAATTCAAAGGATTGCAGGAACAAGTCATAAAAAGTATACTGAACCAGCAGAATACCTTTGTGATTATGCCCACAGGAGGAGGAAAATCGCTTTGTTATCAATTGCCTGCTTTAACTCAAGAAGGAACTGCTATAGTAGTTTCGCCTCTAATTGCTTTAATGAAAAATCAGGTAGATGCGATCAGAAGTTTATCTTCGGAAAATGGAATCGCCCATGTGCTAAATTCTTCACTTACAAAAACTGAAATTGCTCAAGTTAAAAAAGATATTACATCAGGATTAACTAAATTGCTGTACGTTGCGCCTGAATCATTAACTAAAGAGGAATATGTCAATTTTCTTAAAAAGGTTACTATCTCTTTCGTAGCCATTGATGAAGCCCATTGTATATCAGAATGGGGACATGATTTTAGACCAGAATACAGGAATCTTAAGCATATTATTAAACAATTAGGCGATGTTCCTATCATTGGCTTGACCGCTACTGCTACTCCAAAAGTGCAAGAGGATATATTGAAAAATCTTGATATGACTGATGCGAATACTTTTAAAGCATCTTTTAACAGACCTAATTTATACTACGAAGTACGTACTAAAACTAAAAATATCGAATCGGATATTATTCGTTTCATAAAACAACACAAAGGAAAATCAGGTATTATTTACTGTTTGAGCCGCAAAAAAGTAGAGGCTATTGCCGAGGTTTTGCAAGTCAACGGAATAAGTGCTGTACCTTATCATGCAGGATTAGATGCAAAAACTCGTGCTAAACATCAAGATATGTTCCTTATGGAAGATGTAGATGTAGTGGTAGCAACGATCGCTTTCGGAATGGGAATTGATAAACCCGATGTGCGTTTTGTGATTCATCATGATATTCCCAAATCTCTTGAAAGTTATTATCAAGAAACGGGACGTGCAGGCCGTGACGGTGGCGAAGGGCATTGTTTAGCCTATTACTCTTATAAGGATGTCGAAAAATTAGAAAAATTCATGTCGGGAAAACCAGTTGCTGAGCAGGAAATAGGCTTTGCTCTGTTGCAGGAAGTCGTGGCTTACGCCGAAACTTCTATGTCAAGACGCAAGTTTTTACTCCACTATTTCGGTGAAGAATTTGACGATGTTACTGGCGAAGGTGCTGATATGGATGATAATGTTCGCAATCCGAAAACAAAAGTTGAAGCTCAAGATCAAGTTGTGAAACTTCTGCAAGTTGTACGAGATACTAAACATTTATACAAATCTAAAGAAGTTGTTTTTACTTTAATTGGACGTGTAAATGCAGTCATAAAAGCGCATAGAACTGATGTACAATCATTTTTTGGTTGTGGTGTAGGCCACGATGAAAAATACTGGATGGCTTTGTTGAGACAAGTCTTAGTTTCAGGTTATTTATCAAAAGATATCGAGACTTACGGAATTGTAAAAATCACAAAAAAAGGATTGGATTTTATCAAAAATCCTGAATCTTTTATGATGTCTGAAGATCATGAATATAATGAAATTGTTGATGGTGCTATTGTAACAGCAGCTAAGTCAACAGCCGTTGCTGATGAGGTACTTATGGGTATGTTGAGAGACTTACGAAGAAAAGTAGCTAAAAAAGTGGGTGTTCCTCCTTTTGTAGTTTTTCAAGATCCTTCGTTAGAAGATATGGCTTTAAAATATCCTGTTTCGCAAGAAGAAATGATTAATATCCATGGAGTAGGGGAAGGAAAAGCTAAGAAATACGGCAAAGAATTTCTTGAATTAATTAGCAGGTATGTTGAAGATAATGACATTGTAAGACCTGATGATTTAGTAGTAAAATCAACTGGTGTTAATTCTGTCAATAAATTATATATTATACAGAATATTGACCGCAAACTCGCTCTTACAGATATTGCTTCGGCAAAAGGTTTAAGTATGGATGCTCTGATAAAAGAAATGGAGCAAATTGTTTATTCTGGAACTAAGTTGAATATTAAATATTGGATTGACGATATGCTTGATGATGATCAGCAAGAAGAAATTCACGATTACTTTATGGAATCAGAGTCTGATAATATAGAAGCTGCCCTAAAAGAATTTGATGGCGACTATGATCTTGACGAATTACGTTTGATGCGAATTAAGTTTATTAGTGAAGTAGCGAATTAAAAAGAAAGAAATTTTAATACATATAGATTCCAAATTCTAACTACTTATATTGTTAGAATTTGGAGTTTTTTATTTGGAATTTATCCTTCATAAACTTCACCTCGATGTGGTTTTAAAGTATTACGAACAGCAATCATATTTTCGTCCGTTACTACCATAAAGGCTATAGCATACATTTCATTGATTATTTGAAAACCGGTGATATTAATTGGTAGTTTTTTTATGGTAATGTATTCCTTTAAGTGAATTTCATGATGCTCAGCAGTTTTTGCGGAAGCTGGTCCACGGAAATCCCAGATTAGTTTTATTTTTCTAGACATATTTTTATGAATTATAAAGGTTCTTTCTTTTAATCTCCAAAGTTACAAAGTCTAATTTGAAAAAGCATTTCGGATTCAAGAACTAATTTCACTTCAAAATACTACTTTTGCACTTTGTTTTCGTTATTTGAATAAACAAAATAACAAAGCAATGATTAAACAATAAAAAATGCCACACGAACTTCTATTACAAGTTACTCCCGAAATTGCTGCCAACGAATTGTTGCTAAAAGAATATTTGTCAAAACAAATCAAAGTTGCTGTCAATGAAATTCAGCATGTTTCTATTTTGAAACGATCTATTGATGCGCGTCAAAAATCAGTAAAAATAAATTTAAAAGTTTTAATTTTTTTAAAAGGAGAAACTTTTCAAGAAACTAAATTCCAGCTTCCTGACTACAAAAATGTTTCGAATGCGCAAGAAGTAATTGTTGTGGGCGCTGGACCCGCAGGATTATTTGCCGCTTTACAATTGATAGAAGTGGGTTTGAAACCAATAGTTATAGAGCGCGGAAAAGATGTTCGTGGACGTCGTCGCGATTTGAAAGCGATCAATGTAGATCATGTTGTAAACGAAGATTCTAATTATTGTTTTGGCGAAGGTGGTGCAGGAACTTACTCTGATGGGAAATTATATACTCGTTCAAAAAAACGAGGCGATGTAACTCGAATTTTGGAATTATTTGTTGCTTTTGGTGCTACTCCAGATATTTTAATAGATGCTCATCCGCACATAGGGACGAATAAGTTACCTCAAATCATTCAAGACATTCGCGAGAAAATTATTGAATTTGGAGGGCAAGTTTTATTCGAAACAAGACTAACAGATATTCTAATAAAAAATAATGAAGTGCAAGGAATTGTTACTCAAAAGGGAGATACAATTCTTGCTAACAAAATAATTCTTGCTACAGGCCATTCTGCCCGTGATATTTATGAATTATTGGATAAAAAGGAAGTTTTTATTGAAGCAAAGCCTTTTGCCTTGGGAGTAAGAGCGGAACATCCACAATCATTAATTGATAGTATCCAGTATAGTTGTGATTACCGTGGTGAACATTTACCGCCCGCGCCTTATTCTATTGTAAAGCAGGTAAATGGTCGCGGAATGTATTCGTTTTGTATGTGTCCAGGTGGAGTTATTGCGCCATGTGCGACAAGTCCTGGCGAAGTGGTTACTAACGGTTGGTCACCTTCTAAACGTGATCAAATTACCGCTAATTCTGGGATTGTAATAGAATTGAAATTGGAGGATTTTAAACCATTTGCTAAATTTGGCGCTTTGGCTGGAATGGAATTCCAAAAAAATATTGAGCAGAAAGCATGGCATTTAGCGGGAGAAAGTCAAAAAGTTCCTGCACAGCGTATGATCGATTTTACTCAAAACAGAGTTTCAGCCGATATTCCTAAAACATCGTATGTTCCTGGAACTACTTCGGTGGAAATGGGGCAGGTTTTTCCCGGCTTTTTAAGTCAAATTTTAAGAGAAGGTTTTACGGAATTCGGTAAATCGATGCGTGGGTACTTGACTAATGAAGCGATACTTCATGCACCTGAATCTAGAACATCATCGCCTGTACGAATCCCTAGAGATTTATATAGCTATGAGCATTTGCAAATAAAGGGTTTGTATCCGTGCGGAGAAGGAGCAGGTTATGCAGGTGGTATTATTTCGGCAGCTATTGATGGTGAAAAATGTGCATTGATTATCGCTGAAGTTTTAAAAAAATAATAAAAATCATATTCTTCTAAATCAAATTTTTTTTGAAGAAATGCTGTATTAAATAAAATAGGAAAACCGTCTTGCTTTTTTTGCGAGACGGTTTTCTTGTTTTATCCTATTTTTTATTTTTCAATCGGTCTTTAAATAATTTTTCAAACTTTTCTATTTTAGGCTGAATAACTAATTTACAATACGGCTGACTTTTATTGTTTGCGTAATAATTCTGCTGGTAATTTTCAGCTTTATAAAATTGGGTTAACGGTTCTAGTGTTGTTACAATTGGACTGTCGTAAATTTTTCCTTTTTTAAGCGCATTAATTATTGATTGAGCAGCTTTTTTTTGTTCTTCATTTTTATAAAAAATAGCGGAGCGATATTGTGTTCCCACATCAGCGCCTTGGCGATTTAGAGTAGTAGGATCATGCACGGTAAAAAAGACATTGAAAATTTCGTCCAAATTAGTAACGTTCTTGTCGTATGTAATCTGAACTACTTCAGCGTGACCTGTTTTTCCAGTTGAAACTTCTTCATAAGTAGGATTTGGCATTTTTCCACCCGCATATCCTGAAACTACTGATTTTACTCCATCTAAATTTTCATAAATAGCCTCAACACACCAGTAACAGCCACCAGCTATAGTGATGGTTTCAAGATTGGATTGTTTTACCTTTTTATCTGTTGTGTTTTTTTGTGCGAACAAACTAAATGTTGTCAATATGCACATTAAAAATATTTTTTTCATAATTATTTCGTGTCAGGTATAAAGTCAAGAGCAATTGAATTCATGCAATATCTTTTTCCAGTTGGTTCAGGTCCGTCGTCAAAAAGATGCCCTAAGTGACCATCGCATCGTCCGCAAAGTGCTTCAATTCTTTCCATTCCAAGGGAATTGTCCGTTTTGAAGACTACACTATTTTTGCTTTCTTGTTCAAAGAAACTTGGCCAACCGCAAGTGCTAGAAAATTTTGCGCCAGAGCGGAATAATTTGTTGCCACAAGCTGCACAGTAATAGGTTCCTTTGACGTCAGTGTTCCAGTATTTTCCTGTAAAAGGTCGCTCTGTATCCGCCTTACGAGTTACGTCATACACATCTTCGGGTAAAACTTTTTTCCATTCAGCATTGCTAATGTTTAGTTTTGTCGTATCGGTATTTGAATAATAGGGATTCCCAGGTTTTTCTATTTTATTTTCCATAGTTATGGCGTTTTTTGTATTTTTCTGTTTTTTTATATTCTGACCACACGCGGTAAACATGAATAAAGGAAGCATTAATAAAAGACTGAAAAATTGAGTTTTTGTTTTCATAATTAGTATATTTTTTTTTGTTGAATTAGCAAAGTTGTTAGCAGTGCATTATTCGTTAAATTTCTTTGTGTTAAACTCACATTCTCTTTGTTTTCAAAGCAAAGATAAACTGATAATGCGTTGATGTAAGTGATATGCGCTATAATTTAATATTGATTTAAGTAAGGTTTAACTATTTGTATTTACGTTTATATTGCGAATTTGGTTTTTAAATTTAGCTATATTATCAAGTTTTAGTAGTCTTCTAGTTAAGAATTCCTTTATAATCAAAAGCTTGTTGATTAGTGAACGTGAACAAAACGAAACAGAACGTTAAAGGCTGGTTCGCTAATTTTCTTTTTTGTATTTTTGAAGTGAAATACATTGATATGATAGAAGAGAACGTAATTTTAGTTAATGAAAGTGATGAGCAAATAGGATTAATGCCAAAACTTGAAGCACATGAAAAAGCAGTTTTACATCGTGCCTTTTCTGTTTTTATCTTAAACAGTAAAAACGAAATCATGTTGCAGCAGCGTGCGCATCACAAATATCATTCGCCTTTGTTGTGGACAAACACCTGCTGCAGTCATCAGCGCAACGGAGAAACAAATATTCAAGCAGGCAGTCGAAGATTATTTGAGGAAATGGGTTTTAAAGTAGCACTTAAAGAACTTTTTCATTTTATATACAAAGCGCCTTTTGATAATGGTTTAACGGAACATGAATTAGATCATGTTATGATTGGGTACTATAATGATGCACCAGTAATTAATCCGGATGAAGTTGAAAGTTGGAAATGGATGAAAATTGAGGATGTTAAAAAAGATATGGAAATTTATCCTGAGCTATATACGATTTGGTTCAAAATAATTTTTGATGAGTTTTATCACTTTTTAGAAGAAAGCAGAAGTCCTTTAGCGACATAAGGTTACTAATATAACAGCTAACGTAAACCATTTTATGAGAGTTACTATTTCAAGAAAAGCCCATTTTAATGCGGCACATAGATTATATAGAAAAGATTGGAGTTTCGAACAAAATGATGCGATTTTTGGTAAGTGTAATAATCCTAATTTTCATGGACACAATTACGATTTGATTGTAAGTGTGACGGGTGAAATTGATCCAGAAACGGGATATGTTATGGATGTTAAATTTCTTAGCGATATTATTAAAGAAGATGTAGAAAATCAATTTGATCATAAAAATCTAAATTTAGATGTTCCGGAATTTCAAGATTTGAATCCAACTGCAGAAAATATTGTAGTTGTTATTTGGAATAAAATAAGAAAAAGAATTAAACCTGAATTCGATTTAGAAGTCGTTTTGTACGAAACCCCTCGAAATTTTGTAACCTATAAAGGAGAATAATGGAATTGAAAATAGGAGATAAAATCCCGAATTTTACCGCTAAAGATACTAACGGTAATGATTTTGATAGTCAGAATATCGTTGGCCAAAAACCATTAGTGATTTATTTTTATCCAAAAGATAATACTCCTGGTTGTACTACTCAAGCATGCAGTTTTAGAGATCAATACGAAGATTTTAAAGATCTTGGTGCTGAAGTTATAGGTATTAGTAGTGATACGGTTGCTTCGCATTTAAAGTTCAGCAAACAATATAAATTGCCGTTTATCCTTTTGTCTGATTTTGATAAAAAAATCAGAAAATTATTTGGAGTTCCTACAGGAATGTTTGGTTTGCTGCCAGGACGAGTGACTTATGTAACTGATAAAAATGGTGTTGTTCAAATGATTTTTGATAGCATGTTAGCTGCAAAGCATATTCCTAAAGCGCTCGAAGCAATTAAAAAATTAGTTGTTTAATTTTGTCAAGATAAAAAAAATAAAAGTAGATGAATTCAAAAATATATCCTTTACAATTTAATCCCATTTTAAAAGAAAGAATTTGGGGTGGCGAAAAGCTAAAAATAGAACTTAACAAACCAATCACGTCTAATATTACTGGCGAAAGTTGGGAAATATCGACTGTAAAAGGGGATGTTAGTATTATTGCTAACGGAGATTTAAAAGGTAAGTCATTGATGGATGTTATTAATGACAATCCAAATGAGATTTTAGGAACTGAAGTATATGCTCGTTTCGGGAAGGAATTTCCATTACTTTTTAAATACTTAGATGCTCGCGAAGATTTGTCAATTCAGGTTCATCCAAATGATGCTTTAGCTAAAAAGCGCCATGATTCTTTTGGTAAAACTGAAATGTGGTACATCATGCAGGCTGATGAAGATGCGCGCATAATTGTTGGTTTCAAAAAAAATTCGAATGCAGCTGAATATTTAGAAAATCTAGAAAATAAAACTTTACTCTCTATTTTAGATGATGTGAAAGTTAAATCAGGAGATGTTTTCTTTTTAGAAACTGGTACTGTTCATGCAATTGGAGCTGGTTTAGTTGTTGCAGAGATACAACAAACATCTGATATTACGTATCGATTGTATGACTTTGATAGAGTAGATGCTCAAGGCGCTACAAGAGAGCTGCACGTTGATTTAGCTCTAGAAGCAATAAATTATAATGTAGTAGAAACGAAAAAAGACTATACTAAAGATTTAAATAAGTCTAACCCGGTAGTGGAATGTCCTTATTTTACGACTAATTTTATTCCACTAGACGGAAAGATTGCTGTAAATAAGAATGGTAAAAGTTTTACTGTTTATATGTGTATCGATGGACAATTTGAAATAGAATATAATGATGCTGTTTATAAATATAAAAAAGGAGATACGCTATTAATTCCAGCTGGAATAAGTCAATTGATTATCAGCGGAAAAGCTTCAATTTTAGAAATTTACATTTCATAGCCCGTAATAGAAAGATTATGTGTACTTTTGCACACGCAAATGAAAATTCAAATTTTAAAAAAATAAAAATGGCAAACGTTAAGAATTTAAAAAAAGACATCAACTACGTTTTAGGAGATATTATTGAAGCAGTTTACTTGTTCGAAATTTCTACAACTGGAAAACCAACAACAGAAACTAATGATTTAATTGATGAGGCTATTGCTGCTTTTGACGCTTTGATCACTAAAGTGAACGCAAAAAAAGTTGAAAACAAAAAAGCACACTTCAAACAAATCAATGTTGAATTGGAACAAACTGCTAATCAATTGATTGCTAAAATCAACGAATTGTAGTTGAAAAAAAAGCAAAAAAAGTTTGAATTTCTTTTGGAAATTAGAAATTCACCCTTATATTTGCACCCGTAATGAGTCGCCAGCGTAGCTCAGTTGGCTAGAGCAGCTGATTTGTAATCAGCAGGTCGTGGGTTCGAGTCCCTCCGCCGGCTCTTAATAAAACCACTTAACTAAAGTTAAGTGGTTTTTTGTTTTTAGTAGAATCGTAATTAATTTGTTTTTATGTTATGTCTTAATTTTTTTGTTAAATTTGAAATCTAACTTAAAACTAAAAATTATGGACGAACAATCAGTTATTGGAAATTTCGAGATGAAGCTTAATGAGTCGGCAAAAGACTTTTTGAAAGAAACTGCAAAATGGGCCTACTTTTTATCTATCATTGGATATATAGGAATTGGTTTTATTGTTTTAATAGCTTTATTTGCTGGAACAATATTTAGTGGTATGGGTAGAACAAGTTCAATGTTAGGCTTTGCGGGTTCTTCTTTTGGGATTTTTATCACTTTCCTTTACATAGTAATGGCGGTGGTTTATTTCTTTCCTGTCTATTATTTAAATAAATTTGCTGCTAATGCTAAAGCAGCGTTACGAGATAATGATTCAGAAGTATTGATTACTTCTTTAGGATATTTAAAATCGCATTATAAATATATTGGAATTATGACGGTGATTATTTTTTCACTCTATCTTTTTATGTTTTTTGGAATGTTTATTACAAGGTTATTGTTTTAATGGTAACTATTAAATATTTTTTTTCTTTAGATCTGATTAATTCTGTTTAAATCACTGAAAACCAAAAAAAAAACTATCTTACTTCAAAAGATTTTTTTATATAAAAAAGATGGATTATAAACCATGAGGTTTACAGTCCGTCTTTTCAAAATTTGACTTATTTAAAAGTCGGGAATTAACAACTAACCTATTTTTCTTAGAACGTTGGTAAAAGTACTTTGTCAATTGCGTGAATTACTCCATTTGAACATTGCACATCAGTTATAATAATGTTGGACACTCTATTCCTAGCATCTTTTATTTTTGCACCACCTGTTAATTGAATAGTAAATGTTTGTGCTGGTGTTAAAATTGGAGTTACTATTTGCCCTTCTGTCAAAGTTGCTGCTAGTACATTTGCGCCGCTTACTACATGATATTGTAGCACTTTAGTCAAGTTAGCTGCTGATACGCTAGCAATTCCACCAGGAGCTAGTTCTGTATTTAGAGCAGTAAAAGCTGCGTTAGTTGGTGCAAATACTGTAAATGAACCTGTTCCTGATAAAGTGCCTACGAAATTTGGCTGTCCTGAACCTGTTAAAGCGCCTACGAGAGAAGTGAAATTTTTGTTAGCAAGAGCATGTGTTACAACTGTTGGTAATCCAATTACTGCATCAACTACATGTATAACTCCGTTAGAAGCCATTACATCAGCGGTAGTAACTGTAGCCACGCCGTTTAATTTGACACCTGATGTGATATCAACATACATGCTTAAATTATTAGTGGCAGAAGCACTTCCTTTAGCTAATGTTTTAATATAAGTTGTCGTCAAAGCTGTCGATTTTACTGAGCCACTTACGACGTGGTTTAATAAAATTTGTGTCAATACATCTTTAGGTACATCATTAATAGTTGCGTAGGGAGTTGTTTTCAAAAAGGCAGTAAATGCTGCATCTGTTGGTGCAAAAACTGTAAATGGACCAGCTCCTTTTAAAGTTGTTGCTAAATCTGCACGGGTTAATGCTTGTACTAAAATTTTTAAATTTTCATTTTTAACTGCTAATCCTGTAATGGTATTATCTACTGGCATAGGGTCGTCATTATTATCGCATGATACGAATCCAATTGCGATAAGCATAAGTGCTAATACTTTTAATTTTAATAGATTTTTCATAATGTTTGTTTTTTGTTTAAATAGGTTTAAATAGTTGTTTTTCTGTAACTGTTTATAAAATTACAATAAAGATTAAACAAAAATAATATTTTATGAATTACTTGTTATTTGTTTAACCTCTATTAGTTAGTTACTTAGCGTGCTTGTATTGTGATATGTGCCTTTTTGAAATATTTTTTGTAAAAAGTGTTTTAAGAAAAATTAAACAATATATAATAGTGATTTTTTTATGCAATTAAGGTAGTAAGTACATTGGCTTTTAAATGAGCTGATTTGCATCATTCTAATTTTATAGATGGTTTACAATAAAAAGGACTTAAATTTGTTTGAATAATGTGAATTTTAGAACTATCCAAATGAAAAATAAAAGAATATTGTTTTTGTGTCTGTTTGTACTAATGCAGTTATCTGTCTTTAGGGTTAGCGCTCAAACTGATTTTAATAAATTAGACGATAAAGGACTGAAGAACGGTCTTTGGAAAGGAGCGTATGAAGAATCAAAACGACCACGTTATGAAGGAACTTTTGTGCATGGAAAAGAAATTGGCATTTTCAAGTTTTATGATGATACTAAAGCTAAAACTGTAATAGCAACTAGAGAGTTTGATCCTAAAGATAATTCAGCTTATACTATCTTTTACAATCAGAAAAATAGTAAAGTGAGTGAAGGAAAAGTGGTAAACAAACAATTTGAAGGACTATGGAAATATTACCATTTAGATTCACAATCAATCATGTGTACTGAAAATTACAGTAAGGGAAAACTAGAAGGTTTGCGTACTTCCTTCTATATTAACGGTAAAATAGCAGAAGAAATCATGTACAAAAATAATTTAAAAAATGGTTTTTATAAAAAATATACAGAGAAAGGTGATGTGCTGGAAGAATCTAATTTCAAGAATGATGTATATGAAGGGTTAGCGATCTTCCAGGATGGTAATGGTATTATGGTCTCAAAAGGTCAGTTTGTTAATGGTAAGAAAGAAGGGATTTGGCAGTTTTATGAAAAAGGCAAAATGATCAAAGAAGTAAATATGAGCTTTTCGGCTAACGAGATAAAGTCAAAAAAGTAGCCGTATTTATCTTTATAAAGTATCCATAGCATTTATTAAAAATAGTAGATGCTATTTTTTCAGCATAAACTTTTACCCGAATAAAAAAGGGGCAATCAAAGTGTATTGATTGCCCCTTTTTGTTGAATTAATAAAAGGTATTATTTTGAAGTGAAAATTCTTGGACTAAATGAGACCATTACCCAAACCCAATTATTGGTGTCTGATGCATTAGCAACAGTCTTAATGCGCTCTAAGGTTGATGAGCCAAACATTTGTGAATATCCTGCCATAGCAACAATATCTTTTTGAACAGTATAAGCAGCGGTCAAATCTAACTCTGTTCCTAGATAAGCATCCATTTTTTGGCTAGTTGCGTTTAGTACTGTATTTGGTGCATTAAAGATATGCGGTATACATGCAAATTGCCATTTATTAAAAGTATAGTTTAATTTTAGGTAGGTATCATTTAAACCAACACTGTTTTGGTGATTTCCAACGTAAAAATAATCCATAAAACCATTAAAGCCATGGTTAGTACCAAAAAGAGGAGTGAACGATTTATTATTTGAACTAAAATCATTTTGATCTTTCCCTGAAAGGTATTCATGTCCTAAACCAACTTTAAATTCTTTTGAAGCTTCGTAGCCAAAATAAGCTCCAGCATACCAAGCATTAACGTTTTTGTCAGCTGATTCCCCTGTTTGACCATAAACACCTAAATTGATGTCCCATTGTTTTTCCTTAAAAGTAAGGTACGTCCCAAAGGTTTGTTTATAATCTACTTCTAAATCTGTAGGTGTTTTTTGAAACTCATAACCTGTATTCAAAAGTAATAAACTCATTCCTACTTTGTCTAGTTTGGTATGATACCAAGCATATTGCATGGATTTATAGTTAGTTGTATAAGGCGTTTTTGGAGCAACTAGATTTTCTGCATTGGCGTTTAACGCAAATCCTAAATCTAACTGATTGCTTTTACGATGGAATGAGATCAAGGCTGCATCATGGTTTTGGCCTTGTTGTGACCAGTCAATTTCGCCTAATATACGTTGGTTGTCATAGGATATAACTTGGCGTCCTATACGTGTTGACCATTCAGGATTCAAATCATATTGTGCCCAAGCTTCAAAAATAGCAATTCCATTTTTGTCTGACGCTGTTGTTGTCGCAACATCTCCCCAAGTACGAACATTTTGTAGCGTTAACTTGGTTTTTAATTTATCTTGGCCAAAATTAAAATTAAGGCGAGACCGCTGTGATATGAATGAAGTAGCCTCTTCGCCGTTTGAAATTAAATTTTTATACCCATTTCTGTACTCAAAACGTGGTCTTAATTGTAAATTGGCGTCAAATTCTTGGGCGTAAGTTATTGCGCTTATCATTATTAGAAATGATAAACTAATTTTTTTGAAAGATTTCATGGTGGATTAGTTTAGCTTGTTAGCTTCTTCTGTAATTTTACTTATTGTTGGATCTGAATTTACACCCAGACCTTCTTGCTGATAGGCAAGTTCTCCTTCAGCGTTAAATACACTTATAATATTGGAGTGAGAAAAGTCGATGGGATCTATTTTTTTGTAGTTTACTGCTAGAACCGCGGCAAACTCGCGTGTATTTTCTTCTGTGGAACGAAGGAAAACCCATTGATCTCCAGTCATTTTATTTTCAGCGGCAAATGCTTTTAGTCTTTTAGGAGTGTCCACTTCAGGATCAATACTCACAAGCACAAACTTTACATTGTCTTTTTTCTTCGCAGGTATGCGTTGTTCGATGTTCCTCATATCGGCTACAAGTCTTGGACAAGCGGCTTTACAAGAGGTATAAATCATTACCATTACTAGTACTTTACCTTTCAGGTCCTTCATTTCGAGATTTTTACCATCTTGATTAGTCCATTGTGAAGGAAGGTTGTAAATGGATAAATCTGAAATTGGTTTATCTTCATCTTTGTCTTTTTCTACTCTTTTATTACATGATTGAAGTGATATAAATATAGAAGCTACTATTAAAAAAATTAGTTTAGTGCTACTGAAATTAATTTTGAAGAATGCTTTACAATCTCCTATTACACTTGAATTGGATTGGTTTAATTTCATTTTTTTGATTTTTGAGTTGGTTTTACACCCTCTTTTATGTCTTTTGCACATCTGAAGCCAAGATTTCTTGTACTGTAATTGGCCTTAAGACTTCCTCTAAAGGCATAACGCATAAAGGCTGCATAATTCATTAAATCGGTTGCATTTACTGAAGCGCTTCCGCAAAATAGATTTTTGTCTGAATCTTTGTCTTTTCTGGATTCACCAGAAAGAAAAATACTATTGAAATCAGAAGTCCATTCCCAAACTAATCCATGCATATCGTAAACACCCCAATAGTTTTTGAAGGTTGCTCCTACAGGATTAGCATAAGTATTTGGTTTCTCATACCAAGACATTATGTATTTATTAAAACTTTCTTTAGTGCGGGCATCAATTCGTTTTTCATCTGCCATGGCTACATATTCCCATTCGTCCATAGTAGGTAATCTGCCTCCTTGCCATTCGCAATATTTTTTGGCTGCGAACCAAGATACATTTGTTACTGGAGCATTAGGTAAATTATTTTTTCCGAAATTGAAATCGCTTTCCCATTGTGATAGATAGCTTTTATCGGCAAAAATTCCTTTGATTTTAGAACGGCTGTACTGAGGATTTTTCTTTACAAATTCGAGGAATTGAGCATTGGTAACCGGATATACATCAAGATAAAACGCCTTGACTTGAACTGGTGTTTTAGTTGTGGCACCATAAAGGGGAACAAATGTTCCCCCTTTGATAGTTACCATTTTAGCTCCTTGAGCCAACAGCGATGTTGCTATTAATAATAGAAATAATGATAAAACTATTTTATTTTTCAACATGGCTATTTTTTTTAATTTTAAATGTATTATTTTCTTTGTGCTTTGACCATGGCTGGTGTTACAACAGTTTTGTTATTACCCCAACTTGCGTAAACATAAGTCATTGCGTCAGCAATTTGTTGATCGCTTAAAGCTTGTGCAGGCATTTCAGCATTGTATTTTTTGCCATTCACTGTAATAGGTCCTTTAAGTCCTTTTACAACTCCCTTAATTGATCTGTTTACATCTTTGTTTAAGTAATCTGATTTAGCTAAAGGAGGGAAAGCGCCAGGTATTCCTAAGCCTGTTGCTTGGTGACAAGCTACACAAACTTGGTTATAAATTTTTTTCCCTTTATCTACATTTTGGCTATATCCTTGTAAAGCCAAGGCCATCATTGCGATTGTAAAAAAGTACTTTTTCATTTTCTTATTTTTTTAGTATTGTTTTATTTAATTATTTATTATTCATGAATGTCTTTCACTTTTTGAACTGGTTTAGCCCTAAGTTCTTTTACTTTTGCTGGAGTTACCACAGTTTTGTTATTTCCCCAACTGTTATATACGTAAGTTAAAACATCAGCTACTTCATCGTCAGTAAGATTTTGACTTGTCATCACGTTATTGTATTTTTTACCATTTACAGTAATCTCACCACTCAATCCATGTAAAACTGCATTTACAGCTCTGTCAGCATTAGCATTCAAATAATCTGATTTGGCTAACGGAGGAAAAGCGTTAGGAACTCCTTGCCCTTCAGTTTGGTGACATGCTGAACATGTTCTTCCATACAATGCTTTACCAGATGTAACTTGTTGTGCAACTGTTTTAGTAACAGCTACTTTTGGTGCGCCATTTACTTTTGGCATATTTTGAATTGTTCCACCTTCAGGTAAATAAATTCCTTCTTGTATTGTTCCAGAATATACTTTTTTGTTTTCTTCTCCTTCTACTTTTAACATTCCAAGCGCTCCTTTGTTGAATGCTCTAAAGATAGAGTGATCCACCAAAATAAATGTTCCAGGAACCTCAACTTTAAATTCTACTATTGCAGCACCACCAGCTGGGATTAATGTAGTTTGAACATTTTTATTAATCAAATCTCCACCTTCAACGTGCACTCTATCAAATATTTCTCCAATTGCGTGAAACGATGATACTAAGTTAGGTCCACCATTACCCATATAAATACGTACAGTTTCTCCTTTTTTAGCTGTCAATGATTTATCACCTGTTAGCGCTCCTACTTTTCCGTTAAATACTACGTAATCAGGTTGTTCTTTAATAGCTTTATCCATGTCAAATGGTTGATTTCCAGGTTCTCCATAAGCGCCTTTGGTATAGAAATCGCCTTGCATGATGTAGTACTCCTTGTCCACTGGAGGTAATCCACCTTCTGGCTCTACTAAAATCAAACCGTACATTCCGTTTGCAATGTGCATACCTACTGGAGCAGTTGCGCAATGGTAAACATATAACCCAGGATTTAATGTTTTAAAATTAAATACTTTTTCGTGTCCTGGTGCAACAAGTGAAGAAGTTGCTCCACCACCTGGTCCTGTAACAGCATGTAAATCGATGTTGTGAGGCATTTTGTTATCTGGGTGGTTTTTTAGGTGAAATTCTACTTCATCACCAACACGAGTTCTAATAAAACTTCCAGGAACTGATCCGCCAAATGTCCAGTAGGTATATTTTACACCATCTACCATTTCGCCTTCTTTTTCAGTAATCTCCATGTTAACTACTAGTTTCATAGCAGGGCGATCGCCAACTGGTTTTGGTACAAAAGGTGGAGCTGTAAGTTCAGCAACTTTTTGACCATCTACTTTAATGCTTTCATAATATTTTGCATCTTTTTCTTCTTTTTTAGAACATGAAAAAAGTCCGATAGCGAGAATAAGTACTGCAGCAATTAACCTGCTTTTTTGCATAAAATTGAATTCGTTTCTCATAATAATTAGGTTTGAATTTATCTTGATTTATAATGTAAAAGTAGTGGAGGAATTTGTCTTTTATCATGACATTTGTCATGTTTTAATGTTTTTTTTTAAAGGTTAATTCTTAATAATACAACAGATAAAACGATCAATAATAGTACAAGAATTAAACTCATTTTCCAAAAGGAGTTCGCTTTTTTCAATTCCATAAATTGAAAAGAAACATATATAAATTTAAGAGCTGACAATCCCATAATTAAACCAATAACAATAGGTGAAAGCGTAACAAAGTTAGAAATTAAAGCGGTACATACCGTCAAAAAAATCAATAGTCCGTAGCTGAAAATTAGTGTGTTTTTCATTTTTTAGTATATTAAGTATAGAACTGGAAATAATAGAAGCCAAATTAAGTCACACATATGCCAGAAAGCAGCACAAGCTTCGACGTCTGTAACTTCTGTGTCAGAGTTTTTCTTCATCATACCTTTCTTTGTCCAGATTAATATAACTAAACCCATAATTACATGAATCAGATGAAATCCAGTCAGTAACCAATAAAAAGCAAAGAAAGTATTGGTTTCTAAAGTAATTCCAGATTCAATTTTATGGTAATATTCAACGCTTTTTAGAATTAAAAATAGTAGCCCGCCAAGCATTGTTAATTTAAAATATAAAGATGATTTTTTTAAGTTTTTCTCTTTAAATTCATGTACTGCGCTAGCCATGAAAAAGCCACTAGTCAAAAGAAAAATTGTATTTATAGCTCCAAAGGTACTATTAAGCTGCATGCGAGATTCATGAAATAAAGCTGGTTCTTCACTTCCGTAAATTGCAAAAGCGATCAGTGCCATCCCGAAGGTTATGAGCTCCAGAAATATTATAATCCACATTAGTATGCCTCCTGGAGGAAAATATAAATTCTTGTAATTTATTTTAAGTGTTTCCATTTTACTTTTTTTAATTTAGATTATTCCCAATCTAATAATCTTTTTTCCCCTTCAATTTTTTTGATATCCGTAATATCTTGTGACATTTCAATAACTCCTTTGTAGTTTTTATCATTATCTCTAACAGCAAAATAGCGGATGTAGATTAGTCTTTCTTTATAATTGATCCAAAAAGATGATTCACTTTTAGTTCCTTTTCTAAATTCATCTAAGATTTTAAGAACTGTTCCTACGCTTTTTGGCGGATGACAAAACTTTACTTCACGACCTATAATTCCAGCGCTTCTAGGAAAAACACGCTCTTCGCCACGGTTGTAAAAAATTACTTTGTCATTCTCATCAACATAAGTAAGATCTAATGGCATAGTTCTAAAAAGTAAATTCACTTGTTCCACGGTCATATGTCCTTCGTCATAATGCGAAGTGTTTTCTAAAGAAAAAGGTAATTCTCTCTGCGTGAAATCTTGGCTAGGATTTATATATTCTTGGTTTGGATAAGGAACGGGAGGCTGCGTAAGCATCCAGCCAATTTCTTCTTCGCCAGCACGCATTGTAATCCAATCATTCTCTTTTAGTAAATCGAGCGCATTGGGGAATAAAACCGTTTCTTCAATATGTAGTAAGCGATTGATACCATCGACTAAAAATGGAGTATTGGTGCTTATTTTTTCGGGATTATTAGTTTTTAGATAATAGCGAATCAGTCTAAACTGTTCTCTTAAATTATCATGAAAAGACCACATTCCTTGGGAAGGACCATTCCAACCTTTTTTTTCTAAGAATGGAAAAAGCTGATTTTCCTTTCGAGCAAATCGTTTTTCAATCGTATAAAGCTGATTGAATATATTGGTATATTTTTGTATTTCTGTGATGGGACTAGTTGTGGTTAACTCTGCTAAAAGAGTTCTAATAATCTCTTTTTCCTGAAAATACACCTGTATAGGATGACCTTCTGGAAGTGCTATGGTATTTGCAGTAGGATTCATTATATATTTATTTTTGATGTTTAATTTTTTCGTACAACTTAACCAGCGATTGTAATAATTCCACTGGAGTTGTCAGTATTTGATAGTGATTTTGACCAAACATTTGTGGTAAGTAATACTTAGCTTGGGCTTCAATTGCTAATGCGTAAGAGTTAATGTTTCTTCTATTCAATTCGCGAAGCGCTTGTTTTACGTCGTTAACACCATATTTACCTTCGTATTTGTCGTAATCATTAGGCTTTCCGTCCGAAATTAGAATAACCCATTTATTTTTAGTGTTTCTGGTATCAAGACGTGCACCTGCATGGCGCAAAGCAGCGCCAATTCGTGTATAACCGCTAGGTTCTATTGCGCCAATTTTATGCTTGGCACTATTCCAATTTTCGTCAAAATCTTTTACAGTTAAATATGTCGAGAAATTACGTGTTTTAGAGTAAAAGCTATCAATAGAAAAATCGATATTAAATTCGTTTAGGATTTCTCCAAAGAGAATAGAAACTTCTTTCTCTATATCAATGACACGATTCCCTGCGGCATAACCATCGCTTGACAAACTGATGTCTAGCAGAATTAATATGGATAAATCTTTGTCTTTTTTTCGGTTTGAAACATATATGTTTTCCGACGGTGTTCGTTTAGAATGAACATCAACATACAAATCTGTAATGGCATCAATATCAAATTCATCTCCTTGCAACTGGCGTTTTTGCTGTTGCATTCGATTATTGACATTGGTTAACATTTTACGCAAACCTATTAAAGTTGATGCGTTTTTTGCAATCGTTTTTTTGTAATAATTGCTATCTGTTTTCTGTTGTGATTTAGGATATACTTTACAGAAGTTCTCTTTGTAAATGCGTTTGCTAAAATCCCATTCGCTATAAGTAAGATGAAATCCTTTGGCATCTATTTCGGCACTTTCAGATATCGAAGTATTCTCCACAAAATCGGATTGATACACGGAATGTGCCGTATCATCAACACGAACCGTATATTTCATATTAAGTTCTTCCAATGCTTCTTGATGGTCTTCTAGTTCATCTGAACCATCAAAGTCGCGCCATGTTCCATTGAATTCTTCAGCAGTTTCCGCTTTTTCAAAATTGTGAAGCAACACATAATCCTCTTGTTGTTTTTTATCTAATTCAACAGTGATTACTTCCTCGACCGCATTTGATTTTAATGTGGTCAGTGGTTTGTTTTCGTTCGCTTTTTTAGTCAGGTCAGAGAAATTTTCTAGAACTGAGTCTGATTTCACCTCTTTATCATTCTGCATCCATTTACCATATATCCAAGAGAAATCAGCTTCTATCTTTTCAGTTGCTTTTGCTGCATAATGCTGTTTTAATTGCGTGTGAAATTTTTTATCAATAGAAAATTCGTCAAATAAAATAGCTAGAATTTCTTCTGCAGTTTCAAGTGCTTTTTGTTGTGATAATTCAAGAGGTGGTTCTTTTTCCGCTGAAGTCCAGTTCAAATTCAATCGCTGTTGAACACTTAAGTATAAAATTCTGAAGAGGTAAAAAGTGAGGTTTTCTTCTTTCGATGGTAATTCTGCATAAGAAATTGGAAGGAAAAAGTTATTGTTTTTATAACCTCCTTCACGTTCCGCGGGAAAAATTTCAATTGGATTTCCAGTCAAGGCTCTAGCAAGAATAGTCAATCTGGGCTTTATAGCATTCAGGGTGACTGTTCTGGCAAGAATTTCGGGACGTACTTTTTTACTTTTCTTTAAGTGTTTAAAGAACTTCCCAACTATGTATTCATCTATTTCGAATCCCATTTTTTTAGTATTCAGTGTTCAGTATTCAGTGTTCAGTGTTCAGTGTTCAGTGTTCAGTGTTCAGTGTTCAGTATTCAGTATTCAATGTTCAGTGCTCAGTATTCAGTTTTCAGTGCGCAGTAGCTATTGATTTGCATTCAGTTTAAATTTCTATTTCACTGCGTTCAACTGAACACTATAAACTGTTAACTGAACACTACTTTTATATCATCAAATCACACAAATCTTTCAATGCTTGCACGGTTTGTAAATCATCTGATAATGGTTCAACTACGGCTGCGTGAACAGACAATCTTTTTGGAAGTCCACTATGAATAATTTTTGCAGCATCGATTAAAAGTCTTGTTGAAACGGTTTCAGTCAAACCTAATTCAGTTAAATTTCTTATTTTATTACCAATGGCTACCAGTTTCTTAGCTGTATCAGCATCGATTTTTGTTTCGTTAACTAAGATTTCTATTTCAATTTTTGGCTCCGGATATTCAAATGATACCGCAATGAAACGTTGGCGTGTAGAAGGTTTTAGCTCTTTAAAACCACGTTGGTATCCTGGATTAAAAGACGCGACTAACATAAAATCTTCATGCGCTTTTACGGTTTCGCCTAGTTTGTCTATAAATAATTCTCGCCTGTGATCCGTAAGAGAGTGAATGGCTACGATTACATCTGGACGTGCTTCAGCAACTTCATCTAGATATATGATTGCTCCTTCTTTTACGGCAGTGGTTAAGGGACCATCAAGCCAAACAGTTTCTGCTCCTTTGATAATAAATCGTCCAATTAAATCTGTTGAAGAAGTTTCTTCATGGCAGCTAATGGTGATAATTTTCTTATCTAATTGATGTGCCATAAATTCTACGAAACGAGACTTCCCTGTTCCTGTAGGTCCTTTTAGTAAAAATGGAATTTTGTTCTGAAAAGCGTGGTTAAAGACATCTATTTCTTTACCAACGGCGTGATAATAAGGTGTTTTTTCTAACATTTTATTTTTATTTTTTAAAAAAAATCCAGAACACAATAACAGTTGTTTTTTCGGAAATGCAATTCTAAAAAACGGTAGTTAAAGCATTCTGGAAATTTTATATTCAGCGTTTAATTGCAGCGTATGTATTTGAGAATCAAATGACGCTATTTTCTAATTCTGATTTATTGATCGCTATTCGTTACTTTCATTATCAGCTAGTAGCGCTTCATCTGAAGGCAATCCGTATTTAACGAAATCATAGATAAATAGACCAATTCCTGTAGCGAACATTGTCGCACAAATAAGCAGCACTACAAAGTGAATACTGATTTCGTTTTGTACATCCATGAAATCCATTTTCATCTTACGTTCCATATAAACTTGTGCTACTCCTGCAACACCAAAGGCTACAGTCATTCCTAGCATTCCTATATTAGACAGCCAGAAAGCAGCCATTCCTTGTGTGCTTTCATAACGTTTACGTCCTGTCAAGTTAGGTAGCGCATAGCTTATAATTGCTAAAACAATCATTGCATAAGCGCCCCAGAAAGCGTAGTGACCGTGCATTGCTGTAACTAAAGTACCGTGTGTGTACAAGTTTGTTTGTGGTAAAGTATGTGCGAAACCTAGTAATCCAGCACCTACGAATGATACAATAGCAGAACCAATAGTCCAGAACAATGCAATTTTGTTTGGATGACTTTTTTCACCTTTTCTATACATGTTCACAGCAAATAATGCCATGGCTAAGAAAGCTAAAGGTTCTAGTGCTGAGAAAATTCCACCAACAACTAACCAAATTTTATTTACACCAATATAATAGTAGTGATGCCCAGTACCTAAAACTCCTGAAAGGAAAGTAAGACCAACGATTACGTACAACCATTTTTCGATTACCTCTCTATCCACACCTGTTAATTTGATTAATAAGAATGAAAGGATACCTCCCATAATTAATTCCCAAACACCTTCAACCCATAGGTGAACAACCCACCAACGGAAGAATGAATCCATTACTTGGCTGTCAAACCAGATCATTCCAGGTATATAAAGCAGTGCAGCAAAGAACAATCCCATGGTAAGAATTAATGCAGTTGTTGTTTGTCGTTTTCCTTTATATAAAGTTCCTAGAATTAAACCTAAGAAAAGCAATACATTGACAACAACTAGATAATCTAATTCCCTTGGGATTTCAAGGAATTTTCTACCTTCCCAATGATTAAAGTGAAAACCTACTATGGCAACAACACCCACAATAGCTAAGGAAATCAATTGGACATATGCCCATTTTACGCTTATTAATTCAGTTTGTGCTTCTTCGGGGATAATGTAGTAAGCGGCTCCCATAAAGCCAGTTAATAGCCAAACAACTAGGAGATTGGTGTGTACAGCTCTTGCTGTGTTAAAAGGAATGATTTGATGTAGGCCTTGGATTCCTATACGGTCAAAGCCCATAATGAAGCCGTAGACGATTTGCAGCGAGAACAAAAGCATGCACAAGGCAAAAAACCAATAGGCTACTTTTTGTGATTTATATTTCATTTTTGTAAATTTTATTTGTTAGCGGTCAAAAATGGTATCGCCTTTTTTTTAATTGTGTTTGTTTGCAACAAACTTTTTGTTAGTGGCGGGTTCATTTTTGTTTATTTTAAATTATTCTTGATCTTTTGCTAATGGGGAAACTATTCTGTCAAAGCCATTTAAGTCAATTTTACTAATCCACTCGAAATAAGCAACCATTGCATTTGCATCAGCTTCGCTCATTTTGTAAGCAACCATTTTTCTTCCTTTTGGAGCCCATGGTACTGGAGACATCAAAACAGCTTTTACATACCCTTCGCCTCGGCGTTCTAGTACTTTAGTAAGTTCTGGTGCATAATAGCCACCTTCACCCATAATACTATGGCAACCCATACAATTGTTTTCTTCCCAAATTTCTTTTCCTCGTACTACTTCTTTAGTAATCTTGCCGTAGTTTGTTTGATCGTTTCGGGGCATGAACGAATAAATGGTCAATCCTATAAAGATTAAAAAGGTGACCAGCGTTCCTCCCAAAAAAAATGCTCTTGCTTGTGATTTTGAAAGCATAATTATCAGTTTTTGTTAGTTAATAAAAAATTGTTATTTAGATAGAGGACAAAATTGTCTTTTATTTATCTTCTGCAAATTAATAACTTAAAATAAAGTTAAAACATGATAAAAATCATTTTTTATAATTCTTTTGAAAAAAATATTTATTTATAAAATAGGGAATAAAATGATTCGTAAAGTGTTGGTAGCTATATTTTTATCAAAATAAAATTGTTTGTAATTTAATTACGGATAAATTTGTCCTTTATTCAAAATAGTACTAGATTTGTAAAAATATTTCAAAATAAAAATTACAATTATGGAAACTTTAGAAAAAACAACAATCGGAGAATATGTAGCAAAAGATTTTAGAACGGCAGCCGTTTTCTCAAAATACGGTATTGACTTTTGTTGCAAAGGAAACAGGACTATCGAAGAAGCTTGTGATAAAAAAAACATTGATACTACTGTTTTACAAGAAGAATTAGAAACTGTTTTAACTACTAAGGATGATAGCGGAATTGATTTTAAATCATGGCCATTGGATTTGTTAGCCGATTATATCGAGAAAACACACCACCGTTATGTAGAGGAGAAAACACAAATTTTACTTCCGTTTTTAGACAAACTTTGCAAAGTACACGGAGCAAGTCATCCTGAATTATTCGAAATAAATGAACTTTTTGTAGGCTGCGCAGGTGAATTAGCACAGCACATGAAAAAAGAGGAGTTGATGTTATTCCCTTTTATCAAAAAAATGGCAAAGGCAAGTCTTACCGATGAACTTATTGCAGCACCACATTTTGGAACTGTCAAAAATCCAATTGCGATGATGATGGCTGAACACGAAGCTGAAGGAGATCGTTTTGTGAAAATAGCTGAACTAACGAATAACTATACGCCTCCAGCAGATGGTTGTAGTACATATCGTGTAACATTTGCAATGCTATCTGATTTTGAACAGGATTTGCACAAACACATTCACTTAGAAAACAATATTCTATTCCCCGCTGCAGCACTTTTAGAACAAAAATTCGCTGGACAAGAATAAATTATAAGCTACGAAGGCGCAAAGTCACAAAAAGGCATTTAAACTTTTTTATTTTTTAGAAGTAAACTAAAAATGGAATAGGTGAAATTTTTGTGCATTTGCGTCTTTATGGTAAAAAATAACTAACCAAAAACCAATCAAATGCTATGGAGAAATACGTTATCAAAAGAAACGGAGAATACAAACCGTTTGAACCTTTTAAAATAAAAGATGCTATTGAAAAAAGTTTTCAAAGTGTTTCCATAGCAATTGACGATACCATTTTTGAAAATGTAATACTAGGACTAGCGACTAAAGAAACTTGGTCTGTTGAAGAAATTCAGGATTTAATCGAGCAAATACTTTTTGACAAAAAATATTTTGAAGTCATGCGTTCTTTTATGTTGTTTAGACATACTCGCAAGTTGCAACGAGAGCATTTACATGGCCTAAACGAAGACACTACTTACGTAGATAGCACGCAAACAATCGAGGAATACATCAGCCAAACGGATTGGCGCATCAACGCAAATGCAAATACGTCGTACTCGAATGCGGGTTTAATCAATAATGTGGCAGGGAAAGTAATTGCTAATTATTGGTTAGATAAAGTTTATACTAAAGAGGAAGGTTATGCACATCGCAACGGTGATATTCATATTCATGATTTAGATTGTTTAACGGGATATTGTGCCGGCTGGAGTTTACGCGTTTTACTAAACGAAGGTTTTAATGGTGTTCGTGGTCGTGTGGAAAGCAAAGCACCATCACATTTCAGAGAAGCGTTAGGACAAATGGCCAATTTTCTTGGGATTTTGCAAAGCGAATGGGCGGGAGCACAAGCATTTAGTTCATTTGACACCTACTTAGCGCCCTATGTTTTCAAAGATAATTTGGATTTTACCGAAGTTTTAAAAGCCGTTCGTAGCTTTGTCTATAATTTGAATGTTCCCGCGCGTTGGGGACAATCTCCTTTTACGAACATCACCTTAGATTGGGTGGTTCCTGACGATTTAAAAATTCAAATTCCAACCAAAAACGATTTGCATTTTTTCGCAAATAATAACGACGAAACTATTTTGGCTAGAGCCAAAGAACGAGGTGTTACGAAATTGACGGATTTGCGTTACGAGCATTTTCAGGAAGAAATGAACCTCATTAACAAAGCGTATTATACCGTAATGACTGAAGGTGATGCTAACGGCCAACCATTTACGTTCCCCATTCCAACCGTAAATATCACAGAGGAATTTGATTGGGACGGAGAAAATACTGATTTGCTTTTTGAAAATACCGCAAAAATAGGGTCATCTTACTTCCAGAATTTCATTGGTAGCCAATACAACTTAGATGAAAATGGTAATAAAGTGGAAAATCCAAATGCGTACAAACCCAATGCGGTTCGTAGTATGTGCTGCCGTTTACAATTAGATCTGCGTGAATTGCTGAAACGTGGAAACGGTCTCTTTGGAAGTGCTGAAATGACGGGAAGTATTGGTGTAGTTACTATTAACATGGCACGTTTGGGTTATTTATTTAAAGGTAATGAAGGAGAATTATACCAACAATTAGATCGATTACTGTATATTTCTAAATCTACTTTAGAGAAAAAAAGAGTTTTCATTCAAGAAATGTATGATCGAGGATTATACCCGTACACAAAAAGATATTTGCAACATTTCAGAAATCATTTTTCGACCATTGGTGTAAACGGAATGAACGAAATGATTTTAAATTTTTCGGAGAATAAAGATACCATTACCTCTGCTTCTGGAATTGAATTTGCTTCTGAAATTCTAGAGCACATCAGGGATCGTATGAAAGAATTTCAAGAGGAAACTGGAAATCTATACAATCTGGAAGCCACGCCCGCAGAAGGAACAACGTATCGTTTTGCTAAAGAAGACAAAAAACGTTTTCCAAATATTTTGCAAGCCGGACAGGAAGAGAATATATATTATACTAATAGTTCTCAAATTCCCGTAAATCATACTGAAGATCCGTTTGAAGCCTTGTATTTGCAGGATGAATTACAATGCAAATATACTGGTGGAACTGTTTTGCACTTATATATGAGTGAAAAAATCAGCTCTCCCGAAGCTTGTAAGCAGTTTGTTAAGAAGGTTTTGTCGAACTTCAAATTGCCGTACATTACCGTAACTCCAGTGTTTAGCGTATGTCCAGTTCATGGATATTTAACTGGAGAACATGAATACTGCCCTAAATGTGATGAGGTATTGATAGAAAATGAGAAACTTTTGCTCCAAGCGGAATAATTTGAAAAGTAATTTTTAAACTAAATAAACGTATACGATAAACCATAAAACCAAAATAAACATGAAAACAACCACCAATCCAATTTTAGAACAAAACCAACATTTAAGAACTAAATGCTTAGTGTACACCAGAGTAATGGGGTATCATAGACCTGTAGAAAGTTTTAATATTGGAAAAAAAGGAGAGCACAAACAACGAACTCACTTCCATGAAGGGAAATGTTAGTTGTCCTATTTACAGCATAACGCCATTTACGCTGTTAGATTATGCGCATAAATCAGCTTGCATTCTTTGGTTTGCAGGCTGTAATATGCGTTGTTTGTATTGTTACAACCCAGAAATCGTACTTGGGAAAGGCAAAATTTCTTTCGAAAAAACACTTGTTTTTCTTAATTCTCGAAAAAACTTATTAGATGCTGTGGTTTTTAGTGGAGGCGAATGCTTGTTGCATAAAAATATTCTTGAACTTATTGCCGAAGTCAAAAAAATGGGTTTCTTAGTCAAAATTGATACGAATGGCTCAAAACCAGCTGTTTTGCAGGAATTGATTACCAAAAAACTAATTGATTATGTAGCACTTGATTTTAAAGCGATGCCTGCTCATTTTGAAAAAATAACACAGTCTAATTTTTTTCTTCCTTTTCAAAAATCAGTTAGAATGCTAATTGAAAGTGGTCTTTCGTTTGAAGTTCGAACTACCATACACTCTGATTTAATTGATGGCAATCAACTGCGACAAATGATTCACTATTTAGAAAAACAGAATTATTTAGGCAATTATTATATTCAACATTTTATGAATGGAGCTAACACATTAGAGCCACTTGGATATTCAACCAAAGAAATCGAACGAGAAAATTTTTCTACATCAAATATTAAAGTACACTTTAGAGGTAAATAGGATGAAAATGTCTTTTTGAAAGCGTATCTTTGAACTTGTATTAAAATTTTATGTGAGCCATCATTTATTGATAACTTCTGTCAAAACGTAAAATAATCCTGATCAGTCGTGGGCAATGGTTTTTCACATAAGATCCATTTGCGTAAATTAGTGTTTTGTACTGAATATAGGTCTATATCCGTTTTTGAGAGATTTAAATATTTAGAATATGATTTCAAATAGACCTTTAAAAAGAGTTCTAGAGTTACAACCATTAAGTCACGATCATCACCATGGTTTGCAATTATGTTGGAAAATAAGAACTGGTTTTTCTAAACAAGTTGAAGTGGAACGGATAAAGAACTATGCGGATTGGTTTTTTACAAACCATTTGGTTCCTCATTTTGAACTCGAAGAAAAATATATTTTCACCATTTTAGATCAGAAAAATGAATTTGTAAAACAAGCATTAACAGATCACAGACGTTTGAAAAGATTATTTAGCGAAACTACTAATTTAGAGAAATCATTAGGCCTTATTGAGGAAGAGCTAGAAAAACACATTCGTTTTGAGGAACGTATTCTTTTTCCAGAAGTTCAAAAAGAAGCTACTTCGGAACAATTAGCTGAAATTGCAAAAATTCATAATCACGAACTTTTTGTTGAAAATAATGAGGACACTTTCTGGCTGTCTTAAAAGTTAAATTTTATAAAACAGCTAATTTTCATAATAGGAACTACGTTTATTCATCTATAAACAATCAATTATGTTTTCTAAAACCTGTGAATACGGGATTCGAGCAACTATTTTTATAGCCTCGCAATCGTATCAAAATAATAGAGTAGGATTAAAGGATATTGCCAAGAAAATTGATTCTCCGGAGGCTTTTACAGCGAAAATTCTGCAGATTTTATCAAAAAGTTCGATCATCAATTCCGTAAAAGGAGTAGGAGGCGGATTTGAAATTTCAAAACTGGCAATGAAAGAAATAACTCTGGCTCAAATTGTAACTGCTTTAGATGGAGATCGTGTGTTTACAGGATGCGGTTTAGGATTAGATAGCTGTTCTGAAGATCATCCGTGTCCGGTTCATGATAAATTTAAAGCCATTAGAAACGAATTGGCATTTATGTTAGAAAACACTAATTTAGAAGAGTTAGCTTTGGGAATCAAATCAGGTGAAACTTTTTTGAGGTATTAATATTGCATGCGAATAATACTATTGTACGGTAAAGTTTTGGAAAATTATAGCTACTTGTATGATTATCTACAATTGGCTTTAACATTTAAAAATAATGATTGGGATATTTTTCAATATGCACACTTCCATTCTAACAGCACAAGATACCTTTACAGTAATCATTAAATTATTGTAAAGGTATTTATAAATTATAACGAATTATAGAACAAAAAATAGAACGAAATGAATACTCTTAAAGAAAAAATACTAGCATTAAAAAAAGAAAAAAATGCTGTTATTTTAGCCCATTATTATCAAGAAGCTGCTATTCAGGATGTAGCGGATTATGTGGGCGATAGTTTAGGTTTGTCACAAGAAGCGATGAATGTAAATGCTGACATTATTGTATTTGCAGGCGTACATTTTATGGCTGAAACCGCCAAAATATTGAACCCGACTAAAAAAGTAATTCTTCCCGATTTAAAAGCAGGTTGTTCCCTAGCAGAGTCTTGTCCACCGGATTTATTTGGAGAATTTACTGCTGCACATCCAGACCATATTGTTATTACTTACGTCAATTGTTCTGCTGAGGTAAAAGCGTTGAGTGATATTGTTTGTACTTCATCAAATGCTGTCAAAATTGTACAATCAATTCCAAAAGATACGCCTATTATTTTTGCGCCAGATAAGAATCTAGGAAAATACATCATTAGCGAAACGGGTCGAGACATGTTACTTTGGGATGGTTCCTGTGTGGTTCACGAAGCCTTTTCCTTAGATAAATTAATTGAAGTGCATAAATTACATCCTGATGCTACCATTATTGCTCATCCAGAATCAGAAACACATATTCTTGAAACAGCAAGTTATATTGGTTCCACCGCAGGAATGATTGATTATGTGAAAACAAATTCAAATGCTAAATTTATCGTTGCTACTGAAGCCGGAATTCTGCATAAAATGCAACAAGAAGTACCTCATAAAATATTGATTCCAGCTCCGGCTAAGGACGATAATACTTGTGCTTGCAGCGAATGTGGTTATATGAAAATGAATACACTTCAAAAATTATATGATTGTTTGCTCAATGAAACTCCAGAAATAGATGTTCCAGAAAACATCAGAAAAAAAGCTTTACTTCCTATTGAACGCATGCTCGAATTATCTAAATAATGATTAGAACTAATTACCTAATTATAGGTTCAGGGGTTGCTGGATTGACTTTTGCCATCAAAATTGCAGATCGTTTTCCGGATAAAATTGTGACGATTGTGACTAAGTCAAATGCGGATGAATCCAATACCAAGTACGCACAAGGCGGAATAGCCATCGTTACTGATGAAACGCAAGATTCCTATCAAAAACACATTGATGACACCCTAATTTGCGGTGACGGTTTATGTGATGAGGAGGTGGTTAAATTGGTGGTAACCGAAGGTCCAAAACGTTTAAAAGAATTGATTGATTGGGGAGCGAAATTTGATACCACGCCCAAAGGAAATTTTGATTTAGGTAAAGAAGGAGGACATTCTGAAAATAGAGTAGTGCATCATAAAGACCAAACGGGTTATGAAATTGAGCGTGCTATTTTAGAACAAGTACATCAAAAAAAGAATATCACCGTGTTAGACCATCATTTTGCATTGGATCTAATTACAGAAAATAATCATTGTGTTGGAGCTTATGTTTTAAATCAGAAAACGAATGAAATTATTACATTTCAATCTGATTATACGTTGCTTGCCACCGGCGGTATTGGACATATTTACGGACACACAACTAACCCCGTTATAGCAACAGGAGATGGAATTGCCATTGCTTATCGTGCAAATGCTACTATAACAGATATGGAGTTTATCCAGTTTCATCCAACAGCATTATACGAAGATTCTATTGGTTCAAAGTTCTTAATTTCTGAAGCAGTTCGCGGGTTCGGTGCTTATTTGCGTACTAAAAGTGGACATAGATTTATGCCTGATTATGACCCAAGAGCTGAATTAGCATCTCGCGATATCGTATCTCAAAGTATCGATTTAGAACTTAAAAAATCAGGTGATGAATTTGTATATCTGGATTGCACTCATTTAGATGTAGTAGCTTTTGTCAAACATTTTCCTATGATTTATGACCGTTGCATGAAAAACGGAATTGATATCTTTAAAGATTGGATTCCAGTAATTCCGGCACAGCATTATCTTTGTGGTGGAATAGTAGTGGATATAAACGGAAAAACAGATATAATAAACTTATTTGCTTGTGGTGAATGTTCTCGTACGGGATTGCACGGGGCAAATCGCTTAGCCTCTAATTCCTTATTGGAAGCATTAGTCTTTTCAGATAAAATATATAATTATTTAGCCGAAGTTACTGTTGAAAATAACAGTGAGAATAATTTAATTCCCGAATGGCAATCCGAAATGAAACCTAGTTTAGAACTAAATTATTGTACTGAAATTAAGTCTAAATTTCAGCTTTTGATGCGTCAAAATGCTGGAATTGTGCGTTCTGACGCTGATTTGCTTGCAGCAAAATCGCAATTAATGATATGGCAGCAAGAACTAAAAGAAACCTGTAAAAACTATCATATCAGCACGGAATTATTCGAATTGTATAATATGATCACTGTTGGAAACTTAATCGTACAACAATCCATCGAACGAAAAGAAAATCGAGGTGGTTTTGTGAAATTTGATACCAGTTGTAAGTATTAAAATACTTTAAAGTCCGGCTTTAGGACAAAAAAAATTGCACAAAATTCCAGTTTTAATTTGTGGAAATTTGTGCAATTTGCGTTTAAAAATGAACTTATTAATAAGTAAAAGTTAGGTTCAAAAAAAAGTTTCTTCCTTGTCTAGGAATGTTGTTCCAGTCTGAAAACGTGGAATAATACCTGTCCAAAATATTTTCTATTCCCGCTCTCACATTCAATTTGCTTCCGTCAATTGTAAATAAATAGCTTGTAGCTAGGTTTACAATAGCATAATCTGGCGTTCTGTCTTCGCCATAAAAAGGACTATATTGTGTTTGCGTTGCATTTCCTTGCACCATAATTTCAGATGAAAACTGGTTCATTTTGTAATTTAAAGCGGCAGAATAACGCAGCGGACTGATGAATGGTAAATTTTTATCCTCAAAGTCTTTTCCGTAATTGTACACTAATTGTCCTTTTGTTTTAAAATGATCACTAATTTGGTATTCAACATTCAAATCAGTGTTAAAAATAGTAGCATAATTTAATGCAGTATAAATTTTCACACCACTAGCGCCTATGGTCATTGGAATAAGAGTTGCGTCTGGTTTTCCAATAATATAATTCGAAATATGAAAATAAGAAGAGGTTACTTTTGCCGAGAATTTTTTTGTGGCGTAACCTAAAGAAGTATTTACTTCCACTGAACTTTCATTTTTTAATCCTGGATTTCCAATGTAATCATAGCGATCAAAACTATTGAATAAATAGAAACCGTATCCTTCAGAAACTGATGGAGAGCGCTCGCCGTAAGCCAATCCAAAACCATATTCAAAACCATTTTTGTTATAGGAATAATTAGAGGAAATGCTTTTTAAAATCCGGATTTTGCTTGCACTCATATTAGGATAAAAAATCTGTAAACTTTCTAAACCTAATTCATCAGCCACTTTATTGAAATGGTTTGCTAAGCTTCCTGAAAATTTCAAACTGGAAGTAGAATTCAGTGCGATGTTGTCTTCTAAAAATAAGCTTCCGTAAAAAGTTCTTACATCGGGCCAAGTAAACATAAACATCAAATTTTCGTTTGGATCAGTTGGATACATTGTCATTTCGGCAATAGAACGATTGTAAAATGAGTTTAAATCGGCTGTGAAGTGATGGTTTTCAAAAACTCCTTTTGCTTTTGAATAAAAGCCATACGTATCACTCCAACCTGGCATATCCATGTGAATAGGTACAAATGGTCGTTTCGTATCATCCATTCTGTGCGTAATAGTGTTGTAATATAGTTTAGATTCCCAATTTTCTATTTTCGAAGATTTTGGCGTATACTCAAATTTTAATGAAGTGATTAAGGCTTCCGCCAAAGAAACATCCATAGGTAGCGCTGGATAACCAACATTAGTAGCTTTATCATAGATAAGCGACCCTTCTATGAGTTTGTTTTTACCGATTAAAAATCCAGAAGTGGTAGAAACATTGAATTTTCTAAATTGTGAAAACAAAACTTCCTGATTGTTCCCAGCCGTATAGTTGTCGGCATCACGGTACATAAAATCGGTATCAACATAGAATGAATTTTCGACATAATTAATCGCAGTCCCAAAAATTTTTTGGTTGCTATTGGTTTCATAACCTGCATTTATACTTGCTTCCCAGCCTAAGTCACTAAAATTGCTTCGGTTTCTTTTTAAATCAATCGCACCACCAATCGTAGCGCCATGACAAGCACCTTGTTGACCTGATTTTATGCTTGCTTCAGATAAATTAGAAACTTCAACATAAGAAGTTATGGGATCCATTTTGTCAGTACAAGCACCAAAAATACGCATACCGTCAATGGTGATTAAAGTGCGTTCCGTTGCCATACTATTGATGATTGGCTCCCAAGCATAACCGCCTCTTTTGATCATTTCAATTTTTCCAGACTGTTGTAAATATTCGTCAATAGTGGCTAAAGCTTTAGATTGTTTTTGGCTCAAATGAGCTTTTTTATTAATTACAATAACTTCGGTAAGGCTTTTAGGAACAATGGTATCTTTAGTCTGTACTTGGGCTGAAAGTGATATAGAAGCAATAAATTGTAATGCTAAAATAAAGACTATCTTTTTCATAATGAAAAGGTTAATGAAAAGGCCAAAAAAATATTTTTGACCTTTTTGATTTTAGAAAATAAATAGGTTTAGAATTCTACTTCAAAGTAAATACTACTTGCAGGAACTGTTTCTGATAGTGCTTCTCCTTTTAAAACTTCGTTGTTAGCATTCAAAAGTTGTAAGTTGATTTTCCAATAACCAGTCATCGTTAAAGATAATTTTCCGCGGTATAATTTATCTGAAACAGATTGTGTTAAATCAACATTATTAGGCGATCCGTGGTTTCCCATACTTGGCATTCTTGGATCTATTTTTACTTTAAAGCCATCAACAACAGGGAACATCATCATAGATGACATTTTGTAAACACCAACAGTTATATCATTAGTAGCTACTTTTGGAGTTGTTGGCTCAATAAGTGCCAAAAGATATTTAGTTCCGTCAGTTCCAGTAAAAGAACTTACTCTTTGTTTAGCAGACGCAGGAACACTAATTTGTTTATTTGCTGTATAGGCAATATCGTTAATAGTGTAATTTACAGTAAGAGTCCAATGTTCCAATGTGTTTTCAGGCATTTGAAAAACAATGTAACCGTTATATAAAGTTTCTTTCTCAGTAGTTTTAGTAATAGCAGAATATGGACAACCATGTGCCATTGTGGTCATTTGCATTAATGGTACCCAAGTTATAGTTGCTTCTTTTTCGTAAGTGTTAGTTGTTTTGTTTTTAATTCTTAAAGAAATTAAGTTGTGACCTTGTTGTAGAGTACCAGTGGCAGAGTAAAGCTCTACAATGTGCGTGTCGTTTGTAAGCTCTTGAATTTTATTCAGTCCTTCTAATTCATTTGTCACAATTGGTGCATCATCGTTAGAGCAAGAAGAAAAAGTGAATGCGATAATCAATAGGATTACTATATTTTGTAATTGAAATTTCATTTTATTTTTATTTAAGTTTATGAGGAATCGGTTTGAGAAGAATATATCTTTCAAACATTTGTAACCATAAGCTCTCGTCGATCTTGTAAATAGAACGAAAACCTATACTTTTTTAAAATTTATGAAATAACGGCGGGTGGGTGAAAAATAGAGTCGCTAAATTTGTAAGAATATAAATTGGAATAATTACTATTTGCTCTTTTGGCTTTCTGAAAATAAAGTGGTGTAATTGTAAACGAATTCATCTCTTGGAAAAACACAACTGTAGTTTCTTGAGAAGCTATTTTCTTATTAGTTGAAATTGGATTTTCATTCTCTGAATTTTTTGCTAATTCCTTCATCAAATGGCATTTTCCATTACATTGTAATTTAGGCTTTTCCTTATTAACGCAAAGAACCTTTGAGATGTAATCATAATTAACTACGTATTCTATAACCGGAAATATTGGTTTTAGAATTATGAGTAATGCTAATATGAGTACTGCTTTTTTCACCATACAAATATATAACTCGAAGAGTCAAGATCAGCATGACTATTATCATGTTTACTAATTAATTTCAAATTGGATAGTCACTTTATTAATAGTGGTAATAAAACTTATTTAAAAGATTAATTCATTAGAGATATTTTAATCTAATTCTTAAAATATGATGTAAAATCAATCTTGATTTTACTGCTATAAAAAAGAATGGAGCACTTTTTACAGCATCGTTTTTCTATTTTAAATATTTGTAACTTTGCAGTCTTATTAAAATATAATTTTTTGAAGATGAAGCGTGTTGTTGTAGGACTTTCCGGAGGAGTAGATTCAAGTGTTGCGGCTTATTTGTTGCAACAACAAGGATATGAGGTTATCGGTCTTTTTATGAAGAATTGGCATGACGATTCGGTTACTATTTCTAATGAATGTCCATGGCTAGAAGATAGTAATGATGCGTTATTAGTAGCTGAAAAATTGGGTATTCCTTTTCAAACAGTTGATTTAAGTGAAGAGTATAAAGAGAAAATCGTGGACTATATGTTCAACGAATATGAAAAAGGGAGAACTCCAAACCCTGATGTGCTTTGTAACCGCGAAATAAAATTTGATGTTTTCATGAAAATTGCCTTAAGTCTAGGGGCTGATTTTGTGGCAACAGGACATTATTGTAGAAAAACGGAAATTGATATAAACGGCGAAACGGTTTACCAACTGAAAGCGGGTGCTGATGTAAATAAAGATCAGTCTTATTTTCTGTGTCAATTATCACAAGAGCAATTGGCAAAATCATTATTTCCTATTGGAGAATTGACAAAACCAGAGGTACGTGAAATTGCCGCGCAAATGGACTTAATTACTGCTGAAAAGAAAGATTCACAAGGATTATGCTTTATTGGAAAAGTACGTTTGCCAGAATTTTTGCAGCAAAAATTACAACCAAAAGAAGGCGTTATTATTCAAATTGATAAAAACGATCCTATTTATAGTATTGAAAAGCAACTAGGTTTGAGTCTTGAAGAAGAATTAAAAATTGCTTCTCAAAAAGTTCCTTACACACCTCAAATGGGGAAAGTAGTTGGGAAACATCAAGGTGCTCATTATTTTACAATTGGCCAACGCAAAGGTTTGAATGTTGGAGGAACTACTGATCCGCTATTTATTATTGCGACTAATGTTGAAACAAATACAATCTATACTGGATTAACAAGTATGCATCCTGGATTATTCAAGAAAGTATTGCGTATTGAAAAAGACGAGGTACATTGGATTCGTAACGATTTGGCTTTAGCCAATGGGGAAAACGTTGAATATATGGTTCGAATCAGATACAGACAACCTTTGCAAAAAGCTATTTTGTATCAATTTGAAAACGAAATGTACATTGCTTTTGATGAACCACAATCGGCAATAACAGAAGGACAATTTGCGGCTTGGTATTCAGATGATGAATTAATTGGTTCCGGAGTAATTTCTTAGGGTTGTAATTTTAAGAAAAAGATAGGTTAGGGAATTAAAAGAAAAAGAGAATTAAGAGTTGAGCAATGGGTATTAAGCAATCGACTAAACCTATGAAGTTTTAAAAACAACGTAGGTTTTATATTGATAATCAGTTCTTAGTTAAATTCGTACTGTTATTAAAAATATAAATAATTGTAACAGTCATTCAATTTTTATAGTTGATGACTTATCTACAGTCAAACTAACGAAGAAACCTATGAGAAAATTTTATGTATTTATATTTTTAGTATTTACGATTTCAGGGTTTTCTCAGCAAGATGCTTGGGTTTATTTTAATGCAAAACCCAATGCTCAATTCTATTTCAATTCGCCATTGGAAATGCTTTCTCAAAAAGCATTAGATAGAAGAACAAATCAAAATATCGATTTAGATTTTAAAGACATCCCGATTGAAAACTCTTTTGTCAATCAAGTTAAAGCCAATGCAGGAATTACGGTGATGGCCCAATCGAAATGGCTCAATGCAATTCATGTGCGAGGTTCACAAGTTGATATCAATTCATTAGCAATTCTTTCTTTTGTAAGTAAAATTGATTTTGCGGATAAAACATTAAATCAAGCAGGTCGAATTGCAAAACCATTCAAGTTAAAACAGACTGGTAAATCGAAGAAAACAAAAGTGGAGTATGCTTACGGTTCTTCTTCAAATCAAATTCAAATGCTTAACGGACAAGTTTTACACCAACAAAATTATAAAGGTTCTGGAAAAATCATTGCCATAATGGATTCTGGATTTCCTGGAGTAAATACAACACAGCCTTTTGAAAGATTAAGAGATAATGGTAAAATTTTAGGCGGTTATAATTTTGTACTGAGAAATTCTGATTTTTATTCAGGCGATTCACATGGGACCTCGGTTCTTTCTACAATGGGAGGTTATAAAGAAAATTCTTTAGTGGGAACAGCACCAGATGCTTCTTATTATTTATTCATAACAGAGGATGATAATTCGGAGAATCCTATTGAGGAATCCTTGTGGGTAGAAGCTGCTGAAAAAGCGGATAGTTTAGGAGTGGATATTATTAATACGTCTTTAGGGTATTTTGATTTTGATAATACAGCATATAATCATACTTATAAGGATATGAATGGCGCAACAGCATTTATGTCTCGAGGTGCTGAAATTGCTTTTAGCCGAGGGATGATTATAGTTACTTCGGCTGGTAATTCCGGTGGAACATCAAATCCTCATGTCGCGGTTCCTGCTGATGCGGTTTCAGTTATTGCAGTTGGCGCAGTAACTCCATCTAAAATAGTAACTTCATTTAGTTCAACAGGACCTTCTTACGACGGAAGAATAAAACCTGATGTTATGGCGCAAGGACAAGTTGCGGTTGTTTCAGATGCTCTTGGGAATATTGTTACGGCTAATGGAACTTCTTTTTCGGGTCCTATAATGGCTGGAATGGTAGCTTGTTTATGGCAAGCGTTTCCAAAAAAGACTAATCAACAAATTAAAGATATACTACTAAAATCATCTGATAAATTTTTAACACCTAATAATCAGTATGGATATGGAATTCCTGATTTTGGATTAGCTGTTAGTACTACCTTAACTTCTGAATCTTTTTCGAATGATGAATTTATAGTCTATCCTAATCCTTTTAGTGATTTTGTAACGGTTTCGTTACCAGCGAAAATCGAAAAAGGAACGCTTTTTATTTATACCCTTACTGGTCATAAAATTTCAGAGCAAAAAGTGACTCCACAGTCGTCCATGATTTCATTAAAGTCGCTAGAAAAGGGAATGTATTTGTATAAAATGGAATCAGTTGGTTTTTCTAAAAGCGGAAAAATAATTAAAAAGTAATAGCATAATTTTAAATGAATAAAATCACCGAACTTTTCAAAATTAAATATCCAATTATTCAAGGCGGAATGATCTGGAACAGTGGTTATAAATTAGCAAGTGCCGTAAGTAATGCAGGTGGTTTAGGGTTAATAGGTGCTGGTTCTATGTATCCTGATGTTTTGAGAGGACACATTCAAAAATGTAAAAAAGCTACTTCAAAACCTTTTGGGGTAAATGTTCCTATGTTATATCCCAACATCGATGAAATAATGAAAATTATTGTTGAGGAAGGAGTGAAAATCGTTTTTACTTCGGCGGGAAATCCAAAAACATGGACTTCATTTTTGAAAGACAATGGAATAACGGTTGTGCATGTGGTAAGTAGCTCTGTATTTGCATTGAAAGCGCAAGATGCAGGCGTTGATGCAGTCGTTGCTGAAGGATTTGAAGCTGGAGGACACAACGGTCGGGAAGAGACTACTACACTCACGCTGATTCCTATAGTCAAAGAAAAAATTACAATTCCTTTGATTGCTGCTGGAGGTATTGCTTCGGGACGCGGAATGCTAGCGGTGATGACTTTAGGAGCTGATGGCGTGCAAGTAGGAAGTAGGTTTGCTGCATCAATAGAATCCTCTGCTCATGATAATTTTAAGGAAACGATCGTAAATGTGAAGGAAGGTGGAACTCAATTGACGTTGAAAGAACTCGCTCCAGTTCGATTAATCAAAAATAAGTTTTATCAGGATGTTCAGGATTTATATGAAAAATGCCCAACTAAAGAAGAACTTGTTGTGTTATTAGGAAGAGCAAGGTCAAAAAGAGGTATGTTTGAAGGGGATTTGGTTGAAGGCGAATTAGAAATAGGCCAAATAGCAGGAATTATTCACGAAATAAAGCCAGCGGCTAAAATTGTTGAGGAAATGATTTCCGATTTTGAAAAAGCACGAGAAGAAGTTACTAATTTTCAATTTTAAATAATGTCAAAAATAAAAATACATATTGTACTTCTTTTTTTAATGTTTGGATTCCAGCAAATTCAGGCTCAAATCTACAAGTTCAAAACGTCCGGTTTTAGTGTTTTGGAAAAAAACGAAAAAGGGAAGTGGGGCAAATGGTCAGACCTTAATTCAACTGCTATTTTAGTTACTTTAGATACTGATAAAAGTAGAATTGTAGTTTATTCTCAAATTATTCAACTTTTTGAAATAGTAGTTTATCAGCCAGTCGAAGAAAATGAAACTGATACAGTATATTCATTTACCTGTAAAGACAATGAAGGAGTCGATTGTACGGTTTCTATCATTACCAGAAAAAAGCAAGATAATAGAAAGCAATTATACATCAATTATGGGAATAGGATCATAATGTATAATATTTTTAAAATGTAAGATGCCAATTGAATTTATAAAAAATCCTCCAATTTAGCTGGAGGATTTGGTTTTTAAAGGATCTCAATATCTTTGATAAACGAGTCGTACTCTGAATAAAATAGTTCTAAAGCATTCATCTTTTCGTTGTAAAACTCAAAAATTTCATTCCAGTATTTTCTGTTGCTAACGCCAACATTTAGTTTTTCAACCCAAATGCGACTGATGTTTTTTCCGCTTTCTAGAGTGTGTTCTTTTTCAAAAACTAAATCTTTGATGAATTCCTCTTCGAGAATGTTCTTTAGTGCTTCCAGTTTTTCGAAGTAGGCAATTCTTTTTTCGTCACTTCTATGTTCGATATCAATTAAAACCTGTGCTTTTTTATTGTCTACATAAAATTTAAAAGAGAAATCTTTAATTTTAGTGTCGTACAGCATCCATTTGCGGGGAAATTTTTGTGCAAACTCAATCCAGAATTCACGCTTTAATCTTTGGTTTTCTTCTTTGCTGTACATAATTGATATTTTTTGGTGTTAGAAAATTGGTGTAATTATATTTTCTAACTACATTTAGAATTAAATTTCAGTGTGCAAAAATAGACTTTGATTATGGATTTTCAAGAATTTTTACAGTTTGTTCCTAAAATAGTTAACGCTTCACTTCCTGCATTGCAATCGCATCTTAAAATGGGACCATTAGAACGATTACAGCATTATGAAAGTATAGTTAGCAGTGAAAAGGTGCCTAAAATGGCTGGAGTACTAATGCTTTTTTATCCTAAAAATAATAGTCCGCATATTGTACTGATTATACGAAATTCTTATATAGGAATTCATTCAGCACAAATTGCTTTTCCTGGTGGGAAACATGAAATTGACGATATAGATTTTGCTTTTACGGCACTTAGAGAAACGCATGAAGAAATAGGAGTAGAATCGGATAAAATTGAAATCATTAAAGCATTTACAAAAATGTACATTACTCCAAGTAATTTTTTGGTTTATCCTTTTTTAGGGATTAGTAAAGAAGAGCTTGATTTTAAGCCTGATCCAAGTGAAGTTTCGGAAATAATTGAATTGCCTTTGTCTGTTTTGTTAAATGATGCCACAGTGGTTAATACTAATGTGTCCACATCGTATTTAGGGAATATTGATATTAACGCTTTCGAAATTGAGAACAAAATTGTGTGGGGTGCAACAGCAATGATGTTAAGTGAATTGAAAGATGTTATAAATGAAGTTTTGAGTGGTTCAAATTAAGATATTGGATTTGAGTAGTAGAAATCATCAAATATTATTTTCGTAATTTTGAAAATTAAATATTTATAAAATTAAATAAACGTATGGGATTGTTTAAGCGAAATCCTTTTGGGCATATACTATTTATAAAAAAGTGGTTAATTCGAATTTTTGGTGGTATTACGCATAGAAGATATAGAGGTTTTAATCAATTGCAGATTGAAGGCTCAGAAATTATAAGAGATTTACCTGAAACTAACGTACTTTTTATTTCCAATCACCAGACTTATTTTGCTGATGTAGTAGCTATGTTTCATGTTTTTAATGCCAGTCTTAGTGGGAGAGAAGACACTATTAAAAACGTATGTTATCTATGGCAACCTAAAATGAATATTTATTACGTTGCTGCCAAAGAAACCATGCGAGCGGGATTACTACCTAGAATTATGGCTTATGCGGGAGCTATTTCTGTTGAACGCACTTGGCGAGCTAAAGGAGTAGATGTGCAAGAAAAAAAAGAAGTTAATCCAGATGATACTGAAAATATAAGAATTGCATTAAATGACGGTTGGGTTATTACTTTTCCTCAAGGTACAACTAAATCCTTTAAGCCTGTGCGTAAAGGTACGGCTCATATTATAAAACAATACCGACCTATAGTTGTTCCTATAGTTATTGATGGTTTTCGTCGTTCATTTGATAAAAAAGGTTTGCGCATGAAAAAGAAAGGGATTCTACAATCCTTTATTATTAAAGAGCCTTTGGATATTGATTACGACAACGATACTATTGATGAAATTGTTGAAAAAGTAGAGTATGCAATTGAGCAACATCCCTCATTCCTAAAAGTAATCCCAGCTGAAATTGTAAAAGAACAAGAAGAATTAAATAAAACCCGTAGATGGGAATATTAGGGGAAGACTAATATTGTAATCGCAATGTTAATTAGTGCATTTAAAGCTTAATTATTAATTTAAAGCAAGTTGTCAATAAAAGTTTTTGATGAACTATAATTTTTGATCATAAAATGTATCTTTGAAAAATGCAGTTATCCGTCATTATACTTAATTATAACGTTCGATACTTTCTCGAAATTTGCGTTTTAAGTGTGCAAACCGCCCTTTCAAACATTGATAGCGAAATAATTGTAGTCGATAATAATTCGCAGGATGATAGTTGTGAAATGATCAAGCAGCGTTTTCCAAACGTGACACTCATTCAAAATAATGATAATATAGGTTTTCCAAAAGGCAATAATATTGGTGTAGCACGTGCAAAAGGAGAGTATATTTGCATTCTCAATCCTGATACCGTTGTTGCTGAAGATACATTTTTGAAAATATTGGCTTTCGCCAAGGAACAAAAAGATTTAGGGATAATAGGATGTAAACTCATTGATGGTGCAGGAAATTTTCTGCCGGAAAGTAAGCGAGGTGTTCCTACTCCTTGGGTCGCTTTTACTAAAATTATAGGATTGCATAAAATATTCCCCAAATCAAGACTTTTTTGTAAATATTACGCTGGACATTTAGAGGAAAATCAAACTGGAAAAGTAGATATTCTTGTAGGTGCTTTTATGGTAATGAAACGGGATTTGTATCTTGAAGTTGGCGGATTTGATGAAGAATGCTTTATGTACTCGGACGATATTGACTTATCGTACGTTGTTTCTAAAACCGGAAGAGCTAATTATTATTTCCATGAAACAACCGTTATACATTATAAAGGAGAAAGTACAATTAAGGATGGAACCTATATGAAACGTTTCCAAGAAGCTATGAACTTTTTTTATAAAAAACATTTTAGTTCTGATGACCTGCAGTCGTTGTTTTTTACTTTTTTTATGAAAATCGGAATCATTTTTTTTTCTTTTATAAAAAAGTTTCAGGGGCAAGCTAAATTTAAAAGGAAGCCAATCTGTTTCGAACTTTATTCATCATGTCCAGAAATGGCAAAGAAATTGACTGCAACTTTGCAAAATAAAGTCGCCTATCACGATTTAAAAACAGAAAAAGAGGTAATTTCGTATTTAAATAAATGTGCAGTTGGTGCTGAGGTAGTTCTGGATAACGAATTTATTTCTTTTAAAGAATGTATTGCAGTTCTCGAATTGGCAGTAAATAGAGGTTTTACCTTTAAAATCAGACCAAAAAACGCTAATTTTTTAATAGGAAGTAACAATAGCAATGAAATAGGAGAGGTTATTAAAATAGAGTAAAAAATTACATTAAATGTAATTTATGTTTGAAATATTTAGTAATTTCGCAAACTGAAAATCAATATCACCTTTTAGGTTAATAATATGGCAAGATTTGAATTAAAACTTCCAAAAATGGGAGAAAGCGTCGCAGAAGCAACTATTACAAACTGGTTGAAACAAGTTGGCGACAAAATTGAAGCTGACGAAGCGGTACTTGAAATTGCAACTGATAAAGTAGACAGTGAAGTGCCAAGCGAAGTTTCAGGAACTTTGGTAGAACAGTTATTTGGAAAAGACGATCTGGTTCAAGTAGGTCAAACGATTGCAATAATTGAAACTGAAGATGGAGAAGTTATGCCAATTGTTAAGGAAGAAGTCGCTCCTGCTGCTGTTGCCGAAGTAGAAAAAATGGTAGAAGTTGCTAAAGAAAACGTTGCTGCTCCTGTTGATTTCTCTGAATCTGAAAAATTCTTATCGCCTTTAGTTAAAAATATAGCTAAAGAAGAAGGAGTTTCTGTTGCGGAATTAGCTTCTATTGCTGGAACAGGAAAAGAAGGGAGAGTAACTAAAAATGATATTTTAGAATACGTAAAAAATAGAACAAGTCAACCAGCCGCTGCGGCTCCGGTTGCTCCAGTTCAAAAAGTAGTTGCAGCTCCAGTTGCTCAAAAGGCGGCTCCAGTATCTGTTAGTGGTGGCGATGAAATTATTGAAATGGACAGAATGCGCAAGCTTATTGCGGGTTATATGGTCGCTTCAGTACAAACATCGGCACATGTACAATCGTTTATCGAAGTGGATGTGACGAATATTGTGAAATGGAGAGAAAAAAATAAAAATGCTTTCGAAAAAAGAGAGGGAGAAAAGTTGACTTATACTCCAATTTTTATGGAAGCTGTTGCAAAAGCATTGAAAGATTTTCCAGGAATGAATATTTCTGTTGATGGTGATTATATCATCAAAAAGAAAAATATCAATCTTGGAATGGCTGCCTCATTACCTAATGGAAATTTAATTGTTCCTGTAATTAAAAATGCGGATCAATTGAATTTAGTAGGAATGGCAAAAGCGGTAAATGATTTAGGTGGACGTGCTAAGGCTGGAAAACTAAAGCCAGACGATACGCAAGGCGGAACTTACACCGTTACGAATGTGGGTACTTTTGGAAGTGTTTTTGGAACACCTATCATCAATCAGCCACAAGTGGGAATTTTAGCACTTGGAGCTATTCGTAAAATGCCTGCTGTGATTGAAACTCCTGAAGGAGATTTTATTGGTATTCGTCAAAAAATGTTCTTATCGCACAGTTACGACCACAGAGTTGTAGATGGAGCGTTAGGAGGAAGTTTTGTGAAACGAGTAGCAGAATATTTAGAAGCTTTTGACGTGAATAGAGATCTGTAAAAACAAATAATTACAATCAAAACCCGATTCCTTTCTGAAAGCGATTCGGGTTTTTGTTTTTATGGCATTTTTAGAACTTTATACGCTAAACTTTAAACAAAATTAAACCCAAATTTCTATATTTGTAATCACACAAAAAATTAAAATGGAACTTAAACTCAGTAAACCAATTTGCTTTTTCGATCTTGAAACTACAGGAATTGATATCGGAAAAGATAGAATTGTAGAAATCTCAATATTCAAAGTTTTTCCTAACGGAAATAAAGAAAGTAAAACATGGTTAGTGAATCCAACGATTCCAATTCCGCCACAAACCACCGCTGTACATGGAATTACAGACGAAAAAGTGGCTAACGAACCTACTTTTAAAGAACTAGCAGCACAAGTTCATAATATGATTAAAGACAGTGATTTAGCTGGATTTAATTCAGATCGTTTTGATATTCCGTTACTAGCTGAAGAGTTATTGCGCGCTGGAGTTGACTTTGATATGAAAGGAAAAGTTTCAGTTGATGTACAAACTGTTTTTCATAAAATGGAAGAGCGCACCTTGAGCGCAGCACTTAAATTTTACTGTGGTAAATCACTAGAAAACGCCCATTCTGCAGAAGCAGATACAATGGCGACTTACGAAATTCTGAAAGCGCAATTAGATCGTTATCCCGAATTGGAAAACGACATGAAATCATTGTCTGAATTTACAACAAGAAAGAAAATTGCTGATTTTGCAGGAATGATCGCTTTTGATAAAGATAACGAAGAGATTTTTACTTTTGGTAAACACAAAGGTATGAAAGTGGATAAAATTCTAGAAACAGAACCGGGCTACTTCAGTTGGATTCAGAACGCTGATTTTCCTTTATATACTAAAAAAGTTTTAACGGCCATTAAGTTAAGAAAGCTGAACACAAAGTAAAAATGAGTAGTGTTCAGTTTTGCTGAGCACTGAATATGGAACACTTAGAACTATGAAAATAATCTGCATCGGTAGAAATTATACCAATCATATAGAAGAATTAAAGAACGAAAGGCCTACGGAACCTGTTGTTTTTATGAAACCAGATTCGGCTGTTTTGTTAAAGCAACACCCTTTTGTAATTCCAGAATTTTCGGAGGATGTGCATCACGAAGTCGAAATTATTGTCAAAATAAATAAGGTTGGTAAATACATCGAAACTAAATTTGCACACAAATATTATGACGAAATTAGTGTAGGAATCGACTTTACTGCTCGTGATTTACAAGTTAAATTAAAAGCTAAAGGATTGCCGTGGGAGAAAGCTAAAGCTTTTGACGGTTCAGCGATTATAGGTGAGTTTTTGCCTAAAAGCCAATTTAGTTCGTTAGAAAATATTACTTTCGAACTCAAGAAAAACAATGAAACAGCACAAATAGGTAATTCCAGTTTGATGTTATGGAAAATTGATGAGCTGATTTCCTATGTTTCTCAGTTTTTTACATTAAAAATTGGCGATATTATCTTTACAGGAACTCCAGAAGGAGTTGCGGCAGTAAAACCAGATGATGTTTTAGAAGGTTTTTTAGAAGGACAACAACTATTTAGAATACAAGTAAAATAATGGCAATAAATTATAACCTTTCAAAAGTGTATGCGCTTTCAGACAATGATCCCGAATTTGTAAATGAAATTCTAAATTTGTTTGTTACAGAAGTTCCCGAAGATTTAATGCAAATCAAAGAAGGTATAAAAAAGAAAGATCACAAGCATGCATACGCTTATGCGCACAAAATAAAACCAACACTTGATCTGATGGGTTTGAATGTAGCTTTTGAAGAAATTCTTCAAGTCGAGGCATGGACAAAATCTGAAGGTAAAAAGAAAGATATTAAAGAAACTTTTAAGAGTGTGAAGTCGCAAGTCAAAGAAGCAATTAAAGAAATTAAAAAAGATTTCGATTTGTAGAATTTGTGCGTGACCATTCCTCCACTATCGTTACAGTACGGTCGGGCTATCCGTTGCAATCCACGCGCAAAAGCGTGGGATTTTCACTACTATCCCTCACGCAAAAGAGAAATGTGCTTTAGGAGTGCATTTCTCTTTTTTTTGATTTGCATAATGTAAAGTAATAATAGAAATTAAAATAAATGAAAGCAACCATAGTTACTATAGGAGACGAAATTTTAATTGGTCAGATTGTAGATACAAATTCTGGTTTTATTGCCAAATCATTAGATAAAATTGGAGTTGAAGTCAGCGAAATGATTTCAATAAGCGACGATAAAAATCACATTTTAGAGACGTTTGCAAAGCTTCAAAATAAGGTGGATTTAGTTATTGTTACCGGTGGCTTAGGTCCTACAAAAGATGATGTGACTAAAAAAACATTTTGTGATTATTTTGAGGATGAATTAGTAGTGGATCAAAGGGTACTTGTTCATGTTACGCAACTTATTGAAGGTTTTTATAAGCGTGCCATTACTCAAATGAATAAAGATCAAGCTCTGGTTCCTTCAAAATGTACTGTACTTCATAATGAAGTGGGTACGGCGCCAGGAATGTGGATGAAAAAGGAAAATACCGTATTTATTTCGCTTCCTGGAGTCCCTTTTGAAATGAAATATTTGGTAGAAAATGAAATTATACCAAAGGTAGTTGTGGAGTACGAGCGACCTTATATTATTCATAGAACAATTCTAACGTACGGTCAAGGAGAAAGCCTTGTAGCGGAACGTATTGAAGACTGGGAGAACAATCTGCCAGAATTTATAAAATTAGCGTACTTACCAGCTTTAGGAAGAGTGCGTTTGCGACTTTCAGCTCGAGGTACTGATAAAAAAATATTAGAAGAAGCGCTTGAGGAAAATATAAAATCATTGGATGCTATTATTCACGATATAATCGTTGGTTTTGATGAGGATGAAACAATTGAGTTTGGCATTGGTAAAATGCTGAAAAAGCAAAATAAAACGCTTTCGACTGCTGAAAGTTGCACTGGAGGAATGATAGCTCAAGTTTTAACATCTGTTTCGGGATCTTCTCAGTATTTTAAAGGCGCTGTAGTTTCGTATGCAACTGAGGCTAAGATTGCTGTTTTGGGCATACCGGAAAGTTTGATAAATGAATATTCTGTGGTTAGTAAGGAGGTAGTTTCGGCGATGGCTTTGAATATAAAAGAGATTATGAAGACTGATTATGCAATTGCAACAACAGGAAATGCTGGTCCCTCAAAAGGCGATTCTGATGCGGAAATTGGAACTGTTTTTATTGCAATAGCTACGCCTGTTGATATAATTGTGGAAGAATTTAATTTTGGTCAACCACGTGAAAAAGTGATAGATAGGGCGGTATTTAAAAGTTTAGAGCTTCTGCAAAAAGAAATTTTAAAAAATGTGTAATAATATTGTTGGTTAATAGGTTTATTTTTCTTTTCTTTGCACCCTGATTTTGAATAACGATAAAAGATAAGATATAATGTCAAGAGTTTGCGACCTTACAGGTAAAAGAGCGATGGTAGGAAACAACGTTTCTCACGCCATGAATAAAACTAAGAGAAAATTTTCTGTTAACTTAGTTAAAAAGCGTTTTTATCTTCCAGAAGAAGACAGATGGATTACTCTAAGAGTAGCTGCATCTACGGTAAAAACAATTAATAAAAATGGAATTGCTGCAGTTTTGAAAAAAGCTCAAGCGCAAGGATTTATCAAATAATCCCTTCCAAAGAAAAAAAATAGCAAGATGGCAAAGAAAGGTAATAGAATCCAGGTAATTTTAGAATGTACTGAGCACAAGACTACAGGTGTTGCGGGAACTTCAAGATACATCACTACTAAGAACAAAAAAAACACACCAGATAGATTAGAGATTAAAAAATTTAATCCAATCTTGAAACGTGTAACAGTTCACAAAGAAATTAAATAATAATTAGAGATTTTTATAAAGATCTCAAATGACTTGCATTTAATTTTTTTAAATGTCACATTTGAAAATTTTATTTGAATTTCAATAACATTTGAATCATGGCAAAAAAAACCGTAGCATCGTTACAAACAGCTTCAAAGAGATTATCAAAAGCCATCAAAATGGTAAAATCTCCTAAAACAGGTGCATATACATTCGTAGAATCTATTATGTCTCCAGAATCAGTTGATGAATTCTTGAAAAAGAAATAATATTCAATAAGCATTATATAGAAAAGCTACTTTCATTCGGAAGTAGCTTTTTTATTTTCTATATTTACCGTTAGAAAACGTATTGGTTCCTTGGGCCTTAAATGCTTCATTCTTAATACTATTAATACAATGAGTTTTTTTAAAAGAATATTTTCATCAGAGAAAAAAGAGACACTAGACAAAGGTCTTGAAAAATCAAAAACAAATTTCTTTTCGAAGTTAACTAAAGCGGTTGCTGGAAAGTCAAAAGTGGATGATGAAGTCCTAGATAATTTAGAGGAAATCTTAGTTGCCTCTGATGTTGGTGTGAATACAACCTTAAAAATTATTACTCGAATAGAAAATCGAGTAGCTTCAGATAAATATCTTGGAATTGAAGAGCTTAATCAAATTCTTAGAGAAGAAATTGCAAGTTTATTATCTGAAACAAACTCGGGTGAAGCAACCGAATTTGTAATTCCAGTTCGAACAAAACCTTATGTTTTGATGGTAGTTGGTGTAAACGGTGTTGGTAAAACAACGACTATCGGGAAATTAGCGTATCAATTCAAAAAATCAGGATACAAAGTGGTTCTTGGTGCAGCAGATACTTTTCGTGCAGCAGCTATCGATCAATTGCAAATATGGGCTGATAGAGTTGATGTTCCTATTGTAAGACAGAATATGGGAAGTGATCCTGCTTCTGTCGCTTTTGATACCTTACAATCTGCCGTAGCACAAGGTGCTGATGTTGTTATTATTGATACAGCAGGGCGTTTGCATAATAAAGTGAATTTAATGAATGAATTGACTAAGGTGAAGCGTGTAATGCAAAAAGTGGTTGCCGATGCGCCACATGATGTTTTATTAGTTTTAGATGGCTCCACCGGTCAAAATGCTTTTGAACAAGCAAAGCAGTTTACAGCAGCGACAGAAGTTACTTGTTTAGCGGTTACTAAGCTAGACGGAACTGCAAAAGGTGGTGTAGTAATAGGAATTTCGGATCAATTTCAAATTCCTGTAAAATATATTGGTGTAGGAGAGGGAATTGAAGATTTACAAGTCTTTAATAAATATGAATTTGTGGATTCTTTCTTTAAATAATATAATGAATTTTTCGTCTTTAAAAAATATACCTACAATGTATCTCTATTTTGGGAGTGTCATTTGCTTTGTTTTAGCTAGTTCAAATAAGGATACAAATGTTAATTTGTATTATTTATTAATGGTTATTGGAGTACTACTTTTTGTTTTTGGTTTATTTAATAGAACTAAAAAGCAATAGAATTTTAATAAATTCAAAAGCTTATTTCTGAGTAAACACAATTAGTTATGGAACTTATTATTTAGTTTTAAAAACTAAGGCAAATAAATAATTTCCTAATTTTTCAGGTATTAAAGCACATTTGAACTTATTTTGAATGTGCTTTTTTATTTATAAAAATGGATGCTTCTTCTGCGATTTGCTTGGTTTTGTTGATTATATACTACAAGAACACAGCGAGTATTATTGTAACTATTTTATAAATTAAAGTGAGTAAAACTTTTTTGCTTATTAAATGTAAATAGATAAAATCATATTTATCAATCTGTACTATTGTTGATAAAGCGAAAATGATACCGTTTGATTTATTTTTTAAAGAGCACGGAAATTTGTGTAAATCTAAATTTTGTTAGGTTATAAATTAACAAAATAGTACACGGTGTTGTTGCTTTTTTTGTTTTGTTTGCGCTTAATAAGTTTAACTTTGTCTAGGAAATAAAAACATCATTATTAGCTCCATTCCCCAGCCCTGATGAGAGCGGCATCCCATGCTGGCTTTGCGCGGAATGAAGCAATAAGCTTGGGTACAGCGGACAGCGGGAATAGCTCCTTAAAAAAAACTATTATTATGAAAAAAACTTTTGGAATTTTATTTATCTCATTACTATTTGTTGCTTGCAAGCAAAAGATACAACCAGCCGATATTGCTAAAATAAATGGATATTGGGAGATTGAGAAAGTTACGTTTGATAAAGGTGAGGACAAGGATTATAAGATGAATGAGAGTTATGATTATTTTGAAATTAAAGCTAGTAAAGGGATTCGGAAAAAGGTGATGCCGCAATTAGATGGGACTTTTTTAGTGAATGATACGTTTGAAAATGTTGCGGTACGATTTGCAGATGATAAAGTATTCTTAGAGTATGAAACACCATATATGAAATGGAGTGAGGAATTAATTGCTTTGTCAGCAGAAGAATTAGTTTTGTTGAACAAAGAAAAAAAAGAATATCATTACAAGAGAGCAACACCAATAAATATACTAGGCGATGGCAAAACGACTAAATAATCAGAGTACGATAGGGGATGTTTTGAAGCAAATCATTCAAGTGAATAAATTGCAACCCGGAATGGATCAAATTGATGTTAAAGATGCTTGGAGAAATTTGATGGGCAATGGGGTGAATAGTTATACTAATAATGTGGTTTTGAAAGGAAGTACATTATATGTTGAGTTGACTTCCTCAGTGCTAAGAGAGGAATTAAGTCATGGAAAATCTAAAATTGTTTCCATGATTAATGAAGAATTAAGAAGAGATGTGGTGAAGGATGTGGTGTTGAGATGATTCTAAGGACACTATCCTAAAAAGTGTATAAATAGAAAATCCCGTTTCTAAATAATTGAAACGGGATTTTTGTACTTTGTATTATCTTCAGTTTATTTTGTGAGTGAACACTAAATACTAGAACTGCTCTCTTCCAGCAAAATGGAAAGCACCTTCGATAGCTGCATTTTCATCGCTATCAGAACCGTGAACTGCATTTTCTCCAATAGAAGTTGCGTATGCTTTACGGATAGTTCCTTCAGCTGCTTCAGCTGGGTTAGTAGCACCAATTAAAGTTCTGAAATCTTCAACAGCGTTATCTTTTTCTAAGATAGCAGCAACGATTGGTCCTCTTGACATAAATTCAACTAATTCTCCGTAGAAAGGTCTTGCAGCGTGAACTTCGTAAAAAGCTTGTGCGTCAGCAATAGTTAATTGAGTTAATTTCAAAGAAACGATTTTGAAACCTGCATTAGTAATCATTGCAAGAATGTTTCCGATGTGTCCGTTAGCAACAGCATCAGGCTTAATCATTGTAAAAGTTCTATTAGTAGCCATCTTATTTTTTTTTTTTTATAATTTTGTGCAAAAGTAAACTTTTTTGTTTAATAATGTTGGATATTTTTTATGAAGTAATTCAAATAAAATTATAGTGTAATTACATCAAATTTATTTTCTAATGGTTTCAATTGGTTGATAATCATCGGAATCAGACTTTCGCCGTTTTCTAAATAAAATTCGGAAAAATTGGCCTGACGTTCTTGTAAACTTTGATTGGGAAACAACTCATTTTGCAACTCGCAGATGCGATTTAATATATCGCTCAGTTTCCTTTTCTGGGCTCTAAGTAAACGTTTTTCGAGATTTTCTAAGCCCTTATTTTGTTTTGCTTCTTGTGCTTTAACTGCTCCAATAAATGACTCATCTGTTTGAGAAGCTATTTTGTAAAGATTTTCAAATTGCTCTTTCAACTGCATTTTTAAATTATTCAAATCAATTGTAAATTCCGATAGTACTTTTGTTTTTTTGTTGATTAAACTATCTTGTTTGGAAAATAAATCACTCCACGTCAAATCAAGTTTATCTGCTTTTTTTACTTGTTTTTCGGTTGCTAGCAGTACTGAATTTCGCAATAGCAGTATTGGAAACGTAACGTTAGCAGCATCAAAGAATGATTTTAGTTCTAGCCAATACGCAATTTCTCCACCTCCACCAATGTAGCATAAGTTAGGTAAAATCACTTCTTGATACAAAGGACGCATGATTACATTTGGACTGAACTTCTCAGGGTGATTCTCTAGTAATTTTAAGATTTCAGTTTCAGAAAATTCAATGTTAGCGTGGTTTACTTTGAATTTATCATTTTCGAAAATAATACGTTCCCGTAGATTGTCGTCGATATAAAACAAATTGATTTCGCGAGGATTTACTTGAACCGTGTATTCTTTTAATTTTTCAGCAGTTTCTAATACTAATTTATGAGAAGTTTGATGTAGTAATTCTTCTTTTACGTAAGGAATAAAAGCGTGTTTCAAGTCGGAATTGTCTGCATCAATAATTACAAGACCATACGTTCCGAATAATGCATTGGCTAAATACCTCGTTGCATCTGCTAGATTATCATGGTTTAGATAAGCATCCGCAAACATTTTTTTGACGGCCTGAGCATTTGTACTAGAACCTAATTCAAGTGCATAGACTTCAAAAAAATCTTCTAAACCTTTAGTTGATAATCGACCAACGGGTCCAGTACTTTCTGTATTCCATCTGAATTTTTTTCCTTTAAAATTGAAATAATTAATCTCTTCAAAATCATGGTCTTCGGTTGCCATCCAGTAAATGGGAACAAAGCTATTGGCGGGATACTTTGCTTTTAGTTCTGTAGTTAAATTAATCGTCGAAATAATCTTGTACAAGAAATACAAGGGACCACTAAATAAATTTAATTGATGTCCAGTTGTTACTGTAAAGGTATTTTTAAGTAATAAAGCTTCTATGTTGTGTTTCGTTAAAACAGAAGTTTCAACATTTGCATATTGTTTTTGTAAAACAGAAACTAAGGTTTTTCGTGAAACATCATTGAAATTTTGCTGCTTTTCTAAGATTTGATCTTCAAAATTTTCAAGCTTTGGAAATCTATGGTATAAAGAGTTTAAATTACTTTTTTGATCTAAATAATCGTTCATCAAGGAAGAGAAATATCCTGAATTTTGATAGGTGATACAGTCAGTTGGCATATTGAATTTTATTTAATGCTAAAATAAGAAATCTAAAGGTATTATTTTTAGTTTAAGAAAGCTTTGTGAAATGTGGAGTTCACAATTATTTATTAATATATGTCTAGAATTAAACGAAAAAAGGTTGCCTTTTGATGGGCAACCTTTAGTACTACTATAAAAAAAATTATTGAAAAGCGTAAGTGGTTAATCGAAAATTGCTTGACGCACTAGTGAAAGTGTAAATGGTATTACTAAATGCGATTGTAAATTTTTCTCTCTTTACATATAGTCCTTTAGGATCTAATAATTCCTTATCGATTGCTGTAATGTATGCCGGCGGTGCAGCTGACCAACCATCATCTGCAAGCTTTAGTGTCTTATTTATAGGATCTTCAGTTACAGTTACAAAATGGAATATAGATGCTTTTCCACCAGTAAAAGTATAAGCGATATAGCTTCCATTTAGAGGGTCGTTAAAAGTAAATTGAATTCTGTTTATCTTTTGTGTGCTAGGCAAAGCTGCATTTGCCGCATTCAATAATGAATTACAAAGTAATGAATTGGAAGGCGCGGTCGCTAAATTTGCTGCTATATATGCATATGCTTTTTGTGAAGTTCCAGGTAACAATATTTTATAGTCATCTGTTAGCACTAATGGTTGATTAGAATATCTAATTGTTGCTTTAACTGCTCCAGTTCCAATTGCGTTAAAGCTCCCTGTAGCTGCGTCAAAAGTAAAGACAGATAGTTCTTGAGTTCCTACTTTGACAGGAGGACTTACAATAATTCCCGTAGGTGTGTAAGCGATACCGATATTATTAGTTACACTAGAGCCTGTTTCGATTGAATTTGAAGTTGCAAATCTTGAAGTTGACGTAAATGCAAAATCAAATTGACTAATTTTTGTTCCATCATTAATTTCTAGTAAACGAAATAAAGGTCTTGTTGAAGCGCCTACAACATTAGGAATCATTAACCTACTTTGAGCTAAATCTGTCCAATCTGTAGCTTTTGCTTTTACAAATCGTACTTCTTTAAAGCTGCGGCTTGTTCTAAAAATAATTTCGCCGTTTTCTTGTCCGTAATACAAAAATTGGAAATCACCTAAGTATCCTTTCCCTCGCAGTGAGGCAACTGGAAAGCTATTTGAATCTGACAGTAAGTGGATCCTATTTTTAGTGGTAAATACTAAACTTACAGTGCTTCCTAAAATAATATCGTATTCACTTGATTGAATTGAGGTATCGTTATCAAAATCCGATGCCATATCAACCTTTCCATCTTTAAATTTAAAAAGATGTGTAAATCCTCCAAGTTGAGTGTTGTCAGTAAAGTAAACTGCTTTCCAGCCTAGTTCAGATGACATAAGCAGATCATTCAATTCTTTCTCCTTTGCGTTTAATCTTTCAGTAGGAGTACCATTAAATGGAGATTCTAAGGTTTCTTTATTATCGCAAGAAACCAATTGGATCGCTAAAAGAGCGACCAAAAGATAATTAATAATTTGTTTTATTTTCATGTGGTTTGAAATTATGTTATGAAATATCAGATTTTTTAAGGAGCTCTAATAAATACAGCTCCTTTTAGAAACTATTAATTGTTAATTACATCATTAGTATTCTTTTCAGCTTCATCTCTTAGTTTGTATAAGTCGATGTTGAAAGCATCTTTGTAATATTTTACAACTATTGCCTCCTTGCTTTTTATACTTGCACGTGCTGCAGGGCTTACAATAGCTGCTAAAATAGCTGCATATTCCGCTTTTGAACTTACTAGTATAGTTGCTGCAGTTTCTGCAAAGTCTTCATTAATATTTGATTTCGCATATGCTGTCAAAAAACCTTCTTCAAGTGCAACCGCATCAGATGTGTTATACCAAGCAGATGAGTATCCAGTTGGGGTAATTGTAGCCATCGATTTCTCATCAAACGGTTTTGTCTGATTAAGGATGTGAATGTACTCGTGCTGAATCGTTCTAAGAAAACGTTTGATGTTCGCACGATTTTTTTTGTCCACGTTATCCGTTTCAAAAAATGTTATCCTTTTACCTCCTTCGGCTAATCCTAAGGTTATAGTTCCTGTTGTGTTTAGATTTACACCACCTACAAGTACAAATTCTCTAGGTGCAATATTTTTAACAAAATTAGGTCCTGCTACAGCTTTGTAACTTTCTAACCAAATTTTTTGTACAATTTCAAGAACTGGTTGAACTTTGGCTTGTATTGGAGGGTATAGAAATCTATTATTATCCACCGCATTTGGGTTCCATTTATACTGTACATTGATGTTGTACGGAAGTAAATAGTTAGTATCAATCCAGTTGTCTAAAGCTGTTTTAGGTGGAGTTGATAAATCTAACTGACTATCTTTAAGTGGTTCATCTCCTGTGCAAGAACCTAAAAGTACGACTGCAGATAGCAGTGCTAATTTTTTGTATTTATTTAATATTTTCATATCTATATTTTATTAACGTGGATTTTTTTCAACTCCTGTATCAGTAACATAAAAAGGTATTTGAATTGCTCTTCGCAAATCGTCCTTTTCCAATACGTTATTTGGTTTGTTATAAATCTTATGAGTTACTTTTAAATTGAAACGTTTGATGTCAAACCATCTTAAACCTTCATGTATGAACTCAATTCTTCTTAACTCAGCAACTGCTTTAATATAAGACGCTTGTACTGGTGTCAGGCTGTAGAAAGGAGTATATTCGTCAGTTATTACTGGATACTTAGCAACAATTTTTGCTTCTGTTACCTTATCAGTCGTTGCATTATAACCGGTCGTACGAGTAGAAAAGAAGTATTCCATTTCAGCATTTGCTAAATTTAACTCGTTTTTCATGATATGAGCTTCAATTTTGTTTAGAAACAATTCTTCATTACTAAGTAAAACGTTTGTTACATACGGAAGACCGATACCTGCATTAGCGTTAGTATATTTGAAATATTCTACAAATTTCGGTAAAAATATAGTGATAGATCCATTACTTGAAAAACTGCTATACAACCATGTTTTATTAAATAAATTAGTTGCTGCACCAAAAACTGTATTTCTTTCTGCACCTGTTAAGCCAAAACGATTACTTCGTATCGTTCTGTTGTATACTGAAGAAGTTGAAACTACCAATAAATTAGAGTTTTCAGAAGCTTGCGAGTAAATATTGAAACGTGTTGTAGTATCAAGTAAATTATACCCTGCAATGTTTCTTAATTTACCATCCGGTTGACTGCTTAAGTCATCTGAATTTGCTAACACTTTATCCCAATTCCCTTACACAAGGTAGAAACGGCTAGCGAATGCTTTTGCAGCTGCTTTATTGAAGTGAAATTTCGGTTGGTTATAATCATCACCTACTAATTGCAAACCTAGCTCGATATCTTTTTCAAGATTAGTATATACTTCTTCAACAGTATTACGAGTATATTTTTTTAGCAATACAGTTTCTGGCTCTAAGATGTAAGGAATTCCTAAATCTGTTTTCGCAGTTGCAGGATTATATCTTTGTGAAAAAACACTTACTAGCATAAAGTGAGAATAAGCTCTAGCCATTAAGGCTTCTCCTCTTTGTGCTTTTAAGTTTGCAGGATTGCCCAATTTCTCGATAGCTTCTAGGGCTTGATTAGCGTGAGCTATTGCAGTGTAACAAGCGTCCCAATAGAAAGAAGGAGTATCTCTTTGCACATCATCTAGTTCCTCCCAATTGTAATTTTGGCTATTTTTTGTTGTTGTTCCTGTTAGATTTTCACTATCAAATGCATTGTCTGACATAGTTTCAGCAAAATCCATATAACTAGCGTCAGGATATGCATTTACTAAAATTTCAGAAATTTTTTCTGGCGTGTCTAGTTGAGTTCTATTATCTGGTACCTCAGATAGGAAGTCATCACAACTGGTGGTGATTCCTATAAGAACAAGTAACGATAGGATTAATTTTAATTTTTTCATATTTTTTTAATTAAAATGATACGTTTAATGAAAATGTGTATTGACTTGTTATTGGTTGTGATACTCCACCTGTTCTGTAAAATTCAGGGTCTTGACCGTTTAATTTTTTATCAGAATAAATTAGTAGCGGATTTGCAGTAGATGCTTTCATTGACATTGTTGTAAGACTTAATTTTTTCTTTAAATCTTTTGGAAACTCGTAGCTTAACGATACATTTTTCAGTCGTACAAATGTGCCGTCTGCAACTCTTTCATCAGAATAATTGTAAGCATTGTAAGCTTTTGTTAAATCTTTTGATTGTGCAGCGTAATTAGCGATTAATCTTTGGTCAGCTATCACTGGAATGTTTGTCAACAATTCGTCACCAGCATTTACCCATCTATTAGTAAATTCTTTAGTAAAAACTGTTAAGTCATCATAAGCATCAGAATAAATAGGATTTAATCGAACTTTATTTCCTCCTGAAGCAACTATAAATATATTTAAAGACCAGTTGTCATAAGTAAACGTGTTCGATAAACCTGCTGATTTGTTAGGTTCTATTGATCCTTCGTACTTTAAGTACTTAGTTATATTTTCTCTATCTTGAAAATTAGCTCCTGCAACGTTATCAGTTATACCATCTGCCATAATAAAAGTAGGTAATCCTTGAGTGTTTAATCCAGTAAATTGATACGAATATAGAGCGTTTCTAGGGCGTCCCACTGTGTTACCACCTGTACCATCTATAAGTCTTAAAACACTTGGCTCGTCTTGTAATTTAGTAATCTTCTGATCATAAACAGATAAGTTCAAGCTTGTTGACCATTTCAATCTAGTATCATTAAGATTTCTTGTGTTTACTGAAAATTCAATACCTTTAGTTTCCATGTCAGCATTGTTTCCTTGCTTTAATTTCTGTCCACCAATACCAGAAGTAGTTACAAAATCAACTAAATCAAACGCCTTACGGCTATAAACGTCTGTTGTAAATTGTACTCTGTTATTGAACATACCTAAATCTAAACCTATGTTTGTCTCAAATTGTTTTTCCCAAGTTAAATCACCGTTTTGAAGCTGATCTATGTTTAAACCAGTTTCTCTATCCCCTAAATTTAGACGGTCTGTAATGAAACTTTTGTAGATTGCTAATGAGTTTGTCGCTGGACCTGCAGTAGCAGTTAATCCATAAGAACCTCTTAAAGCTAAAGTATTTATCTTTTGGAAGTTTTTCATGAAATCCTCTTCCATAATATTCCATTTTCCACTAAAAGTGTAAGTAGGCAACCATCTTGAAGAATTACTATTTCCTTGTCTGTTTGATCCGTCATAGCGACCAGTGATCGATCCTGTATAACGACGATCGTACGTATATCCTACTTTACCAAAGAAACCAACTGTTCTTTCTCTTTCTTCATTAAATCCGTAATACGATTCCCCACCGTTGATTAATTTTTCTAATATTCGTGGGTCAGTAAATGCCGTTAAGCCTCTATCGTACTGTAAACCGTATGCGGTGAAGTTAGAACTATTTCTATCAACAGAACGTAATTCTTGTCCAAATAAAGCTTCAACTTCATGAATATCATTAAATGTATTTCTATAATTAAAGCTATTTCTAATGTTAAATGAAGTCAAGTCATTTGTAAAAGTTCTTAAAATTCCACCATTTGGTAAAACAGATACTTTTGGAGCTGTTAAATTATTCGGATCTTGGTATAAAAATATGTTTTGATCTCTCACAATTGTTGTTTCCATCGCGTTGTATGCGCCTACAATGTTAGAGTTTTCAAGAATGTTGTGTTCTCTTATTGTGTTTGCATATCGTGCATTAGCAGTAAAATTATACGTTAACTTCGGATTTATTTTGTAAGCTAGATCCGCCTGAAAACGAATGTCCTTAACTTTAATATCCATGTAGTTGTTTTTTAATTCCTGTACGATGTTTAGGGGAGCCCAGTTATTTCTGTAGTACTCATAATCGCCATTGTCATCATACGCTCGCAATGCTCTATTAGTGTTTAGTACATAGCTAAACGGATTGATATCAAAATCTCTTGTAGTACTTCCGCTTACACCATCTCTAAGGCTATCATAACTTCCTGGCGCTGATTGGTCTCTCACAGATGCTTGAGTAGAAAGAGTTAAACTTAATTTATCATTGATAAAAAAAGTATTTTTAAGATTCGTTGTCAATTGGCTCACACCATCAGCAACTGTCCATCCTGGGTCGTTATAGAATCCAAGCGAAGCGAAAAATGCATTATTTTTTCCTCCACCAGAAAAACTTAAGGAATGGTTTTGCGTGATTGACGGTCTGAATAAAACTTTAAACCAGTCTGTGTTTGCTAATTCATATTTTCTTAAAAATGCGTTTCTGCTTGGCTCATCATTTTTAACGCCATAAGTTCCGCTAGTTTCATCGTATTTATTGATCGCATTAGCTAAAATATTAAAAACACCTCCATAACGACCTTGTGAAGTTGATGGTAAATCTAGAAAACCTTTAGATTCCATTTCTTTTAAAATACTCATTGTTTCTTGAGAGTTCAAGATGTCGTATTGATTGTAGGTAGGTACTGTTCTAGCTGTTTGTTCTAATGAATACGTTACACTCAAAGGAGCTTCTCTTCTTCCTTGTTTTGTAGTAACAACGACAACACCATTCAAAGATCTTGATCCATAAATAGAAGTTGCAGAAGCATCTTTAAGTATTTCAATGCTCAAAATGTCACTTGCATTTAGTCCAGCTACCGAAGAACTTAGTAACGTTTCTGAGTTTCCAGAAGCTAAATCAGCAAACGAAAGGTTTACAATATCCTCTTGTACGATTCCGTCGATTACCCATAAAGGTTTTGTGTCTCCAAAGATAGAAGAAGATCCACGAACCGTAATTTTTGGAGCAGTTCCAAAAGTTCCTGTTACGTTTTGCACGGTAACACCAGCTGCTTTTCCTTCAATCATTCTACTGATGTCGACAACACCTTCTACTAGTAATTCTTTACCAGATATTTTACTAATAGCTCCTGTAAAAGTTCTTTTAGATGTTTTTTCGTATCCAGTTGTGATTACAACTTCTTTTAAACTTTGTTCGTTTTCCACTAAAACAATAGTCATAGCTGTAGTTTTGATAGCTACCTCTTGTGATGTCATACCAATGTAAGAAACAACAAGTCGTGTGCTGTTTTCAGGCATGTCAATCGCAAAATTTCCATCAAAGTCAGTTACTACGCTCACTTTAGTTCCTTTTGCTAAAACTGTTGCTCCAGGAAGTGGAATTCCTGATTGATCGGTTACTCTACCTCTAACTATTGGTGCTACAGCTAATTTTTCAAACACTGTTTCCATGGTTTCAAGGTCAGAAAAACCTGCTGATTGCGAACTGTTATTTTGCAATACGATTTGATTGCTTACTTCGCTATACTGAATATTAAGTGGCTTCAAAATAATACTCAGAATTTCGGCTAAAGTCGCATCTGTTGCATTAATTGTAACTTTATCACTTAATTGAGTGATTCTAGAATTATAAGAGAATTTTACGTTTGCTTTTTGTTCAAGCTTTGCTAACGCATTGCCAAGGTTCGTATTAGAAAAGCTAACAGTTACCTTTGTGTCTAGCTTTCTTTGTCCATTAACACTGTTTGCCATTGTGATGGTGGAAAACACAAATGCTAGAACAAATTGAATTAATGTTATTTTCATGATTCGATGTAGTAATCGTTGTTTGACAACAGTTTTTTTCATAATTTTGATTTGTTTGATTATTACTATTATTGGGTATTGGTCAACATGCAAATTGAACTTTCCACAGGACAATTTGAATCTAATTAGGCGTCGAAATGTTACAGCATTTTCGGCGCTTTTTTTATTTATTTTACATAGGCTTTACATTTATTCACATCCCTGTGATGATATAATAATTTGGTTTCCATTCATTTCATAACTAGTATTATTTCCAATACTTTTACAGATAATTTTTAATTTTTCAGGCAAAGGTTGGTCATTTAAAGAAGTAGTAAGATGACAATTTTTTAATTTTTCAGTAGGGAAATCAATTTCTACAAGATAAGCTTGTTCTATTGTTTTTAAAATCTGGCTCACTGGAGTGTCTGAAAAATTAAAGCTTAGTTGCTCGATGTTATTTGAATTTAATACTAACTTTTTATCGGTAGTGATATCTGTAATTTTGTCAAATTTTAAATCTTTTCTAACAAAGCGCATTGCCTGGTTAGGCAATAAAATAATTTCTTCTTGGTCTGAATTAGTCACAGATTCATTAGGTGTGATTTTTACTTTACCAGTACGCACTACTACTTCAACATTAGGTTGGTTTTCGTATGCTTTTATTCTAAAACTTGTACCAACAACTTTAGTTATAATTTCATTCGCAAATACAAGAAATGGTTTTTTGGCGTCTTTACTAATTTCAAAAAAAGCTTCACCAGACAGATAAACTTTTCTTTCGTTTCCTATAAAAGCTTTAGGATAACTTAATTTGCTATTAGGTTGCAGAAGAACGGAACTGCCATCTGAAAGTGTTATAATTTGCGATTTATCAGAATTGTTAGTTTGCTCCACTAAACCTTCCATGTTTTCACTTACTAATTCATTATAAACCTGTAGCTCGTTCTTTAAGAAACTCGGCGTATTGGAGAAAAAGTTTAAAATTAATCCGAAAACGATAACTGCCGCTGCCACTTTAAACCATTTAGTTTCCCATAGTTTTATCACGGGTCTTTGAGTTGTAGTATTTTTATTTTCTAGATTATTTATTTTTTCCCAAGTCTTTTCTAATGCAAATTCAACGTTTAATTCATCAATTGTAAGTTTTGTAACTTTCATTGATAATAACCAAAGACGCGCTTCCTCAACTAACTTGGCTCGCTTGGAATCTTCTAAAGTCCATTCTTCCCATTTTTGTTGGTCAACGTGATATTCTACCCACTGTCTAAAAGACTGATCGGATAAAAAATCTTCGATTTTAGTATAATTGTTACGTTCTTGCATCAATACAATATGGATTACAATAACTAAGAGGTAGGTTTTTGTTTTATATACTCACTTAAAATGTTATTTTTTTAAATAAAACTTTAAAAGACTAGATAAAAATTGTGGATAGCAGTAAAAATAACATAATATTCTGTTTCCATTCTTTGCGAATATTCAGAACAGCACGGTATAATAAATTACTTGCAGATTGATAATTTACTTCAAGAGTATCGGCAATTTCTTCCACTCCTAAGCCTTCATGATAGCGAAGATAGAGTGCCTCTTTTTGTCTTGCTGGTAAATCGTTTACTAGTTTATTTAAGTTTGAGACTTTACTAGCAGTGGTTTCATCAGCGATAAGTTGGTGCTCTATTGAGAAATCAAAGAGAAATTCTATGGCATCTACTGTCGCGCTTTTGCTAAAAATAGGATCGCGTTCTTGAAGTCTTGAAATTCTTTTGCGAACGCTTGCGAATAAATAGGCTTTTACAAGAACTGAATCGTTTAGAGTGTTCCTATAAATCCAAATATCCGTGAAAACATCCTGTACGCAATCTTGCACTTTATCTTGATGAGGAGAAAATGAATTTCCGTATTGTACTAAATGAGAATAATATTTTTCGAAAAGTTGTGAAAACGCTTTTTCATCCCCCAATTTTAGATTGCTCCAAAGGGTTAAATCATCGAGTTGAATAGTACGTTTAAATTGCGTTTTCAAAATACTTAGATTATGCGAACTGTATTAATTTCGTGTTAATTTTTTGTAATTTTACGTCTTTAAAAATCAAAATCAAATTAAAAATAAAAAATTATAGTTAATTATTTTATGAGAGGTAGCTAAAACGTTTTAATAGGTTACACAAATGTTAAAATGACTACAGTTGTGGTTCTACTGTGTTTTTATTGACTAAAAATAATTTTGTTTTACTAGATGAAATTATCTTTTTAAACTGAAAAGTCCTTTATATTCTTGCCCTTTCCCTTTTTTGCCAGGAAGTACTTTTCGATCAGCTATGAGGGTGTCATATAGATTGAAAATAGGCGTATTTCATATTCATTATCTGGAATTAGAGTATAGTGAGAATAGGATCCTATTGAAAAAACAAAACAGTAATACTTATGTCTTTTTTATTGAATTTTATTCATATATGATCAAAAAATTAAAAATATGTAAATGAACTTTACGAATATAAAAACAGAGAGTTTTTGTTGCGTTTAGTATTTAAAATACGCTGTGAATATGCAATCTGGCTCGCAGTTTATGTACAAACAATGAAAATATCCCCTATTTTTGCACAAAACAATCTCTCTTTTGAAAACCAAACTTTTACTTATTACGCCGCCTTTTACTCAGTTGAATACACCGTATCCGGCAACTGCTTATATTAAAGGATTTTTAAATACTATAAATATTGAGTCAGTTCAAGCTGATTTTGGTATTGAAGTAATTTTGAAGTTGTTTTCAAAAAATGGATTACAAGATTTATTTGATAATGCTAAAATTGATAGTAGTACTTCTGATAATTCAAAGCGTATTCTGGCTTTGCAAGACGAATATATAAAAACAATTGACGTAGTAATAGCCTTTTTACAAGGAAAAAATCCCACTTTAGCATTGCAAATATGTCAAGAAGATTTCTTGCCAGAAGCTTCCCGTTTCGCTCAGCTGGAAGAACTCGATTGGGCTTTTGGAACTATGGGAACTCAGGATAGAGCCAAGCATTTAGCCACTTTATATCTAGAAGATATTTCTGATTTTATAGTTGAATGTATTGATGGGAATTTCGGTTTTAGCCGCTATGCGGAGCGATTGGGCAGAAGTGCTAATTCTTTTGATGAATTGTACGCAGCCTTACAACAAGAAACTACGTTTATCGATGCTATTCTAATTTCTATTTTGAAAGAACGAATAGAGTCTATTCAACCTACTTTATTTTTAATATCAGTTCCTTTTCCAGGGAATTTATATGCTGCTTTTCGATGTGCACAATGGGTGAAGAAAAATCATCCAAATATCAAAATTTCCATGGGTGGCGGTTTCCCAAATACCGAATTGCGTTCCCTTTCGGATGCGCGTGTTTTTGAGTTTTTCGATTTCATCACTTTAGATGATGGTGAAACTCCAGTTGAATTACTTTGTGAATATGTTCAGTCAAGCGAAGTCGAATTACCTTTAAAGCGAACTTTTATTTTAGAAAACGGAAAAGTAGTTTATAAAAACAATGCTAGTAAACCAGATTACAAACAATCTCAAGTAGGAACGCCTGATTATTCTGATTTGCTTTTGGACAAATACATTTCGGTTATTGAAATTGTGAATCCTATGCATCGTATGTGGAGCGATGGCCGATGGAACAAAATGACTATGGCGCATGGTTGCTATTGGGGAAAATGTACTTTTTGCGATATTTCTTTGGATTATATCAAAATTTACGAACCTGTTGCTGCCAATTTATTGTGCGATCGCATGGAAGAGATGATGCTGCAAACCGGTCAGAATGGTTTTCATTATGTTGATGAAGCCGCACCACCAGCATTGATGCGCGCTTTGGCACTCGAAATTCTTCGTAGAAAATTGTCCGTTACATGGTGGACTAATATTCGATTCGAAAAAAGCTTTACCAAAGATTTGTGTCTACTCTTAAAAGCATCTGGTTGTATTGCTGTTTCAGGAGGTCTGGAAGTGGCTTCCGATAGATTATTAAAACTGATTGATAAAGGCGTTACGGTAGAACAAGTGGCAAAAGTTACTAGAAATTTTACCGAAGCTGGCGTTATGGTGCATTCCTATTTAATGTACGGTTATCCGTCGCAAACGGTTCAGGAAACGATAGATAGTTTAGAAATGGTCCGACAATTATTTGAAGTTGGAGTTTTACAATCGGGATTTTGGCATCAATTTGCCATGACGGCACATAGTCCTGTTGGAATGTATCCAGAGAAATTTGGAGTAATTGCACAACAAAACGAAATTACTTTTGCTAATAACGATATAGCCTTCACCGATAAAACAGGAATCGACCACGAAAAATTTGGTTTTGGACTTAAAAAATCCTTATATAATTTCATGCACGGAATTTGTTTTGACTATGAATTACAAGATTGGTTTGACTTTAAAATACCAAAAACTACAATTTCACCCGACTTTATTTTCGATGCTTTACAAGAAGAAGGTGAATTTAATAGTAAGCCAAATGCTAAAATAGTTTGGCTAGGAGGTAAGCCTGTTGTAGACTATTTCACAAAAACTAAAAAAGGAAACTCTTGGGAAATGCTAACGCTTACTTTTCATGACAAGAAAGAAAGTTTTAGTATTCAAACTAATAAATTAGAAGGGAAATGGTTAATAGAAATGCTGCAAAAAATTTCCGTTTCTAATAGTAGAATATATACATTTCAAGAAGTTAAAAGTGATTTTGAAAGTCAATTGGAGGATTTCGAATTGTTTTGGTATTCCAAGCCAATGAAGACTTTAAGAGAATTTGGATTATTAGTGTTATAGTTTTTAATGAATAACTATATCATTTTAGCATAAAAATATTATTTTTTAAACACGCAAACGTTTTCTTTCCTTATTTTTACAATTAATAAAAATTGTACTTATGAGTATTGGTTATAAAGTAAATGTAAATGACACTTTTCATTTTGATGTTGAAAAGGAAAGTGTTTCACTATTGGATTCAGTATCTGTTGAAAAGAATAAATTTCATATACTGCATGACAATATCCCCTATAAAGTAGAAATTTTAACTGCTGATTTCCATCAAAAAAGTTATACTGTTAAGGTGAATAACAACACTTATAATGTTGCTATTTCAAATTCGTTAGACCTACTCATAAAGGAAATGGGATTTGAAGTTGGTCTTGCTAAACAAGTAAATTTTATCAAAGCGCCTATGCCGGGATTAATCCTTGAAATTAGTGTTGCTGTTGGTCAAGAAGTAAAACAGAACGACAATCTAATCATTCTTGGTGCCATGAAAATGGAAAATAGTTTCCTGTCTCCTCGTGATGGTATTATTAAGTCCCTTTCTGTGAACATAGGCGATGCAGTGGATAAAGGACAATTATTAATTGAGTTTGAATAAAAAATATAATTTACGAATCCAGCGGTTAAAAAACTAAATAATGAAAAAAATATTAGTTGCAAATAGAGGAGAAATCGCCATTAGGGTGATGAAAACTGCTCAGAAAATGGGTATTAAAACTGTCGCTGTTTATTCGACAGCCGATAGAAATGCGCCTCACGTAAAATTTGCCGATGAAGCTGTTTGTATTGGACAAGCACCTTCGAGTGAATCCTATTTATTAGGTAATAAAATTATACAAGTTGCTAAAAACTTAAACGTAGATGCCATCCATCCTGGTTATGGGTTTTTGAGTGAAAATGCTGATTTTGCTGAAGAATGTGAAAAAAATAATATTATTTTCATTGGGCCAAAATCTAAAGCGATCCGAGTTATGGGAAGTAAATTAGTAGCTAAAGATGCTGTTAAAGAGTATAATATTCCCATGGTTCCAGGTGTTGACGAAGCAATTACTGACATTGAAAAAGCAAAATTGGCTGCTAAAGTTATTGGTTTTCCTATATTGATTAAAGCTTCTGCTGGTGGTGGTGGAAAAGGAATGCGTGTTGTAGAAAGTGAAGCTGATTTTGAATCTCAAATGAATCGTGCCATCAGTGAGGCAGTTGCAGCTTTTGGTGATGGTTCTGTTTTTATCGAAAAGTATGTGGCTTCACCTAGACATATCGAAATTCAAGTAATGGCTGACAGTCATGGGAATATTTTATATTTGTTTGAAAGAGAATGTAGTATTCAGCGTCGTCACCAAAAAGTAATTGAGGAAGCTCCTTCTGCTGTTTTAACACCAGAATTGCGAATAAAAATGGGTGAGGCTGCTGTTTTAGTGGCTAAGTCATGTGATTATTTAGGAGCAGGAACAGTTGAGTTTTTATTGGACGAAAACAATAATTTCTATTTCCTCGAAATGAATACTCGTTTGCAGGTAGAACATCCCGTTACAGAATGGATTACAGGAACTGACTTGGTTGAGCTACAAATCAGAGTCGCTAGAGGTGAGGTATTGACAATCAAACAAGAAGATTTAAAAATTAAAGGGCACGCATTAGAACTAAGAGTGTATGCGGAAGATCCTATGAACGACTTTTTGCCAAGTGTAGGCCATTTAGAGGTGTATCAATTGCCAATTGGTGAAAATATTCGTGTAGATAATGGTTTTGAGCAAGGCATGGATGTTCCTATTTATTATGATCCAATGTTGGCAAAGCTAATTACTTATGGCGAAACTCGTGAAGAAGCGATTCAATTGATGATAAAAGCGATTGATAATTATCATATAGAAGGCGTACAGACCACATTGCCTTTTGGCAAATTTGTTTTTGAACATGAGGCGTTTCGTTCTGGAAATTTTGATACGCATTTTGTAAAGAAATATTACAATGCAGACGTATTGAAAAACCAAATGGCTAAAGAAGTAGAAATCGCTGCTCTTGTAGCTATGAAGCAGTATTTTGAAGATCAAAAAATCGTTAGATTGCCTAATTGAAATGTTTATTTAACATTAAGAAATTAGATTGCATCTGCAAAAGATGTATTTATTTTTAAGGATTAAATGAGAAAGTAGCGAATTAGCGTTCAAAAAAAGAAAAGTATGAAAGACAAAATAAATACATTAAATGATAAAATTGCTAAAGCGCATTTAGGCGGTGGCAAACAGCGCATCAGTAAACAGCATTCTAATAAAAAACTGACTGCTAGAGAGCGTGTTGAATATTTGTTGGATGAAGGTTCATTTGAAGAAATAGGAATGTTAGTTACAAACCGAACCTCTGATTTTGGAATGGAAAAAGAGTTGTATTATGGTGACGGAGTGATTACAGGATATGGAACTGTAAATGCACGATTAGTTTATGTTTTCGCTCAAGATTTTACTGTTTTTGGTGGATCCTTATCGGAAACTCATGCTGAAAAGATATGTAAAGTCATGGAGATGGCTGTCAAAATGGGTGCGCCAATGATAGGACTGAATGATTCTGGTGGAGCGCGTATTCAAGAAGGGGTTCGTTCGCTAGGTGGTTACGCTGATATTTTCTTTAGAAATGTACAAGCTTCAGGAGTAATTCCTCAAATTTCGGCTATTATGGGGCCATGTGCTGGTGGAGCGGTCTATTCTCCCGCAATGACTGATTTTACGATGATGGTTGAAGACACAAGTTATATGTTTGTTACCGGTCCTAATGTGGTTAAAACAGTGACTAATGAGACAGTAACTTCTGAAGAATTAGGTGGCGCTAGTACGCATTCGACTAAGTCTGGAGTGGCGCATTGCACTTCAACTAATGATGTAGAATGTTTAGAGGATTTAAAACGATTATTGAGTTATTTGCCGCAGAGTAATAAAGAGTTAGCACCTTATTTACCTTATGAATTGGGTGATGAGCTTCGAGATGAATTATTGTCAATTATTCCTGACAATCCAAATAAACCTTACGATATGCATGGCGTTATAGGTGGGATTATTGATGAAGATTCGTTTTTTGAAATTCATAAAAATTATGCCGAAAATATAATAGTAGGTTTTGCTAGATTAGGTGGTAGAAGTATTGGAATTATTGCCAATCAGCCAATGGTTTTAGCAGGTTGTTTGGATGTGAATAGTTCGAAAAAAGCAGCACGATTTACTCGTTTCTGTGATGCTTTTAATATTCCTTTGTTGGTATTAGTTGATGTTCCTGGATTTTTACCTGGTACGGATCAAGAGTGGAACGGGATTATTGTTCATGGAGCTAAATTGTTGTACGCATTAAGCGAAGCAACTGTTCCTAGGGTAACAGTGATTACGCGAAAAGCGTATGGTGGTGCCTATGATGTAATGAACTCAAAACACATTGGCGCTGATATGAATTTTGCTTGGCCAACAGCTGAAATTGCGGTAATGGGAGCCAAAGGTGCTTCTGAAATTATCTTCAAGAAAGAAATTATTGAAGCCGATGACCATGAAGCGAAGCTTTTGGAAAAAGAAGCTGAATATGCTGATTTATTTGCAAATCCATATACTGCCGCACAAAGAGGTTTTGTTGATGAAGTAATTTTACCACAAGACACACGTCGGAAATTAATTAAAGCATTTAGTATGCTGGAAAATAAAGTGAGTGTAAGACCTAACCGCAAACACGGAAATATTCCATTGTAATTAAGGGTGTTATATTTTAATAATGATTTAAAACCAGCGGAGTTAGCTGGTTTTTTTATGACTTTATTTTAAAATTATTAGAATTAAATAAAGTAAAAACTAAAATGGTTAGCTTAACTTTGAATAATCAAGATTTTTAGTTTAAAAAACACATACAATGAAATACAATAGATGTGGCAAAAGTGGTTTGTTATTACCACAAATTTCTTTAGGATTATGGCATAATTTTGGGTCAGTAGATAATTTCGAAAATGGAGAAACTATCGTTAAAGCTGCGTTTGAAAAAGGGATTACTCATTTTGACTTAGCTAATAATTACGGACCCGTTCCAGGTTCAGCCGAAACTAATTTTGGTACTATATTAAAAAATAATTTTCAAGGAAATCTGCGGGATGAAATAGTGATTTCTACAAAAGCGGGTTACACTATGTGGGATGGTCCTTATGGCGACTGGGGATCTCGAAAATATCTATTGTCGAGTTTAGATCAAAGTTTAAAACGTATGAATCTAGATTATGTAGATATTTTTTATTCGCATCGATTTGATCCTGAAACTCCGTTGGAAGAAACAATGATGGCTTTAGATTATGCGGTTAGAAGTGGTAAAGCGTTGTATGCAGGAATTTCTAATTACAATCCAGAACAAACTGCGCAAGCTACAGAAATACTAAAACGTTTGGGGACTCCTTGTTTGATTCACCAAGCGAAATATTCGATGTTTGTTAGACAACCAGAAGATGGTTTGTTAGATGTTCTTGAAGAAAAAGGAGTAGGTTGCATTGCTTTTTCTCCTTTGGCGCAAGGACTTTTAACGAATAAATATCTAAAAGGTATTCCTGAAGATTCAAGAGCTTTTAATCCAAACGGACATTTGAAATTAGAGGAAATATCGGAGGAAAAAGTTGGGAAAATTATAGCACTGAATGAAATAGCAAAAAGTAGAAATCAATCTTTAGCACAAATGGCCTTAGCTTGGATCCTGAAAGATAAACGAATTACTTCAGTTTTGATTGGTGCGAGTTCTGTAAATCAATTGCATAATAACATCGATAGTTTGCATAATTTGGATTTCTCCAAAGATGAATTAATAACCATTGAAGAAATTTTATTGTAAGTACTGTTCGATTTTTTGTATAACGAAAGTTATTAAAATTGATTTTAATCATTAATTCTCTTGCATTTCTTATATGGGTAAAAAAAAATAATAATTCTAAGGAGATTTTCTTCTGAAACAATTTAAAATAAGAAAGATGACATTCAAATCCATTAACCCATTTTCGCAAGAAATAATTGCCGAATATGAAGCATTGACAAATAGCCAGCTTAATAAAAAATTAGAACTAGCTGAAACTGCTTTCAAAAATTGGAAGAATACTTCTTCTCAAGAAAGAGCAGATAAAATGCAAAAGTTAGCCAATATTTTAAGGGCGAATAAAGAAAAATTAGGACTGATCATTACAAGCGAGATGGGTAAAATCATTTCTGAAAGTATTGGTGAGGTTGAAAAGTCAGCTTCAAATTGTGATTATTACGCAGAGCATGCGGAGCAAATGTTAAAAGATGTATATTATGACACACCGTTCAAAAGCATGTCGGTTTATGATCCTATGGGAGCTGTTTTTGCAGTAATGCCATGGAATTATCCTTTTTGGCAAGTACTACGTTATGCTGCTCCTGCGATTATGGCGGGTAATGTAACGCTGTTGAAACATGCTTCAAATGTGATCGGTTGTGCCAAAGCTATTGAAAACGCTTTTCTAGAAGCTGGTTTTCCCGAAGGTGTTTTCCAACATATAGGTATTGAAATAGGTCAGGTAGAAAGTGTAATTGCAGCTGATATTGTACACGGAATTACTTTGACTGGTAGTGAAGGAGCTGGGTCTTCGGTTGCTGCATTGGCTGGAAAGCACATCAAAAAGACCGTCATGGAGTTAGGAGGATCTGATGCTTTTATCGTTTTGAATGATGCTAATCTGGAGAAAGCTGCTGAAGTGGCTGCACATTCCAGAATGTTAAACGCTGGTCAAGCCTGTATTTGTGCGAAACGTTTTATCGTTACGGAAAAAGTAGCAGATGAATTTGTTTCTCTTTTTGCTAAAAGTATGCAATCGTTACAGCAAGGTGATCCATTGAAAAAAGGAATTCATTTAGGACCTTTAGCTCGATTAGATTTAGCTGAAACTTTAGCTTCTCAATTAGAGAAATCTTTAAAACAAGGTGCTAAACTAGTAGTAGGAGGAGAGTACGAAAATTGTAATTTTCAACCAACTTTAATTGATTTTGTAGCCGTAGATTCTGTTGCTTTTCAGGAAGAAACTTTTGGACCACTAGCAACTGTTATTAGAGCCAAAGACGAAAATGATGCTGTAGCAATTGCAAATAATCACCGCTATGGCTTGGCAGCTGCAATTTGGACTGAAGATCGAGAGAAAGCATACAAAATCGCGAGAAATATAGAAGCAGGAAACGTTTTTGTTAATTCTCTTGTTCGTTCTGATTCTAGAGTTCCTTTTGGAGGAGTGAAAAAATCTGGATATGGTAGGGAGTTAGGAGCTGTTGGAATCAAAGAATTTGTGAATATGAAATCAGTAGTTATTGAATAATAAGATTGGATAATTATCCTATCACTATCTAATAATTCATTAATAAAAAAACGAGAGTAGAATTTGTCTTAACAAAGTCTACTCTCGTTTTTTATTTTTTTTTATAAAAAACACTACTGTTTTTTATAAATGTTATAAATCGTGTTTATTGTTTTTTCATCCAAAAGGGGAGTTAAATCAGTTTGAATGAAATGTAATTTGAAAGCACTAATAGCCGCTGCTAAATTTTTAGTATTATAACCTATAATTCTTAAAGCTTGCTCTACATTAAAATCAGCAGGAGCAGATTCTAAGACTTCGTCTGGCCAAATTCCGAATCCTTTTTCAGCTAGTGTTTGCCAAGGGAATAATACGCTTGGATCAACTTTTCTTCTTGGAGCGATATCAGAGTGACCTATGATATTTTGATCTGGAATATTATAGTCTTTTTTCAATTTCGTTAAAAGAGCTAATAAGCTATTAATTTGTGCTTCAGAAAACGGCTCTGAACCATTATTATCAAGTTCAATTCCTATTGATGCAGAATTGATATCTGTATTTTTGCCCCAAGAGCCATTCCCAGCATGCCAAGCTCTTAGATAGTCGTTCAGCATTTGTACAACACGACCGTCATCACCTATAACATAATGAGCACTTACTTGCGTGCGAGCTAGTGTAAATGTTTTTATGGTTTGTTGGATAGAATCTTGTGCGGTATGGTGAATGATAACAAAATTAGGTTTCCTTAAATTAAAATTTACAGTACTAATCCATTCTGTATTTACGCCATTTTTCAATATTGTAAGACTCATTTTTGAAATAGAATCTTTTGCATTAATTAATTTCTCTGCGTACGAACGGTTGTCTGTAATTTTGTATGTATTAACAACTGGTAAAGCAACTGTCTCTTTACTAGAAATAGTTTCTTTCAATGTTTTAAGGGTTTCGTCATACACTTTCTCGCTTTTTTTGTACGGATTAGTAGCGCAGGAAGTGATTATAAGAGCGAAAAGTAGGTAATAAAAAATTTTTGTCATAATATTTATTTAACGAAACACTGTGATATCTTATTCTGATTTCTTCTTTTTAGATTTTTTAGGACTTTTTGATTCTTCATTCAGTAAAACATACTTTTCCTTTTGATCTTTGTTCAGTAATTCCGTTATTTTTCTATCGGTAGCTTCAGAGAGCGCTTTAATATTTGTCATTTTATCTTCCTGACTAGTTTCAGCTTTTAAAAGCATTCCTTGTGTTCTAATGTTTTCACTCACAATATTAGATATAGCAATCACTTGAAGTTCATCAAGATTAAGTGCTGGTTTTAATTGCTCCATTATTTTAGCAACTGTAACTTCAACAGGGATTTCTTTCGGTTTTTGCTGTGACATGGACTGATCCATTCCGCTATTCATGCGGCGACCGTTGCCATAGCCATTACCATAACCACTACCGTAGCCGTTATTGTATCCATTGCCGTATTGTGCGGAAACAGTGTCGGAAAATACTATTACAAATAGAGCAAGTAATATGGTTTGAAGTAGTTTCATAATTAGCATTATTAAATAAATTATTACAAATTTAAGCTGGTTCTCCGTATAAATCAAATTCTGTTGCTTCAATAATCTTTATCATCGCAAAATCACCTGTTTTTAAATAATATTTTGAAGCGTCTATTAAAACTTCATTATCTACATCTGGACTGTCAAATTCAGTACGTCCTACAAAATGGGCGCCTTCTTTTCTATCTATGATACATTTGAATGTCATACCTACCTTTTCTTGATTTAAATCCCAAGAAATTTGAGACTGCAGTTCCATGATTTCATTCGCACGCTCTTGTTTTACATTGTCTGGAACATCATCTTCTAGTAAATAAGCATGTGTGTTTTCTTCATGAGAATAAGCAAAACAACCCATTCTGTCAAACTTCATTTCCTGAACAAAGTCTTTTAGAGTATTGAAATCTTCTTGCGTTTCTCCAGGATATCCTACAATCAGAGTAGTACGAATAGCCATTCCAGGAACTGCTTCACGGAAGGTTTTCAATAATTTGGTAGTTTTTTCTTGGGTGGTTCCACGACGCATTGATTTCAAGATAGAATCTGAAACGTGTTGCAATGGAATATCTAAATAATTACAAATTTTAGGCTCGCGCTTCATGATTTCCAAAACATCCATTGGGAAACCAGTTGGGAATGCATAATGTAAACGAATCCATTCAATACCTTCTACTTTTACTAAAGCTTCTAGTAATTCTCCTAAAGCTCTTTTTTTGTATATATCTAAACCGTAATAAGTCAAATCTTGAGCAATCAGAATCAATTCTTTTACACCGTTTTTAGCTAGACCTTCAGATTCCTTAACCAATTTTTCAATGGTTTGCGAAACATTTTTTCCACGCATTAATGGAATAGCACAAAAACTACAAGGTCGGTCACAACCCTCAGAGATTTTTAAATACGCATAATTTTTAGGGGTTGTTGTCAAACGCTCTCCTAATAATTCATGCTTATAGTCAGCTCCTAAAGCTTTTAATAATCCTGGCAACTCTGTGGTTCCAAAAAACTGATCCACATTAGGTATTTCTTTCTCTAAGTCAGGTCTGTAGCGTTCAGATAAACATCCTGTAACGAATACTTTATCAACTAAACCTCTTTCTTTTTTATCAGCATATTCCAGAATCATATTTATTGACTCAGCCTTAGCATTGTCAATGAATCCACAAGTATTGATAACAATAATATTGCCTTCTTCGGCTTCAGGAGCTTCATGTGCTACGTCTTTTCCGCTTGCGCGAAGCTGACCCATAAGCACTTCACTGTCATATACATTCTTTGAGCACCCAAGAGTGATCACATTTATTTTATTCTTTTTTAAAGACTTCGTTCTCATAACATTAGAATCCCGATATTTTGGGAATTTGCAAAATTACAATAATTATTTAAAATGAACTTGTTTCAGTTTCTATTTAATTTTTTAGAAATTCATTATCAGGATGTTTTTTATTAGAATTGAAAGTAAACCTAGACTATGCAATGTGATTTTATGTAAGGTCAGGACTAAAAAAAATCCGTTTCTTAATGTGGAAACGGATTGTAAATTCAATTTTTTAATTTTTCTTATAATTCAAATAACAGAGATAATGATACATTGTTATTGATGGCATCAATTTTTGCTCCATCAGTAAAGCCTTGACCAAAAAATCCTTGTTGAGAATTTCTCTTAGCGTATGAATAGGCTAAGTCTAATTTAGTTGAGCCAAAATTGTAACCCAAACCAGCTGAATAACCAGTTAAATCTCCAATAGTCACAGCATTTTTATAAGGGCTTTGCTCATAGCGATATCCACCTCTTAAACTTACGGCATTAATTCTGTATTCGGCACCTATTCTTAATTCTCCTGCGGTATCTAGTAATGTATTTAATTCGTTATTCAACGCGCCATACCCTGGTTTGAATTTGGTTTTGCTATAATCTTTCATGGCGTAATCAACACTAATAAGACCAGATTTTCCGAATATATAAGCTAAACTACCGGTCATTTTACTAGGAGTTTGCAGTTTATAAGCTTCATATATGTTAACGACTCTAGGATCTACAACATCAGTTACATCATTTACATTTGCCGCACTACTTACTACAGTTAGTTTTTGTGAAAGCTCATCATTTAAGGTATACCAAGTTGGTGATTCATAAGCCAATCCAATACGAAATTCATTTGTTAATTTAGCAATCGCTCCCGCTTGGAATGAAAATCCAGTTCCGTACGTATTTAACGTGTTGTCAAATTGTACTTGCGAAACCGTGTAATCATTAGTTAGTGGTGCGTTGTTATCTTCATAAAAACGAGAGGTCTTTTGTAAATCTGTAAAATGTGAGTTTAAATTTAATCCAAGATACAGTTTGTCTTTATAAGAAGTAGCGCCATTAAATGATAATTTTCCGTTATATCCAGTGCTAGCTACTGAGTTTTCTTGGTAGTAATTTCCTCCTGTCGGAACCATAGAGGAGTACGTGCTGTTAGGATTATTAACGTCATTAGCGTCAATTATAAAACCTTGATCGTAAAAAGCAATCATAGCTTGTTGTGCTGCAAAACCGTAAGGTAAATTGCTTCCTAAATAAGAATATAAATCTGAAATTGATTCTCCAGTTTTTCTATTTACAAATTCTTGAGGTATCGGAGCTCCATTATTTCCGGTATTAGCATAGCTCAAAAAGTATTTGTCGATAGAGTTATTTGGGTTTGTTCCTGCCGAGAATAATCTGTTTTCAAAATTATTCGTGTTTTCATAGTTAACTGCTACTGAGATTTTTCTCCAATTGCTGCCACTTCTATTGTTGAATACAAATACAGCTCCTGCTTGATTCAAATCGAGAGAGTTTTCTTTATCAGAAGTTTTAGTGCCAAAGTAATCTGAATTGTTTTTAGTATTAAAACTACTTAAAGTCAGTCCCATTTGATTGTTTGAAAAAACCGCTGACCCCGCAGGGTTTACATTAATTGAAGATAAATCACCTCCAAGTGCACCAAAAGCACCACTCATTGCTCTAAATCGTGCGGTACCATTCAAATTTTCTTGAGAATAAAGTAATGCATCAGAAATTTCTTGAGATTGTGCAATGCTAGCGGTAAAGCCTAGTGCGAATAAGAATATATATTTTTTCATGTGATTTGAAGGTTATAATTTAATACTGTAAAAAAGGTAATTGAACTTTTATTATCCTCTACCGCCTCTGCTTCCTCCGCCTGAAGACCTCATTGATCCACCTGAAGATCTTACTTCACCTCCGGATGATCTGGAGTTGCTGTTTGAACTGGGGGTGTATGATCTAGAATTATCTTCACTTCTTGGTGCTGGCGTGTATGAACGCGCAGGTGTGTTACTTTCAGAACGCCCATTATTAATGTTTCCTCTTCTAGGTGCGGATTGACTGCTATTTTGATTATTATTTCGACTGTTATTATCTTGCTGTGGATTTCTCGAAAAAGTTGGACTCGTTCTGTTGGTTGAGTTTCTATTAAAATCCGTGCTTTGTCTATTCTCTGAATTTATAGCTCTTCTGCTAATTGTATTATCTTGTGTTCTGGAATAATTACTTGAATTTCGCGCATTTATGCCTGATCCAGAATTATTGTATGAAGAACCTCTTCGACCTGTATTGTAGGAACGTGTTCTATTATCGTAATAATGAGGATAGCCCCAATTATTTCCGTAGTAGCCATTTCCGTAATATCCGTTTCCATACCAATTATTTCCATACCAGTTATTCCAACCAAAACCTATGTTCACTCCCCAGCCGTACCCATAATTCCAACCGAAGTTATTGCCGTACCAATTATTCCCATAGTATCCGTTTCTGTACCAACCATTACCATACCAATTATTGCCGTACCAATTATTCATTGCCCACCCGCTATCATAATAGTTTATGCTAACAGTTTGAGGGTTGCTACCCCAACCGGGATAACTGCTGTCATTATTTTGGTCTGAATTATTATCTAAATCATAGCTACTGTAATTATCTACATTTGTGAAAATTTCAGCAGATTCATTGTTATTTTGCAGAGAGTTGAAATACTCTTTGTATTGATTTTGATCGTATAGATTGTTTTGAGGCTCTCTTCCAACAGTAACATTTGCGGTGTTACCATAAATCCCGTCAGAATCATAGTAAGAGCTATTTTGGTAGGAGCCACAGGATGTCAATAAGACACTCAAAAAACCAACAATGTAATATATTGATGTATTTTTCGGAGAAACAGTATTAGTTTTCATATCTATGGAGTTTTTTATTGTTGCACATTACAAAAATAGTTAGTTTTGTCGAACTATTTACGTAAAATTATTAATGCAAAATTTATGCCAAACTATTCAGTATGAGTAAGAACTTAACTAAGAGATCAGAAGATTATTCAAAATGGTATAACGAATTGGTTGTCAAAGCCGATTTAGCCGAAAATTCAGGAGTTAGAGGCTGTATGGTTATCAAGCCGTACGGTTATGCGATATGGGAAAAAATGCAGGCAGAATTGGATCGAATGTTTAAAGAAACTGGGCATCAAAATGCTTATTTTCCACTTTTTGTTCCTAAAAGTATGTTTGAAGCCGAGGAGAAAAATGCAGAAGGATTCGCTAAAGAATGTGCTATTGTAACGCATTATAGATTGAAGAATGATCCAGATAAACCCGGAAAATTGATGGTTGATCCTAATGCGAAATTGGAAGAGGAATTGATAGTTCGTCCTACGAGTGAAGCTATAATTTGGTCAACATATAAAGGATGGGTTCAATCGTATAGAGATTTACCTTTGTTAATCAATCAATGGGCGAATGTGGTTCGTTGGGAAATGCGTACACGTCTTTTTCTTAGAACAGCTGAATTTTTGTGGCAAGAAGGACATACTGCTCACGCTACAAAAGCAGAGGCGGTAGAGGAATCAGAGAAAATGATGAATGTATATGCTGATTTTGCTCAAAAATTTATGGCAATACCAGTTGTAAAAGGATTAAAAACAGAAACAGAACGTTTTGCTGGCGCAGAAGAAACGTATTGTATCGAGGCGTTAATGCAAGATGGGAAAGCATTACAAGCGGGAACTTCTCACTTTTTAGGTCAAAATTTCGCAAAAGCATTTGATGTGAAATTTGCTAGTGCCGAAGGGAAGCAAGAGTATGTTTGGGGAACCTCATGGGGAGTTTCTACTCGTTTGATGGGTGCTTTAGTAATGACTCATTCAGATGATCAAGGTTTAGTGCTTCCTCCAAATTTAGCTCCTATACAAGTAGTGATTGTTCCTATTTACAAAACGGATGAGCAATTGGCTGCTATCTCTGCTGAAGTAGCTGTTTTAACTGCAGCGTTGCGCAAACTAAATATTTCGGTAAAATTTGATGATAGAACTACTCAAAAACCTGGTTTTAAATTTGCAGAGTGGGAATTAAAAGGAGTTCCTGTTAGAATCGCAGTAGGTCCTAAAGATTTAGAAAACGGAACATTTGAGATTGCAAGGCGCGATACGTTGACAAAGGAGGTCGTTTCTAAAGAAGCAATTGAAGTATATATCAGTGATTTATTGACTCAAATTCAGCAAGATTTGTTTAATAAAGCACTCGATTATAAAAATTCTCATATCACTGAAGTAAATAATTTTGATGAGTTTAAATCGGTTTTAGAAACTAAAGGAGGTTTTGTGTCAGCACATTGGGATGGTACTGCAGCTACTGAAGAGAAGATTAAAGACTTGACTAAAGCAACTATAAGATGTATTCCTCTAGATAGAGTTTTAGAGGCGGGAAGCTGTGTGTTTACTGGGAAAAGTTCAGTAGGAAGAGTGTTATTTGCTAAGGCTTACTAAAAAAAAAATATTTTTTTTGCGTAAGCTATTGTACGTTTCAAAAATAGTTGTATTTTTGCATCCGCATTAGAGAAGCAGGGCCCGTTCGTCTATCGGTTAGGACGCATGGTTTTCATCCATGTAAGAGCGGTTCGATTCCGCTACGGGCTACTAATTTTCTTGCAAATTAAAGTCATCCTGAACTCAGAGGGATAAAATGGCCCGTTCGTCTATCGGTTAGGACGCATGGTTTTCATCCATGTAAGAGCGGTTCGATTCCGCTACGGGCTACAAAATTCAATTTTATATTGAGAAAACTTAGGGGATAATGGTCCGTTCGTCTAGGGGTTAGGACGCCAAGATTTCGTCTTGGTAACAGGGGTTCGATTCCCTTACGGACTACAAAAAAATTAGTAAAAGAAAAAAAGCAATATAATGGCAAATCATAAATCAGCTCTAAAGAGAATCAGAACTAGCGAAAAGAAGAGAGTATTAAATAGATACCAACACAAAACTACTCGTAATGCAATTAAAGCATTAAGAATAGCTACTGACAAAAATGATGCTACATCTAAATTGTCTACTGTTATTTCTATGATTGATAAATTAGCTAAAAAGAATATTATCCATGATAACAAAGCTTCTAATTTAAAATCTAAATTAACGAAACTTGTTGCTAAATTGTAATTAACACAATTTATTTGATACAAAAAAAAGCTCTTAATTTATTGAGAGCTTTTTTTTGTATACAAACATTTTTAACCAAGTTTGCTTTTTAAATATTCTAGCATAATTACAGTTATCGGTTTTGACAAAAAGTCTATTACCATTGGATAGTTTTTTGATTTCTCCTGGTCTTCTGGATCAATGGTTGAGGATAGTATAATAACTTTTATAGAGTGGAATTCTGCGTATTCTGGAGTAATAAAATGATCTAAAAACTCCCAGCCTCCCATTACAGGCATATTTAAGTCTAAAAATATAAGTTCTGGTTTAAGCGAAGGTTTGTCTTTATTGTTTGAGTATTTAATGGTGTTGAAGTATTGAAGTGCTTCCTGACCATTTTGAAAAGTGAAGATTTCATTAGTAAACGAAGCTTTAGTAATTACTTTTTTGCATAGCATTAAGGTTATTGGGTCATCATCAACGCATAAAATTTGGTTTAGCATTATTGTTTGTTTTTGAATATTAATGTGAATATAGTTCCTTTATTGACTTGGCTTTCGATGTCGATAATTCCACCCATAGTTTCCACCTGAGATTTTACTAAATATAATCCAAGCCCTTTACTGTCTGGGTAGTTATGAAAACGTTGGTATAATCCAAACACTTTGTCTTTGTTGCGTTCTAAATCAATTCCTATGCCGTTGTCTTTAAAAGTTAAAATAACCGCGTCGTTCAGTTGGCTTGTCGCTATGGATATTTTGAGTTTTCTATTTTCAGATTTGTACTTTATAGAATTTGTTAATAGATTCATTAAGATGCTCTCTATATAAGCTTTGTTGACATAAAGTGTAGTTGCTTTTTCGAAATCAAGTTTAATGATTGGTTTGTATAATTCAATTTGAGAATTTAGTTGGCAGAAGACATTTTCAAAAATTCCTTTCAGTAAAAGTTCTTCTTTTAGAATGGATGGATTGTCTTTAATGATCATAACTTTTGCTAAATCATTGATAGTGTCATTTAATAAATGTGTCGATTTGCTAAATCCGCCTATTAATTCTTTTAATTCTTGATTGTCGTTTGGAGTGTCTTCAATTAAATTTAAAAGTCCAATTAAATTAGACAATGGTGCTCTCAAATTATGTGAAGTTATATAAGAAAATTGCTTTAAATCCTTATTGTTTTGGGTTAATTCACGAATTAGCTGTTCTTTTTCTTTTTCTTTTTCTTGATTTTTTTCTTCGGTTACATCTCTTTGTATAGAAATCCAGTGTGATACCTGATTTTCCGAATTGTAAATTGGAATCATTGAGAAGCGAACCCAATATTCTTCGTTGCTTTTCTTATAACTGATGGTTTCTATAAGGCATTCTTTTTTCGCTTTTATTGCATTAATTAGTTTAAAGTATTCCTGCTCATCGGAATTTGGTCCCTTGAAGATATCTGGTGTTTTTCCTAAGATTTCGTCAGATTCATATCCAGACATATTGGTAAAAGCAGGGTTGGCGTAAATTATTTTTGGAATCGTTAAATTTTCCGAATCTGGTTCAGTTATAATTATTGAATCTTTCGATTGTGTAATAACGGTTTCTAGTAACTTAAGTCTTTGTTCTTCTTCCTTTTGTTTAGTGATGTCTTGAATTGCACCAATCATTCTAATGGCTTTGCCATTATCGTCTTTTAATAAAAAACCCCTATCTAAAACATACTTATAAGTGTTATCAGCGCATCTAAAACGATATTGATCTTGCCAGTTCTCTGTTTTTTGTTCAATGAACGAGTATAGTTTTATAGACATTTTTATGCTGTCCTCAGGATGAATTTTATCGAACCACCAATCAGAACTTTTTCCTACGTCTTCTGGTGAATAACCAAAAACACTTTCTATCCCTTTGTTCCAAGAGATGCTGTTGTCTTGTATTTTCCAATCCCATATAGTGTCACTTGTAGCTTTTGCTACAATATTATATTTTTCATTAGATTCTTTAATTTCTTTATTTGTTTTTTTGAGCTTTTCAAATGTAATGCGGTTTCTCTGGTCGTTCTTAGAAAGAATAAATTTGAAAATTATACCAGTAAAAAGTACAAAGAGAATGTCTTGGATAAAAGCGTAAAATGTACTATTTTCATTATAAGTATGGTTTTGCTGTAGTGCTTTATGACTAATAATAACTACAAACAAAGAGACAAGTATGTAGGTGATGATTACCTGATTCGTTTTACTTTTCATTACTCAAATGTAAATAATTATTGTCTAATTATTAAACATCATTACTAACTTATTTTGAACTTTTTTTTGCAAGAGTTTTTAGTTGCTAATGCGTTAGTTACATGGAAACTATTTGGTAAATGTTATTTATTTAAAAAAAAATTGTACATTTGCGCCCATTAAAAAACACAGATGGAATCTATAAGAAACATTGCAATTATTGCCCACGTCGATCACGGTAAAACAACAGTGGTTGACAAAATTATGTATCACTGTCAACTATTTCGTGACAATGAAAACTCAGGTGATTTAATCCTTGATAATAACGACTTAGAGCGTGAAAGAGGTATTACTATTACGTCTAAAAACGTTTCTGTTCAGTATAAAGGGACAAAAATTAATATTATTGACACTCCTGGTCACGCCGATTTTGGTGGTGAAGTAGAGCGTGTATTGAACATGGCTGATGGAGTTTGTCTACTTGTAGATGCTTTTGAAGGGCCAATGCCACAAACACGTTTTGTATTACAAAAAGCGTTAGATCTTGGTCTAAAACCTTGCGTTGTTATTAATAAAGTTGATAAAGAAAACTGTACTCCTGAAGAAGTTCATGAAAAAGTTTTTGATTTAATGTTTGAATTAGGTGCTACTGAAGAGCAATTGGATTTCCCTACTGTTTATGGTTCAGCTAAAAACAACTGGATGTCTGATGACTGGAAAGTGCAAACAGAAAATATCGAGCCATTACTAGATATGGTTATCGCTAACGTACCAGCTCCTAAAGTATCAGAAGGAACTCCACAAATGTTAATTACATCTTTAGATTTCTCTGCTTTTACAGGTCGTATCGCTATTGGTCGTCTTGAAAGAGGAGTTTTGAAAGAAGGAATGCCAATATCTTTAGTAAAAAGAGATGGTACTGTTTCAAAATCTAGAATTAAAGAATTACATACTTTTGAAGGTCTTGGACGTAAAAAAGTACAAGAAGTAATTGCTGGAGATATTTGTGCAATTGTTGGGGTTGAAGGTTTTGAAATTGGTGATACTATCGCTGATCATGAAAACCCTGAAGGATTAGCATCTATTGCTATCGACGAACCAACTATGAGTATGTTGTTTACAATTAATGATTCTCCTTTCTTTGGAAAAGAGGGTAAATTTGTAACTTCTCGTCATATTAGAGAACGTTTAAATAAAGAATTAGAGAAAAACTTAGCAATGAAATTAGGTGAAACTGATTCAGCTGATAAGTTTATGGTTTTTGGTCGTGGTGTACTTCACTTATCTGTTCTTATTGAAACAATGAGAAGAGAAGGGTATGAGTTACAAATTGGTCAGCCACAAGTTATCATCAAAGAAATTGATGGTAAAAAATGTGAGCCTATCGAGGAACTAACAATCGATTTACCAGAAAACCTTTCAGGTAGAGCGGTAGAATTTGTTACTATGCGTAAAGGTGAAATGTTGAGTATGGAAACTAAAGGTGACCGAATGGTTGTAAAATTCAATATTCCATCTCGTGGAATCATTGGATTGCGTAATCAATTGCTTACTGCTACTGCAGGTGAGGCTATTATGGCACACCGATTCATAGGGTATGAGCCTTACAAAGGAGAAATTTCTGGACGTAACAAAGGTTCATTAATCTCTATGGAAAAAGGAAAAGCTATCCCTTACTCTATTGATAAATTGCAAGATCGTGGTAAGTTTTTTGTTGAACCAAACGCTGAAATTTACGAAGGACAGGTTATTGGTGAAAACTCACGTAGCGATGATATGTGTGTTAACGTAACTAAAGAGAAAAAGCAGTCTAACGTACGTTCATCTGGAAATGATGAAAAAGCGAGAATTATTCCTCCAATTATTTTCTCTCTAGAGGAAGCATTAGAGTACATTCAAAAAGATGAATATGTTGAGGTAACTCCAAAATCTATTCGTTTGAGAAAAATCTATTTGACTGAAACTGATAGAAAAAGATTCAAAATCTAAGACTTTGAAATTTCAATATTTAAAATCCCAAATTCCTATTATAGGAATTTGGGATTTTTGTTTTTAATTGTCTTCCGGAATTAAAAAATGTTAGTTTACTACTTTGATTGCGTGAAGGATAGGAGCCTGCTACCGAAGTAGCGCGGATAGCCTGACAGCATAAGGAAAAGGGCCAACCCACTATTATGATCAGTTGGCCCTTTTTGTTTATGGTGGCACGCCCAAATAATTTTATTATCTTTTTAGGCTGAAATGTCCTTTAGCTTGGCGCCCATCTTCTAACTTGACAGTGTACCAATAATCATCTGAAGGTAGTGGCGCACCGTTGAAAGTGCCATCCCATCCTTGGCCTAAAGGGTTCAATTGTTTTAGTAATTTACCGTATCTATCGAATATATAAATAGTGGAATTTGGATTAAAATTTGAATTTATTCCTTTTACGTTCCAATAATCATTGTATGTATCGTTGTTTGGAGTAAAAAACTTAGGAATCCCAATTACTGAAATAGTTTTACTTACAGTTCCACAACCATTGATGTCATTTATAAACACATCATGAATACCGGAAGGCACATTGCTAAATACGTTATAGGTCTGATAGGGTCCTGAAGGATTATCGAGACTGTATTCGTATAGGCCTTTTCCGGTTACATTGATAGTTACTGAATTTATATCGGTAAAATCTACAATAGCAATAGTTGTGATAGTCGCTATGTCTGATGCGGTGACTTTTATATTCCTAGTGCTACTGCAACCTAAAAGTGTGCTTACTTCAACAGTATAATTTCCTTCAGCATTAACAATGATTGTTGGGGTTGTATCGGGTAAAACCACGCCATCTTTTGACCAAATATAGGAGTAATCAGTAGCCGGTGAACCGTCCTGAATTCCTGCAGAGAGTGTTACGACGAAAGTGGGATCATTAGAGCAAACTAGTTGATCTTGACTATGGTCTTCGTTGGTGTCTATTTTTGGTTTTGGATTTACTATGAGTTTAATATAGGGGCCTATACCAAAACAGGCATTGTCCAACGTGCTATCTACTCGTATCCATATTTGTTGAGAATTTGGACTGCTATTCCTATAATTTGTAATGTCATTGATTCCATTTAGTTGTGATAAAGCATCTGCTTGATTTTGGTAATAATTTATAGTGTAGTTTCCTACTGGGAGTATGTTATTAATATCTGTTGCGACACTACTTAAATCAAAAGTAGCGATTCCATCTTTATCATCGTTTAAGGAATCTATATAATCATCACAAGTTTCAAATGTTTTTTGGAACGTGTTAGGAATTGAAGTGGCTGAAATTTTTAAATCAATTTGCGCTACGCTAAAACATCCATAGCTATTTTCAATTCTTACCCAAACGGTTTGGTTAAATGAAATTTGATTTGTGAAAGCTAAAGGGTCATTAATCAATTGCAAAGGATCTTCCGTGTTTGCTCCAGCAAAACTTTTATAAAAAGTAAAATCTTCAGAATTAGAAGTGCTGGAAATATAAACATTTTTTATGGTTAGATTAAAAGCGGTAAGACCATCTAAATCATCATCGCATTGTACTATAGATATATTATTAACAATCGGAAGCGGATTAGTAATTAGAGTGGTTTCATCCGATAATAATTTACAGCTATTTCCTGTTTTATTTAGTTGAACGCGATATTTATAGCCATTCATTATATTTTTTACATTTGTTAGAACTAGACTATTTGTTGTAACTCCTGAGTACGTTGCATCGTTAACAATATTATTCCAGCCTGAACCTGAATTTAATTCCCATTGATAGGTTTCTGCATTATCTACAATGTTAATAACTGTGTTTTGAAGTTCACATGTTGGAGTAGCTTGTGGTTGTATGGTAATTAGTATTGGTGAGGCAATTAAATAGTTTGCGTTTGGCGTAGTATAAGGTGCTCCAATAATCAATCCATTTGGATCTACTGTAAATGGAGAGCTTGCATACCTTCCATCGCCTTCAGGATCAAGAAAACCCGCTTCGATAACGTCATTACAAAGATCGCCATCGCTATCTAAATCACGATAATTTTTGATACCGTCGCCATCAAAGTCAGTAGCAGTTTCAACTGAATCTAAAATCCCATCATTATCGCTATCTAAATCTAAATAATCTGGAACGCCATCTAAGTCAGTATCTACTGGTGTAAATCCAGGTTCCAAGGCATTATCTAAGCCGTTTTTATTCGTGTCGGCGTTTGACATAGCCACGGAAACGTTGCCCTGAGCTTCTATAGTATCCGGAATACCGTCGTTATCAGTATCGGTGTCTAAATCATCTGTGATACTGTCATTATCAGAGTCTCTTGTAATTATTTCTTTGATGACAAAAGTGGCTTTATTAGAATTTATATCTGAAAGATTATAGTGTATAAATTCTACTTTCTTTGCAAGATAGGATTCGATTTTAAATGTACCTGTTCCGGGTAAGAGCGAAGTAGTTCCTTTTAATCTAAATCGGATTTCGAAAGAAGAAAATTCTTTAACGCCGCTTTCAAAAACCCCGTCATAATTAGTGTCTACCTCAAGTTGCCCATCCGGATCTGTTAGTGTTAGTGTTTGTGATGGATCAACTCTTAAAACAAAATCACCGTCATTATTTGCCAATTCACTTACGGAAGTTGTTTGCGTGGCGGTATCTGCAGTAATATACTCAAAACTTATAGACCGTGGATTGGTAAAAGTCATACTATAGGTATTCGATTTTGTAATTCCCGCTGGTACGATAGATAGAAATCCCCAATTAGTTTTCCCCAGTATAGGACCGTCTCCTGTAATTACTCCACTAAAATTCGTTCCTAAAAGTGTGTTACTTTGATTTATAAAATTTGAAGTAGATTCGACAGTATTTAGTATCCCGTCATTGTCTAAGTCAATATCAATATTATTGTTTACCCCGTCTCCATCTGTATCTGGAGGACATATGCTAACTGGGATTTTATCGGATAATGTAGAAATACAATTTAAGATACTTCTTCTGACTTGGTAATAACCAGCTTGTGTAGGGAGAATACTGTTGGATATTGCGCCAGGAATATCAACACCATTAAAAATCCACTGAAAACTATAATCTGGATCTGGATTAGTTTTTAATGTTATGTTTGGAATACAGTTTCCTGTTACTGATAGATTAGTTTCTAATAGAATCTCAGGTTTTAAGTCAAATCCGGAGTAATATCCTCCGTAAGTGGCTACGTTGTTAGTCCCATAATAGGAAACATAAACTTGCTTACTGGATTTTATGCTAACATTTCCCGAAAGGGAATTAAGAGAGTAAAATACAAAATTGGAATTTCCGGCAATTGGTCTAGGAGTTGATACAATTGGATTATTATCTATCTCAACCGTTGCACCAGTTTCAGTAACAATATTTACAGTACCGTTAAAAAATTTATTTCCAATTTTATCTATATCAGGTATATTATCAACCACTTTTGGGGTGGAACAATTGAGCGGTGGAACAAAAAATAAATTTTGATTAGCATTAGAATTTTCTCCAATACTTTGATAAGCAAATACTTTTTTAGATGTTTCTATGGATAAACTACCATTGGTAAAAGCACTTCCATCTAAGATATATTTTTGACCAGCTTCGATAGTTTCTACGGCAGTTGGGCTTCCATTAACAAAAATTTCAGTGTTATCTTCGTCTGCAATGAGTAAAACACGTTCTATTGCATTAAAACCATTTCCTTTTATGAAAATGTATTCGGCGCCAATTTTATCTGCGCCAACGATTTGATCAAAGCCTAAATCTCTTCCTGAAGTGCTAGCATTTGATGGATCGTTAGTTCCTCCAAATGATCCACTATTGACTACTATATTTTTATCGGACTCGATTAAGGCCCCAATTAAATTGAAGCCTGAAAGCCCATCGATTGCTAAAATATAACTTTGATTTTTATTTAAAGTGATAGTTTCCGGCCCATCAAAAATAGTTCCGTCGGCTAAAACGGTTCCAGGTAGAATATTTGAAATGGTTATTGTTGTGTTATTCTCGGTAGCTAAAATTGAAAAGAAATTTAGTAGTCCAGCGATGTTTGATGTGTTTAACATTGCACCAGCTCTAAATCGCTTACCTAAAGCACTATTGCCTTTTGCTAGTAGTCCTCCCGCCTGATTTCCGTTACCTGAATTAGTTCTAACACTAGCAAATATCAAACCTTCAGCTTCAATAATATAACCTTTATTTGAAACTACTCCCGTTGAAGTACTTGTGACAAATAGTTGCGTATTAATACCGCTACCTATGTAGTGCTTATACGCATTGCTGTTGCTAACAGTCTCGTTTATTATATTTCCACCAATTTCTATAATTTTAAAATTAACAATAGTAGTACTAGGTGTAGAGATATAAATATAATGGTCTTGAGGAGTTACCGCAGAATTATTATTTGAAGTTAAGGGTGGTATATAGTGTGTCTTACTTAACTGAGCAAAGCAGGTTATTGATATAAAAGCAAATAAGAAAAGTAAATTTTTTTTCATCTGATAAAAATATAAAAATTATTCCTATCTTTTTAACGAAAAATGCCCTTTTATTGTTTTTGAATCCGCTAATTTTATGTGAAACCAATAATCATCAGCAGGCAGCGGAATTCCATTATAACTACCATTCCATCCTGAGCTGGTCGCATTAAGTTGTTTTAGTAATTTTCCATAGCGGTCAAAAATGGTGATTATTGCCATAGGATATAAATCAAGATTTTTTATTTTCCATAAATCATTGTAGCCATCTACGTTTGGCGTGAAAAAGCGAGGGTAATCAAGAACGTAAACCTTAGTTGTAGAAATTCCACAACTTGTGTTGTCTCGAACATAAACTATATAGTCTCCAGGACGAACATTTGTAAATAGAGATTCATCTTGAAAAGTAATTCCGTCCAGTGAATATTCAAAAGGTCCGGTTCCAATTGTTTTTATCTCAACAGAATTATTTCCAGAAAAATCATTTATTATTACCTCATTTATGATATTTGGCGATGTGGTATTGTACGCAGTTACATTTAACTCGATTTCGTAAATACTATAACAATCAATTCCGTTCTCCACTCGTGCAAAAATGTTTTGATTCGGGATATTAGTGTAGTTATTATTTAACTTATTCTCTTTGTTTACTGCGTCATCTAAAAAGGAATAATAGCCTTCTACTAAATAGGGAGCAGCAACTGCTGGGGTGATTTTAGGACTTATTTCATTTGTTAAATGAAATACTCGAGTTCCATCGTCGATTGCATCATTATCACAAAAAGTTACGGTTTGAACAGCGTTTGAAATAGTCAAAACGTTAAGTTTTAGTTCAACAAAATCTAAACATTCTGCAGTAGCACTTGTAATACTAGCATAAACTGTATTGGTTGTAGATTTATAAGTGGTGGGATTAGTTATTTCTGTACCTGATAAATCAGAATAGTACTTGATACTATTGTTACTGCTTATATTGACAGAAGAAGTCATTTGGGTCAAGTCAAAAAGTGCAGTTCCACTACTATCTCCACATTGAGTAAGCGTTTTCAGTATTGGATTCTTGTAACTAATTTTTACTTTTCCTACTGCAATGCAACCTGCTGCTAGTGAGATATTAACAGAGTACGTTCCAGGACTATCAACTTCCAGAGTAGAAGTGGAACCAATTGAAGTTCTCCCACCATCTTTAAACCATTCGTAAGAATAAGCAGAATTTGATAATCCAGTGTCTAGAATAGTTTTTTCATTGAAACAAAGTGTTTGATCAGGACCCAAGTTGATTTTTGGAGCAAAACTACCCGCCTCAATAAAAACGGCTGAGCTAAAATATGAATTATTTTGATCAGCTATAACTAATTTTACATGATACGTTTTACCAACTTCAGTTGTACTGGAAGCATTTAAAACTTTTGTTTGTCCAGCATAATTAATTGGGCTATTGTTAGTATTATAACCTCCATAATAATTCTCGTTTTCCGGACCACAATTTTTTATAGGTTCTGTTGAGTTTATAATGGCATTAATTTGAGGATGAATGCTTTTTGATGATACAGGAATTGAAGAATTGGGAAGTACTGCTATATTTTTATAGGAACTAGTACTCATTTTTTCTTTGATTAAAAAAGCAAAACCATCTGCATAATTACATGGGAAATCATCTTGATATTCATTAGAAGCAAAAATATAATTGAAACTAATAAAATCGGTGTTAGCTATAAAATCGAATTCCAAAAATGTAGCGTTTAATGAATTTGAAATTGATAATACTTGATTTAAATCATTGTCTCCAGCCCAACTTGGGTTTTGGTTACGGTTAATGACAAATGGACCAACTGAATTTATACTGCTCCAAGTACTTAAAACAATTCCTTCTTTTAAAGGAAAACTGCCACCTTGATTATTAAAATAACCATAACTGTTACTAGAACCAGAAAATGAATCTCCAGTTACTGTAAAATTTGAAGCACTAACACAGGGACTATTTATTAGGATTTCTTCAACGAGTTCTTGTGCGCTTTTAGAATCATTTATAGCAATAGATTGAGCTGTCGCAATATAAGCGATGCAACTTAAATAGGTGTAAAGTATTGTTTTTATTAGAAATTTCATTGTCTAACAAATGTACTATAAATCTCTATTTTTCAATAATTTATAAGAGGAGTAAACGAATATCACTGTCCAACTCAATACAATTATTATGGATACTAACTCGACATTATAATGCTTAACGTTATCTAAACCTATTTGTGTTCCTAAGTTTTTAACTACTGATAATCGGCTAAATGGTTCTACAATTAAATTAGACATCGATTCTAAAGGGAAAAACTGCATGATAGAAGCTGCTTTCTCGTTATTTGGAAAGATCTTAAAGGTCAAAATTCCTTTTATGATTCCTTCTATAATATTCCAAACTAATAAAAAACCTAATGCAAATGCAGATCGTTTTACCAAGATTCCTAAAAATAAACAGAAAGAGAAGAAGCCAACTAATTTTATGAAATACGCTAATAGATATTCTAATCCAGAAAAAACAATATTCAATTCAGTATAAGATGAAAAACTAAATCCTAATAGGAGTGACATTACAAAAATAAATACAGTTGATACTGTAGCAAATAAAACAACGGTTAGGAATTTAGAAAGAATAAACTCCTTTTTACTCATTCCGTCAATCAAATTTTGTTTTAATGTTCCATAACTGTATTCATTTGCCATCATCGAAACAATTACGATAGCTAAAAATAATTTTAGTATGGCGGCGATATAAGTGTTGAAATGCCAAATAAACGGGAAGTTGAAAATGCCCATTTCTGCCAAATGAAATTTAAAAATTCCTAAATCAAATTTTATCGAGGCAATTAATGCAATAAAGGTTAAAAGTATAAAGTAAGTCAATGTTAAAACTCGACTGGCTTTATTTTTCCATATTTTTTGAAGTTCTATTGAGAGCAATCGTTTCATGATTTGAGTATTAAGTCTATTGGTCTTTGCTATTGCAATGAATTTAGTTATTTCTTTTCTGTCAGTTCTAAAAATTGCTCTTCCAAGCTGTTTTTTCTTTTGACCAAATGACTCAGAATTATATTTTTTTCGAAAAGGAATCTATTTAAATCTTTAGCTTCTAAGTTTTCTTTTAAATAGACTAAAATTTTCCCTTGCTCATTAACTACTTTTTTTGCAGCAGGATGCGTTTGTAAAACAGTCAGTAAGTGGTCCATATCATCGGCTTGTAATTCAAAAAAAACATCGTTTGCAGACATTCCATCTACTAAGCCGGTGTATAAAATCACTCCTTTTCTTAATACTAAAACATGAGTACAAACTTTCTCTACTTCGTCTAATAAATGGGAGGCAAGTAGTATTGTAGTTCCTTTAGCAGCAATTTGTTTGATAATATCCCTGATCTGATGAATTCCTTGAGGATCTAAACCATTTGTGGGTTCATCAAGAATCAAAATTTCAGGATCATTCAATAGGGCAGAAGCTATGGCTAATCGCTGTTTCATTCCCAGTGAGAAAGTACTGAATTTACTGTTTTGGCGTTCTGTCAAACCTACTAATTCCAGTTTTTCATTCACTTTAGCATAATTGATTCCTTTAATTTTGCAAACTAGTTCTAAGTTTTCCCTAGCAGTCATGTACGGATAGAAATTAGGTCTTTCTATAATAGCACCTACTTTTTTTAGTGCTTCATGTGTTTCCATTGCTCCTCCAAACCAGCTATATTCTCCCGAAGTTTTATTTATTACATTTAATGTAATTCCTAAAGTAGTAGATTTTCCGCTTCCATTTGGACCTAGAATTCCATAAACATTGCCTTTTTGTATTTCGAAAGAAACATTTTTTAATGCTTCTAGCGCACCGTAACGTTTGTTGAGATTTTTAACAGAGAGTATTGTTTCCAAAATGTTAGCGTTTTAGTTTTTTATATGACGAACAAAATAGGAAAATGTTACTCGATAATCTTAGAGTAGTTAATTCTCATATTAGTTCGGACATAGCTTTAAGTTTTTCGGCTGTAATAGGTTTCATAATATAGTCCTTAAGATATTGATTTTTTTTAGCCATTTTTATATCAGCGGGATCTATCGATGAGGTTACAATAAAAATAGAGATTTCTTTTTTTATTGATAATTTGATAAATTAATCCATAAACTGCCAACCATCCATTATGGGCATATTTAAATCGAGCAATATGGCATCAGGTATCTTGTCGCTGTCATCACTGTTTATCTTTAATTCTTCTAATGCTGATTGGGCGCTAAAGAAAGAATAGATTTCATCACAAAATTGATTTTTCTTAATCAACATGGTCATTAATTTTACCGTTAATTTGTCATCATCGATGATGTATATTTTTTTAGTTTTCATTTAAATAAATTTTAAAAGTAGAGCCAACACCTACTTTGCTTTCAACTTCAATTTTGCCTTTCATGGCTTCGATTTGGTTTTTAGTAATAAATAAACCAATGCCTCTAGCATCGCTATTGTCGTGGAATGTTTTATACATCCCAAATATTTTATGACCATTTTTTTCTAGATCTATTCCTAAACCATTATCTTTAAAGTTGATGATCGTATGCTTGTCACAAATCTCATAGTCTATTTCTAAAGTCGATGGTCTGTCATCCGCTTTATATCGAATGGCGTTTGTAAATAAATTAAACAATATACTCTCAAGGTAAGCGGGAACAGTGAAGATGGTTAAGTCATCTGGAATAGTGTCTAATATTGTGATTTGATTTTCTTTGATAAGCAGATCTAAATTGTTTTTGGTTTTATTGATTTCATCTTTCAAGCAAACATTTCTTTTCTCAATATTTATACTTTTCTGGATTGTGACAATTTCGTTTAAATATTCAATAGTTTCAGAAAGTCTTTCTGTTGCCTCTTTGAAAAGATCAATATAGGATAGTTTTTCTTCTATATTATCAGTATCTTTTATTACTTCCAGAACCATAGACAAATTGCTGGTATGAGAACGGATATTATGAGAAATTATATGGGCGAAATTAAATAATTTCTTATTCTGATCTGTTGTTACCTCAAGTAATTTGTTTAGCTCTAATTCTTTACTTTTTCTAATGCTTACATCGCGACCAACTCCTATATAGTAGATTAGAATATTTTGCTCATTAAAAACTGGTGTGATATTTAGATCATACCAATACTTTTCTTTATTTTTTTTGTAGTTTAATATAGTGACTTTTATATTTTTCTTGGCACGAATTGCCTTACTCAATAAATCGGTTGTATTCTTGTCTGTTTCGGGGCCTTTTGATAAATAACCGGGTGTAAATCCTACGATTTCCTTTAAGTTGAAGCCTGTAAGTTGCAAATAGGCTTTATTTGCCCAAATCGTTTTACCCATTGGATCGGCAATAATAATTGTTTCATTAGTTTCTGAAACTGCAAGAGAAAGCATATTCGTATAAGTTTCTCTACTTTTTCGCTTGGAAATGTCTCTAAAAAATAAAACTAAATAAGTTTTATTACCTATTGTATACTTTTTTCCAGAGGCGACTTCAACTGCAATGGACTCTCCTGATTTTGAATTTAGTTGAACCTCGTTTACACTATAATATTCACTTGTTAAATGATATTCAATAAAGTCAGATGTAGCTTTTTTGTCCTTGCTCTGTATTAATTTAGAAAGATTTTGTCCTAAAAGTTCGGTATCATTAAATCCCGATAATTCAGCTGCTCTGGGATTATATTGCGTAATCATTCCATTAGAGGTATCAACTATAAAGATAGCATCATTAGCATTGGAGAAGATAGAAGTGAATTTTTCAACATTTAACTCAAGCTCTTTAACAAGATGTTGCTTTTTAGTAATATCTTGAAAAGTTCCCAATAATCGTCTAGGTTTTCCTTTCTTGAAAATAACTTGGCAAATACACTCAACGTATTTAATATTGTTTTTTGCAGTTGTAACTTGGAATTTGCCATGGAATGGAATTCCTTCATTGATAGCTTTATCGATTAATAATTTAATTCGATCTCTATTTTCACCTTCAGTATAGAATTCAATGCCACTTCCTTGAATAGGAACAAAATCATCTGCCACTTCCAGTATATTTCTTGTGACTACATCCCAATATGCTGAGGCTTTTTTTAAGTTAAGCTCCCATATTCCAATTTTTGTTGACTTCGCAGCATTGAGATATAGTCTAAGCTTGTTTGACATTTTTGTAGATTTAGTATTAAATTAATGTTTTTGGGGGTCAAATATGTATTCAAAAAATTGCCTTTCAATGGATGAAAAGCTGCTAAATTGATAGTTTTGTTAAACGTGGTATTTCAATTTTGAAGAATACAAGATTTGGTGCAAAAGTACTTGTTTTTTGAGGAAATCTGTTTTGAAAACTTAATTTTTTTTACTGGATATGGCAGTAATAAAAGAGTTTTTTTACTAAAAAACATTTACAAGTGTCTAAATCATGTGAGTCTTAAAAAATGCTTTTATTTACAATTGGTTAGTTAGAAATAGTGCAGTAAATTAACAGCAGAAGTAGCATTATTAATTGTTGTTTTGTAATTGTTTGGGATTGAAATGTTAAAAGGAAAATTCGGATGAACACAATATGGAAAAGTAAATAAGAAGTAAGTTTTTTATGCACCCGGGATTGAATAGCGTAATAAAAGCTTCCACTGCTACATTATAGCCAATTAAAAAACGTAATAATTGTAATTTCTATAAAAACCAGAATAAATGATCTATGGAATACAATTGAATTTTGAAATTTTTCAACTTAAGTTTGTGAAAATAGCTGTAATTTGTACTATATTCAAATTAATAAAACTAAACACTTTTAATTTATAGTTTATACTGCAATTCTGGAGTTTTATAATATGAAATTAAGTCTTAAAGTATCTTATTAATTGTAATTTATTATTAAACTTTTTAAAATGAGTGAACCTTTAATGCTTTTCAAAAAGCCATCGTATCCTATAAATGATTCCCTTTTAAAGTATTTAGAGCGCTTTGATAGGATTTCAAAAGTTTCTATTTTTTATGATGATTTATTGCGTTTTTCGGGATCGATAACGGTTTATGATAAAAACGATGAAGATACCTTGTGGATCAGAGTGTATTATACTGAATATGAAAGAGAGGAAATTGATTTGAATCTAAAAAAAATCTACTCACTTCTACACTCTGATGGTAATCTTGGAATCATAAAATTCCTTAATGTCGATTCTATAGATTATTGCACTTTTGGTAATTCAAAACCCTTTCGTGTGAAAGTAAGAAATATTCTCAATGATAATTACACTCATTTTTATATAAAAAAGGCAGATGCTTCACGGATTTATGGTTTAGAACTAGAGCATATTCTTTCGCCTGATAAAATCAACTTTTTAGTATATCAAGACACGTTGATTGAGGAGCATATTATGGGCATTGCGGGAGATGTATTCATTAAAACTTTGTTAGCAAAATGTACTGAAACTGAAAAATCGCAAATTGCAAAAGAGTTTGTAAAGTTTAATGAGCGCTGTATGATTCGCTTATTGGGAGATATGCGGGCCTATAACTATGTAATTATTCCAATCCATGATTTTGATCAAGTAGTTTATAGGATACGGGCAATAGATTTTGATCAACAATGTTACGAGGGCAATTTCAAAGTATATCGTCCGCAGTTTTTTAAGGAGAATTATCCAATGGTTAAATTGGTAAAAGAGAAACTTCAAGATAGTTCTATTGAGCAATATAAAGATGAGGAGCGCTCTGTACTGGCTAAAAGAATTATTTCTGCTGAAGATCGTATCAAAACATTGTTAGAAATTATGGGGAAAGATGTTCTTGCACCTGAGTCACATTTGCAACAATTACAAATGGAACTATACCGTTACACTAATGATCTTAATTTTAAAAAAGCAAAATCTATGGGAGAGATTATGAATGCTGCTTTTGAATTTATTGTTCGAAACTTTAAAAATAGTAATCTGTTTAAAATGAAGCTGTAAGATTTACGCCCTCTTTATTGGAGTATTCCCGCAATGAATTTTTTCTTTATTAGAAATGAAAATAGTTCTATTTTATAGAATTATGCAGAATAGAATAAGTGGTAACAACTTTTAGCTTAATGGTGATTTAAATAATTAAATATGAAAAAATATCTATTAGTGGTAGGCTTATTTATTGCCTTGGCTTGTCAACAAGGATTAAATTCTTTGCCAACACTATTTTCTCTATCTAAAAAACTTAAAGAAGTTTCGGGAATAATATATGTTCCTACTACTAAATTGCTTTGGACTTTAGAAGATCATGGCAACGCTAATGCTATTTATGGTATCGATTCTAATGGTAAAATTGACAGGACTATTACTGTCGATAATGCTGAGAATATTGATTGGGAAGATATTACAAAAGACAAGCTAGGCAATTTGTATATTGGTGATTTTGGTAATAATGAAAACAGAAGGAAGGATTTATGCATTTATAAAATAGATAAAAAGAATTTACATTCTGATGTGGTAAATCCAGCTTATAAAATTTCATTTGCCTATCCAGAACAAAATAATTTTCCTCCAAAAAAAACAGAAATGTTTTATGATGTAGAAGGTTTTTTTGAGTTTAAAAATAATTTCTATCTCTTTACAAAAAACAGAAGTAAAGGGTTTGATGGAACTTCTTTTTTATATAAAATACCTAATACTCCAGGATTTCACCAAGCTGTTTTAATGGGTAAGTTCAAAACCTGTGAGCAGTACAATCATTGCGCAATTACAAGTGCTGCAATAAGCCCTGATGATACTAAAGTAGTTGTTTTAACGCATGACAAACTCTTTTTATTTGAAAACTTTCAAAATGATAATTTCCTTAATGGAACAAAAACAATACTTGAATTAAATCATTTTTCTCAAAAAGAGGCAGTTTGCTTTATTGACAACGATTGCTTATATATTGCTGATGAACGAACTAAAAAAGTAGGAGGTAACGTTTACAGTGTTAGTCTTAAAAAGCTAAAATCCAAATCCTAAACCAAACGCAATACGAGCGTGCTCGTCGCCAATACTTTTAAAATAAGTAACCCTTCCCGTTAGTGTATTAAGTGCGTTAATCCATAATCCGCCACCATAAGATTGGTGCCATTTTTCTGAGTTTTCTCCTTTTTGCCAAACTCTTCCATAATCAAAACCACCTAAAATTCCGAAAGACATCGGTATAACATTTCTTTTGATTTTACCCAAATCCCAACGGATGTCACTACTTTGATAAAAAGATTTGTTTCCTAAAAAACGTTCGTTTCTAAAACCTCTTAGATCATAATCACCTCCTAAAGTTGCGCCTTGGTAAAAATCAAAATTGTTATTCAATAGCGTTTTTGCTTTAAGAATGGTAGCAATAACTAGCTTGCCATTGGCATCAATTTTATGATTGAAATTAAGTTTACTTTCTATTGTTGGGAAATTTCTTTTAGTATCATCCAAATTCATTTTCCAACTTCCAGCTATAGAAAACCCCATTCCCATAGAAGGAAAGGCGGGAAAATCATAATTCTCATAGCTGTATTTTAAGGTGGCTCCTGCAAATTTTTGATTTTCAAAAACTTCAGGGTTTATCATTGGGTCGATCTCTAAAAACCGATTTCTAGTTTCTTCAACGGTAATTCGCTCAAAACTAGTTTGAAAGAAGATGGTGCTACCATATCTCCCTACTTTTTTTACAGATGGTAAAACTTTTAGCATTTTGATACGAGCTCGGTTATAATTTTTACCTAAAATAGCATCATCATTTATAGTCTCATTTCCATAACCAAAATAATTGATTGTAAAATTTGGACTTGTATATTGGCTTTCAAAATCTAAATCCCATTTGCCAAATAATTTTGGAAAAGAAGCATTGTAAAAAAGCTCAAAACCTGATGTGGCAAAATAATAATTGGTTTTTAAACTATGTTTTTGTGTGTATGGATTTTGTTGAAAATCATTGACTTTGTAGCCGGTAATTAGACCTAATTTTAAACCGTCATCGGGATTGTAACCGATATTGGGAAGTAATGAAAAGAAATTATATTTCGGTTTTTTATAATCATAGAAGCTAGTTTCATAATCATCTGATAATAATGATTTTGTTTTAGAATCTAATGAATAGGTATTTTCTTTTGATTTGAAATCGTGAATTTTTATTTTTCTCCCATTTTCAACTACATACGAATCTAGGTCTTGACCTCCAATTAATCGGATTTTAATTCCTGATTTGGATTTTCCTCTTACTTCAAAAATATCGTCATCATCTAAACCATAAATCCATATTTTTTTTGTTTTTTTATCAGTGAAATTTCTTTTGTATTGTAATTCTTCTTTATTATCTTTTATTCGAAAAACTTGAATTTCAAGCTTGTTTTTTTCTGTGTTCTGAATTACGAATTTTTCTTTTTTATCAGTTCCAACAATCAAAACGGTATGTTGTAAAACGTTATAATATTCTGAAGCAGCATGCTCTAAATTCTTTCTACGCAGTTTTAATTTGCGCTTGATATCATTTGTTGTTTCGTCTTTTATTGCTAGTGGTAAATTATGGAATGCGCTATCGATAGCTTCATCTGTGAGGTTTTCTTCAATGTACTTTGCTTGCTTAATCCATTCGCTTTCATCTGTCGTTTTTAGTACCGCAAGGTCTAATGGATATGGTTCGCGATTCATTATTTTGACATTTTTTATATGCTCTCTAAAAGATTGCATGTGGCGCAACGGTACACTTTTCATTAAAAGCGAAAGTAAAGCACCATCATATTTTGTAAAGGCCTGATCACGATCACGCGGAATAGGCTTGTAAATTATTTTTTGACCCACATGATATTCTCCCCAACGCCATTGGTCTTCATGTCTGTCCCAATCACCAATTAGAATATCAAATAATCTGGCTTTTATGTATTCACCTTCGTCTATTGTATATTTTTCATCTTTTAAAAGATTTTTTAGCACATCTTCCGTACTAATAATTGCACTTGGGCTACCAAAACTTTTAACTGCTATTTGACTAGTGGTTGGACGCTCTTCAACCATATATAGTTCATCTCCAAAATCAGTATTAAAAGATGCTAATGCGCGTTGTTTCGGGATGTAATACAAGTAAGGATTAGTATGGCTAACACCAATTTTTTCGGCTAAATTTCCAACAATAAAAGGGGTGTAAGGATGAGCAGTGGTATAAAAATCCGACAGTAAGCTTTCAGCATAAGTGTCGTTAAATTCATCTTGAATAAACTGATTCTTAAAGGCTACTGATTGAAGAAATCTTCCAGTACTTTTCTTTAAAGCACGCATCACATATTCTTTATTGTTTTTATCAAGGAGTTGTAAGGAATTAGACTGATGTCCGCCTCCAGAACGTTTTGGTGTTAAACCTCCAAAAAGAGTATCAATAGTGGCGGTAGGAACTTCTATTGGAAGACTATAATAGTTACGATAATGATTTCCGAAGAGGAATTTATGAAATTGTGATTTTTTAGTCTGTTTTTCAGTATAAATACTTGCGATAGTAGTCTTAGGAAATGTCTTAGGAAATTCTGTTGTATTGTAATCATTTTTTTGATTTAAGACAGTTTGTTCAAAAAGTAATTTTTCAGATTCATTTTCCTGACCAAAAAAAGAAACTTTTGCCGCTCCATTTTTATATAAAATTAATGTTGCGTATCCATTTTTACCATAGGAGAAATCATTTGGAAAAATGGCTCGGGCAGCTTCAGATTTTGATCCAGATCCACTAATAATTTGTTTAATGTTATCTTTTTCTATGTATTGTAAATTGTGATCATGACCTGATACCACAATAACATTGTCCTGATTTTGTAATAATGTTTTTACTCTTTGTACAAATTGAGTATAATATTTGTTTTGAATGTCTTGTGGACTTACTCCTGAAGTTTTTCGAATAAAATTGATAACTGAACCTAAAACTGGAAGTGGGATTTTTTGTTCTAATGGGAAAATTTGTTTTTCTAATGAAAATTGTCCTCCATGTGTTCCGTTGCTCATCAGTGGATGATGCAATGCTAAGACAACTGTTTTATCTTTATTTTTTATTAAAATATCTTCTAATTCCTCAAAAAAAGCTTCGCGAGTTTTAATGGTACAATTATCATTTATAGTTGGAATTTTATCCCAATCTTCTAAATACCATTGACTATCAACAGTCACTAGGATAAGATTTTTATTTATTTCAACATCATCAATACCGCAACTTTTTCTAGGAAGAAATGATTTTTTATTGTTGAGATATTCCGTAACAAATTTAGCTTGACGCTCTAAACCTTTGATTCCGCTATACCAGTCGTGATTCCCGGGAATAAAAATAGTTTGTCCTTTGAAGTTTTTTGATAGCTTCAATTGGTTTGTCAGTTTGCTTTCAGCTATAAATCGCTCATTTGGATTGTCAGTATTTGGTAGTCCTTTTGGATAAATATTATCACCAAGGAATAAAAGAGTCGAGTTTTTATCTGCTTCTTTTAAGCGATTTTGCAATTCACCCAGTTTTCTTTCTGCCGTTTCATCATTAAAATTTCCCGCATCTCCCAGTAAATAAAAAGTATGTGAAATTTTAGCTGTATCAGAAATACGTTCTGTAATCGGTTTCGCCGCATTTTTCCCATATTGTGGATGACGTGTTGAGCAAGATTGAAAAATGAGTACCGTTAAAAAAAGTATAAACGTTACTTTATTGAAGCGAATAAAATAGTTATCCAAAAATAATTTCATAATTTAGTAGTATAAAAACCAGTCCATGAATTTGACACAACAGGCCGAAAATTTTATTCATAAATTATTCAAAGATAAACTTTCTCCCTCATATACTTATCATAATTTGAGGCATACCATTGATGTAGTTACTGCAGTTGCTATTCTTTCTGAAATTGAGGAAATTAATCCTGAAGACAAGGAGATTTTAATGGTTGCAGCTTGGTTTCATGATGCAGGCTATATTAACGGTTGCGATAATCATGAAGAATGTAGCGTTGTAATTGTCACTGATTTTTTGAAAAATAACGAGAAATCTTCTGATTATATAGCGAAAGTATCTGGTCTAATTCGATCGACCACTTTAGGTTTTGTTCCCACAACTCTTCTTGAAAAAATCATTAAAGATGCTGATTTTTACCATCTCACTAGCGATAAATATACATCTACTTGTAATGCTTTACGTTTAGAATTACAGGCTAACCATCAAAAAACTTTCTCCGATTCCGAATGGAATCTTGAAAATATTAATTTTTTGAGCAATGAGCATCAATATTATACGGACTATGCTTTAAAAACTTGGCAACCACTAAAAGAAAACACAATTAAGCTCCTTCAAATAAAATTAAATAATATGGAATTGAACAATACTAAAGAGTCCAAAAAAAAGAATAAAGAAGAAAAACCAGTTCGAGCCATTGATACTTTATTTAGGATTACACTCAACAATCATACTAGTTTGAGCGGTATTGCAGATAGTAAAGCTAATATTCTGCTTTCTGTCAATGCAATTATTATTTCTATTGCACTTTCAACTTTAATTCCTAAATTGGATAATCCTAGCAACGCGCATTTGATGATTCCAACTTTTATCATGTTAATGTCTAGCGTAGTTACCATAATTTTTGCCATACTTTCTACACGTCCAAAAGTGACTAAAGGAGTATTTACGCGACAAGATATTGAAAACCAAAAAGTAAATTTATTGTTCTTTGGTAATTTTTATAAAATGCCTTTAGAAGAGTATCAATGGGCAATGAATGAAATGATGAAAGACAAGGATTATCTTTATAATTCTATGATTAAGGATTTGTATTTTCTAGGAGTAGTGCTCGAGAAAAAATATCGGTTATTGAGAATTGCCTATAATTTTTTTATGGTAGGTATTGTCCTGTCTGTTATTTCTTTTGTAGTTGCTTTCAAAATGATTGGTAATTAATTCAATTCATTTAATAATTCTTGGTACGAATATTTTTGTAAAATTTGTCCTTTGTTTTCATTGTTAATTTTTACTCGAATCGCTTTAAGGCCTGATACGCCTTGTAATTCCTCTACTTCAAATTGTTCAATTGTAGGTTCTAATATGTTTTTATATTGTAAAAAATTGATGTATTTCAAATATTCAGTTTCTTCATTCGTATGTGAATAGACGATTGTTATTTTTTCTTTTTCGGTTATTCTGTCTTTAGTTCCTTTTATGTTGGCTTTATCAATACGTTTTTTTACCACTTCATATCGTGCGTTATACGTTCCGTCAACATCAAAACGCTTTTCATCCATTCTAAAACGGATTGAAATAGGGGAACTAAAAACTAAAATTAAGGAAGTAACATCCAATTGATACGGTAATGAAGATTTCATCTGATGATGCTCCATTTCCATTTCACATAATGTTTGCAATTGCCAAAGTCTTAAGTTGTGCAGGTACATTAGGTCAAAAGGTTTTGAAGGTGCAATAGAAGAACCAATGTACAGATTATGTTCTATGCCATCGGTTTTGAAGCGTTCGTAATAATGAGGGAAAATATTTTGGGCCTCTAGTTGTTTCTGATCAAGAAGCGAAGCTAATTTTTTATTAATTATAGACAAGGCATCATCAAATTTCTTTCGAGAATGATAAAACATTCCTGATTTTTCATCTAAACTTTCTAAATAATTTGCTGCCAAAGTATTTACAACTGCACCACTTTTAGTGTTTTTTAGAACCGGATGAATTTCATTTTCAATATAAAGTTGAATCTGCTGTTCTGTATCGGCTTTTAAAGGCAATTCTAGTTGATTTAAAAGCGATTGTAATTCAAATTTTCTTTGTTCTAATACGACTAAATTGCTTTTTGCTTTTTGATTCTCAAATAGGTCAATAAGCGTCTTTAATTGATTTTTTAAATCTTCTTTTACGGTCTGGTTTCTGTGTTCTGATGAGCCTTTGATGTCAATCTGGCCATACAAAGGATATACCTCTTTGAAAACAATTTCTTTGAAAATATAATCTTTATTTCGCTGGCTCGTTTCAAAATAATTTAAAGCTTCTCGAGTAAATTTCCAATAAACACTTGGATGAATAGCCGTATATTCTCTTTGAATAATTGCTTCTATTTGATTTTGCTTGTCTTTATTATGACGTTCAAGTGTGTCAATTAAGTAAGGTAGGATTAAATTTAATTTTCTAGAATTAAGACTGTTAAGTTCTCTTTTTTTGGACGAAACTAATTCGATGATTCCTAAAATAATATCATTTTTTACAATAGGAGCAAATATACAACTGTGAATATTTTGTTTTAATAAATGCTGTGCTAGTTTTTCATTTCCAGGAACTAATGCAAATTTTTCAACATTTGAAATCGATAAAGATGTTTTAGTTTCTAATAATTTTTCAAAAGAACAACCTAAAAAATCATTTTTGCAATCTAATTCTACCTCAGTCGAAAGTATGAAACTTCCACTATTGTTATCTTTAAAGCCAGGCTTTGTAAATTTATTCTCTTCGTGATCGTATATAAGTAATCCTATTCGTAAATTAGAATTTTTAAAAATAGAGCGAAAGATGGATTCAAAATTATCTTGAAGTGTGATTTGTTCTTTTTCTGATTTTAATAAATTGCTTTTTAACTTAGAAATTGAATTTTCAACTGTAGCATCAAACAGAATAGCAATACCAAAGCCTTTTAATATCCAGCTATTTATTGGGAATTTAGATTTCCACAATTCAATATCGTCGAAATTATCCATCAATAAATCAATGTCATCTGGCGTCAATTCTGGCGCTAGATCTGTTGGTGTAATTTCAAGAAAATCGGCATTATACAAAATCCGATATTGATTCATAACTCCATTTTTGTTTGGAATATCATAAAATAAGGGATTGTTATAATCAATATTCTGACCGTAAAATTGATTCAATATTAGCGTACAGCTCATGATGTAAAAATGATGGTCATCAAGATTTCGAATCGACATATCAAATGATATTCCGGCTTCTTCTACTATTTTCTTAAATCGTTTAGTATAATTAAAGGTAAAGTTCTGGAAAGGAATGGTTACTGCTTTGATTTCATTATTGGTTAAAGCCGTTGGAAATAAATCAGCAAGTAGATTCCTTATCAAAGATTCATTTTCGGATATCACTTTTAAATCTTCGATACCGGTTCTGAACTCAGGGAAAGGTTCAATTTCCTTGAGCAATGCTTTGGCATAATTAGCGCGATAATCTACATTAGTAAACGAAATTTCTTCCAAAGCTTCAATAAGCTTATGAAATGAAATCATGGTTTTGAACGGGCTTTCGGAGAAAAATTGATGTGGCATTTTCTTTGCTTTTAGAGGTGTAAATTTACAAATAATACTAAATGAATTGCTGTTTTGTTAGGGTTGTTCTTTGTTACAGAAAATAAAAAATCCCCAAATACTGCTGTAAATGGGGATTAAATCTATTTTTAAGCGTTGATTATAAACTTTTCAGATTATGATTTTTCTTCTTTATTAAAATAAACAAGGTAATAATACATCTGTTTTTCTTCATCCCAACCTTTTTCTACATATTTCTCAGCACTTTCAGGATTGATGAAGTCCATTTTAATTTGGATATGCGTATCTAAATTAATTACGTTTTTAATTGATTTACGGGCGTCAGAAACTGCAGCGTTCGCAATAGGAAATGAAGTAATATCTTCAATACTGTATTTTTCTCCTTTATCTACTTTGTAATTCTTAAATTCTGGAATTAAGTCAGGATTGTCTAATACTTCATTTAAAAATTCAGTCTCTTCGAATTCATCATTTTTTGCGAAATAATTTACGGAACGGTTCATAAACATAACCTCTTCTTTCTTGTCTTCTGCAGGGAAAACAACATCTTTGGCAAAGTTTTGACAGAATTTTAAATATTTTTTAGTGATGAAGTTTTCATCTTCAAAAGCATCTACCGAAAGGAAATGTTCTAACCAATATCTAGCATCATAACGGTTGCTATCCACTGTCAGGATTTTATATCCTTCTTCTTTTTTATAGTTGAAAATCAAACAACCTTTATCTAACTTATTAAGGCTTACACCTTGTTGTAAGATCATTTCTAAATGCGATTCTTTTTCTTCAAATTGTAAAAAGTCAGCCTGAATTTCGCTCTTGAAGATTCCTATTGCATCGACCACATTATTGTCAATGCTTAAGTTGGTCAAATAGGTAACATATACCTCACCGTTCTTGATATGTGGATGATTCGATTGCTCAAATAAGTGGTTTGTTATTTTTTTAGAAACATCATGAATGCTGCTAGGATTGTCAAAAACTTCAGTTGCATATTTGAACATGTCATTGTAATCTAAATCGATTTCATGTGCAAATTGATAATAGTTTTCTTCCTTTTCTCTAAATGGCTTAAAGAAAAATTCCTTCATCAAAGGCACAATTTCATCGTTTAGATTAAAAGGCTGCTCAGACAAGAAAATTGCTTCATTCCTACTTTTATTACCAACTCTATGAATTGATAAATTTTCGATGTGGGTGTTATATAAGTTTATCATTTTTGTACAAGTGTTTAAGAGGTAGATTTTTTTAGACTTCTAAATATAAGCGTTGAGAAAAGTTATTTTGTCCAAGAAAATAGCTTTTCATTAGTGGCGAAGTTTTTTTAAGTGGTTTAGGCTCGCTCTCCTTTGTAGAGAGCCGTGAAGAAGACTAATTCCAGTTCTCCTCAAATCCGAAGTCTTCGAAGCTATCGTCTCCTTCAAACATGTCTAGATCATCATCATCGAAACCATCTTCAAATTCGTCGTTATAGTCATCAGCATTATCTGCTTCAAAGTTCTTTTCCATCGCTTCATCAGGCATTTCACCGTGAGAAAAAATAGTTTCTGGATAGGTATTACCAACAGTTTGATCTTCAATAGCAGCTAATTCTACTAGGAATGTCCACATATTAATGAAGTCATACACATAAATTATCTTAGTGTTTTCCTTGTTTAATATATCTGATAATTGATAATCACTCATGATTTTTTGTTCACCTAGAACATCTCCAGTGTCAAAAAGTGAAATCTCTTCTTCTTGGTTCCAAGTTTCATCGCACGTATAAAAGGAAGCTACTTCCATCCCGTCAAAACCAAAGGAATTGAATATAGCATTGTGTAAATCTTCTAAAGTATCGTCTTCAAGTATTGCAATATCTCTAAAAATATCTTCTTCTGCGTCAAGAATCACTCTAAATTTGTAAACCATAATCGTTCTATTTTTTTGAAAGGTCAAAGGTAAAATATAATTTTAGATTTCGTCCCGAAGTTTTGGAACAGATTTTCGATTTGTTGATAATATTTTTGCGTATGAAGAGCAAATGGGAAGTTGCGAAATCAACGTTTTTCAGAAGTGGTATGCAAGCTAAAAGTTCTGTTTAAATTGGATAACTTTAAAATAAATTAAAAATTTATACAATTTTAGACTGTTTTATTGTTTCGAAATTTACTCGCAATTCTTTTTCTAAACTGATGGTATTTTTTATGATTGGGATACTGTCTGTCGTGTGCCATATTGTTAGTAATCAAGGCAACTGCAAGCAAAATAAGTGCTCCGCTCAAAACTGGTGAGAGAACGTACCAATAACCTAGATTTTTAACTTTTTCAGAACCAGCAATTGCAATCAAAGCAGTGGCACCACCTGGCGGATGTAATGTTTTGGTGATTTGCATCATAACGATAGATGAAGCAACGGCAAGCGGAGCTGTTAACCAAAGTATTTCAGGAAGAAATTTATAAATAGTAACGCCAATAATTGCAGATATAACATGGCCACCAATAAGGTTTCTAGGTTGCGCTAATGGGCTTTGAATTACTCCATAAACCAAAACACTCGATGCGCCAAAAGACCCTATTAAGTAAACCATATCCGAATTAGGAAGTGTTTGCGATTGCAAATAAGCGATTATGCCCATACCAACTAATCCTCCAACAAATGCCCAAAAATGTTCTTTAAAATCTACTAGTGTTTCTTTGTAGAGAATATATTTAGTTTTGCGATAATTTCTCTTTATTTTATGGATAGATTTCATTATTAATTATTTGGCTATACTAGGAGAATAAGAATAAACGGTAAATGGATAAATCATTTTTGCTGTATATTTTGATATCAAGCAAACTACTAATATTGGTAGAAATAAGGTGTAATCGTTTGTTAAACCGCAAACCAAGAATATAGCGGTAAAAGGCGCATGTATACTGGAGCTTAAAACGGCTGCCATACCAATAATCATAAAGTTTATTGGAATTACATCAGCATCTAAATACTTGTTTAATAGTAATGCCAAGAGCAATCCTAAAAAAGCGCCAATAAAAAGACTCGGTGCAAAAACGCCACCATCTCCTCCCGAAGCTAATGTAGTCGAAGTAACAATAGGTTTTAGTACGATGATTCCAACGAATGTTAATCCTAATGAAAGTGTAAGTGTTGTGTCATTTGGATTTAGGAATAGCGATTTCATAGAATGGTATCCTTCACCATACAATTGTGGAAATAGGGTAAAAGATAAGCATAGAATTAATGATCCAAAGATAATTTTAAAATGAGGTTCTGCAATTTTTGAAAATTGACTCTTAAAAAACAATACAGTACGAGTTAGATAAACAGAATGTAGTGCAGCTAACACCCCTAAAAGTATGAAATAAGGAATTGCCTTTAGGTGCCAAGTAGTAACATGGACTGAAAATAAAGGTTTTTCATGAAGCAAATAAACAAGTGCTGAAGCAACGGTAACGGCTATTATATTCGTGAGAATGAATGCACGAGTTGCTTTTTTAGAAATCACCTCCAATGAGAATAGAATTCCCGCAATTGGGCTACTGAATAAGACGGTAATTCCTGCTGAAACACCCGCGCAAATTAATTCTGTTTTGTATTGTCTAAAAACATTCTGTTTTCGTTGTGCAACTGCACCTATAGTAGCAGTAGCAACCACTGTCGAAACCTCAATTCCTGTTGATCCACCAGAAACTACGGTCAATAATCCGTTAATAAAATGAGATGAGATCTTGTAACTAGGTAGATTTTTAGTTTTTGAATTCACACTTTCAAAAATTTCTTTGATTCCTTTGTTCTCCTTCTTTTTAAATAAATATTCTCTCAGAAAAAAGATAATTGATAAACCAAAAATAGGAAAAACTATAAAAAATACAGGATTTAAAGTAGCTCGGTGAAAAAATATAGCTTCATAATATTCTGTTGCATTTTTTAAAACAATACCTAAGAAAGCGGAGAGAAATCCAATAAGAATGGAAACTATTACTAGTTTTTGAAGTTTAATGAAGCGATAATTCTTTTTGATTTGTGTGGTATTATTCATTTGAAAAAAGCAATGTGTCCGAGTATTACAAAATTAAATAAACAAAATCAGATTTGAATTAAAAAAAAGGTTGGACTGTTTTCTTTTGCGATTTCGATATTATTTTGACTTTTTTATAAACAAAAACACCTTATTTTTCATAAAACTCTACCGGTAAGTTATCTGGGTCCGCAATAAAGAAGAAGCTTTTTTGAGTGAATTCATCTATACGAATTGCTTCTGCAGTTATATTTTCATGTACTAAATAATCTCTTGTTTTTTGAATGTCAGTCACTTCAAAAGCTAAATGGCGCATTCCAGCCGCCTCAGGAGTGGAAGGACGTTTTGGAGGGTTTGGAAATGAGAATAATTCTATCACATATTCTCCGTTAAGTGCTAAATCAAGTTTATACGATTGTCTTTCTTGACGGTAAATTTCCTGAATTATTGTTAGTCCTAAAAACGCTTGTATAGAAAGTTTTCGATTTTTGATAATCGGAACAAATAATGGCAATATGGTGAATTTTATTCAGTTGTAGCATTTGTATTATAATGAAGAAAGCCTAATCGGTTGATTAGGCTTAGGGTTTTTATTTTTTTGCATCGGAACAAAGTCCGACAATTTCATGGAAAGTGTTATGCAAATCAGTGATTGATTTTACTATTGCAACATCAGCAGCGTTAGATTGAACTAATTTATGTAAAGCTTTGCTCTTTATTTGTAATCTTTCAGCAGAAGAAATGATAGCATCAGTTTTAAATTCTAATGGAATTTCTGCTTTTAGTAATTGAGATGCTTTATTCATCATTTCTTCTGAACGCGCTTTTATTGGTGCTAAATTTCCTTCTTCAGCGGGATGAAAAGTCTCCGACATTACTTCGTGGAATTCTTTGATGGCAGGCCATTTGTCAAAAGTAGATTGTGCCGATGTAGTATTAGCGATAAAAATAAGCGAAAACACTAGCGATAATTTAAATAGTTTCATATCTTTTATTTTAAATAACCTGAAATTTAGGTAAATATAGTGAAAATTATTTTTCTTGTTGGTTTAGCTTTCTGATTACTTTGGCTGGATTGCCAACAGCTAGTGAGTTAGCCGGAATGTTTTTGGTAACCACAGATCCAGCACCAATTACACAACCATTTCCTATCGTAATCCCAGGGCAAATCACAGAATTTCCTCCTACCCAACAATCGTCGCCGATTATTATAGGCAAAGCATTTTCTAGTGTTTTTCGCAATTCTGCATCAAGAGGATGTGTAGCGGTATACAATTGAACTCCGGGAGCAAAAAAAACATTGGAACCAATAGTCACTTTCGTAGAGTCTAAAACCACGCAGTTTACATTAAAGTAAACATTTTCTCCACAAATAATATTATAGCCATAATCACAGAAAAATGGTGGTTCTATATAGAGGTTTGCACCAGCATTAGGAATCAGTTCTTTGATAATTTCGCGCGCTTTTTTAGTAATTCTGTACTCGGTAATATTTAATCGGTGGAGTAAATTTTTAGCTTTTCGTCTGTCTTTTACTAAAGTAGGATCGCCAGCTAAATAATATTCTCCAGCAATCATTTTCTCTTTTTCGGTTATCATAAAATTAATTTTTGATTGAGGTAAATGTAAAAGAAAACGAATTGGTTTACAACTCATCCTCAATTATCGACAGTTCAGTTAACTACTTTTTAATAATTTTAATACTTCAAATACATTTGTTTCATCAAAAACTAAAACAAGATGAAAACTATTTTTATACTTACTATTCACTTAATTTCAACATTGACTTTCTCGCAAAACAACATTTCTGGGAAAGTGGTGGATGAAAAGGGAAAACCTGTTTCAGGCGCTAATGTTTATATCGAAGGAACTTATGATGGAACTACTAGTTCTGAAACTGGAGATTTTACTTTCGAAACAAATAGTAAGGGAACTCAAATTTTAGTGGTAAGTTTTCTTGTTTTTGAAACTTCAAAAACTACTATTGATGTAGCCAATTTCAAGAACAGAACAATCAAGTTAAAAGATAATGTGAATGCGCTTGACGCAGTTGTTATTACGGCAGGAACTTTTGAGGCTGGAGGAAAAGCTAAAGTTTCAGTTTTGAAACCTCTAGATATTGTTACCACGGCAGGTTCAGCGGGGAATATTATTGCTGCTTTGCAAACCTTGCCGGGAACACAAAACGTAGGTGAGGATGGTAGGTTGTTTGTGCGAGGAGGTGATGCGAGTGAGACGCAGACATTTGTAGATGGAATTCGGGTTTCACAACCTTACGGCGCTACCACTCAAAATTTGCCTACAAGAGGGCGTTTTTCTCCTTTTTTATTTAGCGGAATATCATTTTCAACAGGAGGTTATTCTGCTGAATATGGGGAAGCTTTATCAAGCGTTTTACTTTTGAACACACAAGATGAACCTGAGCAAAATAAAACCGAAATTTCATTGATGACAGTAGGTTTAGGTGCGGGAAATACGCAGAAATGGAAAAAGAGTTCGTTAAGTGTGAACGCTTCTTATATTAATTTGGCACCCTATCAAGTGGCTATTAAGCAAAATGTCGATTGGAACAAACCTTTTCAGTCTTTGTCTGGAGAAACCGTTTATCGCTATAATTTCAATAGCGGATTCTTAAAATTATACGCGGCTTTTGATTCCTCAAAATTTGATATTAACCAAGAAAACAGCAACACTCCGCAAAAAATACGAGTAGACTTAAACAATACTAATTTCTATTTTAATTCTTCTTATAAAGGTGTTTTTGGATCTAATTGGCAAATCACATCTGGTTTGAGTTATGGATATAGCAAGAACAAAATAAAATTAGATGTGGATAATGTTGCCAATTATGAGAATGCCGCACATTTGAAATTGAAACTTAAAAAGAGCTTTTCGGATCGAGTGAAATTGTCTTTTGGAGCCGATTATTTTGTAACAAAATTCGATGAAGAATATAATCCGAAAAATGGAAGTAGCGCAATTTTAGGTTACAACTCCATTATTGCTGCTGTTTTTACCGAAGCTGATATTTTCTTTTCTAAAAAGATTGTTGCTAAAGTAGGTTTTAGAGCGTCTAATAATCAATTATTAGATGAAATTGCAATTGCTCCAAGAATTTCATTAGCATACAAAATCGCAAAAAGCAGTCAGATTTCAATGGCTTATGGAGATTTTACTCAAACGCCAAATGTAGATTATATCAAATATTCTAAATTCCATCAATTTGAAAGTGAGAAATCTTCACATTACATTTTGAATTATCAATACAATAAAAATGGTAAAACTTTAATAGCGGAAGCTTATTATAAAGATTACAGTAATTTGGTAAAATACGACACACCAACAATTCAGTACAATTCAATCTTCAATAATTCGGGTTTTGGATATGCTAAAGGTGTCGATTTATTTTGGCGAGATGGAACGACTTTCAAGAATTTAGAATATTGGATTTCTTATTCTTATATCGATTCGGAGAGAGATTATAAAAACTTCCCAACGCAGGCAACTCCAAGTTTTATTGCTAATAATAGCCTTTCAGTAGTTACTAAATACTGGATTAGCGATTGGAAATCACAAATAGGTTTCACAAATTCTTTTAGTACCGGAAGGCCTTATAACAATCCAAATGAAACACAATTTATGAATGGTAAAACAAAATCATACAACAATTTGAGTTTTAATTGGGCTTATTTATTGTCACAGCAAAAGATTTTGTATTTCTCGGTTTCTAATGTTTTAGGTGCACAAAATGTGTATGGTTACGATTATGCCAAAAATCCGAATTCAAACGGAGTTTATAATCGTACAGCAATTACACCTACAGCAGATCGTTTTTTCTTTGTTGGATTCTTTTGGACCATTAGTAATGATAAAAAAGACAATCAGTTGAAGAATTTATAGCATTTTTTGCGAAGGTTTTCAATTCATCCTCGTAATTCAACAGTTCAGTAACTATAAATTTTACAAAAGACAGAATCGCAATACTTTTGGGTTATAAATAAACAGTTGCAATTACAAAAATCAATAGCAACTTTCAACTTTAATTTAAAAACAAAAAAAATACAAACATTTAAAACACTAGAAATCATGACTAAAATTATCACAACCATCGCATTATTTATTTGTAGTTTAGTATCAGCTCAAGGCCAATTCGAACAAGGAATGGGAAAAGCATTCCAGTTATGGGGCGAAGGAAAAAATACGGAAGCGTCAGATTTGTTTGAAAGGATCGCAGCTGCCGAAAAAACAAGTTGGTTGCCTAATTACTATGTAGCTTTAGTGAATACAACAGCTGCTTTTAGAACTAAAGACCAAGGGCAGGTTAATTTATTGCTATCAAAAGCACAAAAAGCATTAGATATAGAAATGGATAAAAACCCTAATAATGCGGAATTATTAGTAATACAAGCTATGATTCATACTGCCTGGATCGCATTTGACCCAATGACAAACGGACAAAAATTATCTGGAAAAGTGATGGAATTGTATGGAAAAGCACAAGCAATTGCGCCAGAAAATCCAAGAGTTGTTTTTGGTAAAGCAGAGTTTGAAATAGGTGCAGCACAGTTTTGGGGAACTGATACTAAACCTATGTGTGCTCAAATTGAGAAAGCTATCGGACTTTTTGCTACTTTTAAACCTGAAACTGCTTTTTCTCCAAAATGGGGTTTAGATAGAGCCGTTGAAGCGATGAAAAATTGTAAATAACATACTGTACCAATGGAAGCCCAAAGAATTAAAACATTTACTGAATTTCAGAAAGGTTTTATCGTTTGTTTGAAAATCAGCTTGATTTTTACGTTAGCATTTTCGGTGATACAAATGAATTTCGAACTGAAAAATGTAGCAATGACCTTTTTAATAAGTGCAATGTATTCTTTTGGGATTGGTTTTGGGAATGGAATTATAAATGTACTTCTGGATAAAAAATGGGATTGGCTAGAGCAGACTAATTTGAGAGTGTATTTTGGTTTAGTAACGACTATTTTGTACACTATCCCAGTTGTTTTGGCAGTTAACTATCTCATATTTGTAGTTTTTCAAGATTTAGATCCTTCCCAGTTTTTCAGTGAGAGAATGATTTTGGTACATCTTTTTTATATTATTTTATCGTTAGGTGTTTCGATTTTTATGCATGCCAGAAGTTTTATGGTCAACTGGAAACAAGCTTCTAAAAAAGAGGTTATTGAGCATAAAATTATTGCTGGAACGGCTTCGGCTAAGTTTGAGAGCTTAAAAAACCAAATAGATCCTCATTTTCTCTTTAATAGTTTGAATGTTTTAAGTTCATTAATCGAAGAAAATCCAGAAAATGCACAACGGTTTACAACTTCGTTATCCAAGATTTATAGGTATGTTTTGGAGCAAAAAGACAAAGAATTGGTTTCGGTCGAAGAGGAACTGGCTTTCGCCAAAACCTATATGAATTTATTGAAAATGCGTTTTGAGAACAGTTTGTTTTATGAAATGCCGCCAACTACCATCAGTACTGAAGCTAAGGTTGTTCCGCTTTCTTTGCAGCTATTATTAGAGAATACGGTAAAACACAATGTGGTTAGTGAAAAAAGACCATTGCACATTCGGATTTATGTGGAGGGCGATTATCTGGCTGTTCAAAATGAGTATCAAAAGAAAGAAGTTTTGCAGGAACGACAGGGTGTAGGCTTGCAAAATATTATCAATCGATACGGAATTGTAACCAATAGAAAAGTACTGATTATCCAAAAAGAACAAACATTTACGGTCAAAATACCAATGCTAACAAAACAAATATCAGTTATGGAAATAGCAGCAGATTACAGTGAAAAAAACGCATATTACAAAGCCAAAAAGAGAGTGGAAGAATTGAAAGGATTTTACGGAAACTTAATTTCATATTGCATTGTCATTCCTATTTTAGTATTCATTAATTTAAGATTTTCACCTCAATTTCAATGGTTTTGGTTCTCTGCTGGAGGATGGGGATTTGGATTAACGATGCATGCATTCAAAGTTTTTGGATACAGTTCCAATTGGGAAGAAAGAAAAATTCAAGAAATTTTGCGTAAAGAGGAACAGAACCAAAACTGGAAATAAGAGTCAGAGCAACTTTAAACCTAGAAAAATTTAAATATAAAATCATGTAAAATCCATATCATAATGAAGATCGCTATTTTAAAGCTAAGAAGCGAGTAGAAGAAATTAAAGGATTTTATGGGAATTTAATTTCTTATATAGTTGTTAATTTAGGGTTGTTGGTAATTAACTTAGTAACCTCTCCTAAGTATTTATGGTTTTTTTGGCCCATGTTAGGATGGGGAATAGGAGTGATTTTTCACGGAATGAAAGTTTTTAATTGTATGCCTTTCCTGGGGAAAGATTGGGAAGAACAAAAGATTAAAGAATTCATGGAGAAAGAAAAAGCAAACGAACAAAAAAGGAATTGGAGCTAATTTAATGCAAACACGATGCGAAGAGACACACACAGCAAGTTCGACAATTATGATTTGGATGTTAATAATCCAGATGCACGTTACAATATGGCTTATAAAAGAGTAAAAAGAATTAAAGGATTTTATGTTCATTTATTAGTTTATATACTTGTAAATGCTTTCATGCTATTTTCTCATTTTAATAGGAGTAGGATTGGAGAGGAGGTTTTCTGGGAGTGGCAAACCTGGAATACAGTTTTCTTTTGGGGAACTGGATTAATAGCGCATGGTTTATCGGTTTTTGGAAAGAATATATTTTTTGGTTCTGATTGGGAGCAAAAGAAAATCCAAGAATTCATGGATAAAAATAAAGACAATAAATGGGAGTGATCCTAATTATCTATTGTTCCTAACCGTAACTTAATAATGAAAGATCAACTATGACCACAATAATAATAGAAGACGAGAAACCTGCCGCACGATTACTGCAAAGAAAATTACAAAAGCTAGACGTAGAAGTAGGAGTAATGCTGCACTCTGTTGAAGAGTCAATGGAATGGTTTACTGCAAATAAACATCCTGATTTAATTTTTCTTGATATTCAATTATCAGATGGGTTATCATTTGAAATTTTTGAAAATATAGATATAAAAAGCGCCGTGATTTTTACAACTGCTTATGATGAATATGCATTGCGAGCATTCAAATTAAATAGCATTGATTATCTTTTAAAACCTATTGATGAAGATGATTTGGAAGTGGCTGTTGCTAAATTTAAATCGCGATTGCCTCAGCAAGAAACGTTGCAATTGGATTTTGATCAAATCAAAAAAATGCTTTCGAATCCATTTGATAAAAATTACAAAAAACGTTTTACAGTTAAAATTGGTCAACATTTGAAAGTTATTCTAATCGAAGAAATAGAATGTTTTTTTAGTGAAAATAAGGGGACTTATTTGCACACTTTTGACAATAGAAATTTTTTGATCGAAACCACTTTGGAACTTTTAGAACAAGATTTGAATCCATTGGAATTCTTTAGAGTAAGCCGAAAATTCATAATTCCGTTGAAAGCTATTAAGGAAATTGTGGTCCATAGTAACTCTCGTTTGAAAGTTATTTTGCCCACTTATAAAGAGGAGGAAGTTATAATTAGTAGAGAAAAAGTGGTTGGTTTTAAAAAATGGATTGAGTGATTTTAAAGCATGAAAAAACGGTCTTAAATGCCACTTTAAAATTCCTAATTTCTGGAATCTTTAATCGTTGCTTTAAGACCGTTTTTAATTATTTATGAGGTACGAAATTAATCAAACAATGATTTAATTTCTTTCTCTGTTTTACCAATTTTTTGTTGCAGTTTTCCCCACATTTCATCTTCCTTACCTTCCTCAAATAGTAAGTCATCATCTGTTAAATCAGCATATTTCTGTTTAAGTTTACCTTTAAACTCATTCCAGTTTCCTTTAATCTCTTTTGAATTTGGCATAATGTTTAATTTTTAAATTACTAATTATTGTTTTACAAATTTAAAGAGTTAGTAAAGATAAGTTGTTACATAATTAGGAGTTATAATTGTATAATTAATAGGCAGTTATGATTTATTGAGTCTTTTTAGTCTTGAACTGACTAAGAATGTAAAGTTCTTTAAGTGTTTGATTTTTAATTAAATAAATAGGTGTTATAAATTCTCTCTATACTGCATTTATACCCTAAAAACAGTTTTCCTAATGCCGATTAAAACAAAAATAAGTGAAGTGTATATTATGAAAAGCGGAATAATATATTCGATTAAATTTAAGGGCAGCATGATGGCAATAATCAGCAATTGAAAGCCTAATCCATAAATACTTACAAGTGTCATAAACCAATTAGGTAAAGTTTTTACTTTATAAGCGTCCTTATCCAAAGTGTGAATTATTTTATCAAATGCTCCATAAAAAATTGTGTATATTTGAAATAAAATATCAACTGATTTTTGAGTTTCTCCGGGTAAAGCACGAGGTGATTCATCTTCAAAAATCTTGCTGGTTTTGTCTCCACCAACGGATAGATTTCTTAAAATAACATAGTAATAATTGTATAAAGTTCCTTGTAATTGAATGCCGATAAAAGCTAGAAATGCGAACCAAATATTCGTTTTTGAAACATAGCAAATGGTCATTAAAAACAAAAAATTAAGAATGATGTCAAACACGCTATCAAGATATCTTCCTGTGTAGGAAGGTGTCTTTTTTATTCTTGCTAATTCTCCATCAGCAGCATCTATGATAGATTTTAGAACGATAAAAATAGCAGCTAGTAAGTACTGATTTTGCAGTATAAAGTAAATAGCAATCAATCCACAAACCCCAAAAACAAGCGTAACATGAATAGGAGTAAAGCGCGTATTTTTAAGTTGATTAGCAATAAAAGTTCCTATTGGTCTTCCGTAATCGGATAAATCTAAAAATTTATCTTGAGCTGCAAGTTTAGACATTTAAGTTTATAAACAAAGAAATGCGACAATATAGTCAGGTATTATTTTATTCGCTCTAAATCAGCAAAAGATTGATTTTGAATCACAACGTTTTATTTTGATAAACGGTGCAATGTAAACGTCATGGCTGACAGTAAAAAGAAAGCCATTATTTGGTGTACAAGTCCCAGCCATAACGGAACGCTATACAATAAAGTAAAAACTCCTAAAATGAATTGTAAAAACACAAATATTAGTAAGGTATTAATTCCTCTTTTCTGTAAAGTAGTTAGCATGTATTTTTTACTTCTAATGTATAGAGCAATGATTAATCCCACTACAAAATAAGCCATTGTTCTATGAACAAATTGCACACCACTTTTTCCTTCAACAAGATTAAGGAATAGTGTTTTTTGCTCTATGAAAACACTATCATGAATAAACTGTCCATCACTCATTAATGGCCAATGATTGTGTATTAAACCAGCATTTAATCCAGCAACAAAACCACCATAAATAATTTGTATCAATAAAAAGACTAATGCAACACGTGCTAGATTTCGCAATGGCACTATAACCTGAATTTTATTTGGATAAATTAAATCTAACGCAACCCAAAGTGTATAAGCAAAGGTTATAAAGGCAAAAGTTAAGTGCAATGACAATCTGAAATGGCTTACATCAGGATTATCAATTAATCCGCTTCGTACCATAAACCAACCTAGGAATCCTTGAAAAGCTCCCATAAAAAGTAAAACCACACATTTTTTGATCGTTGCACTTGATAGTTGTTTTTTAAACAAGAAATATACAAATGGAATTATGAATACTAAACCAATAATTCTACCGATGAAACGGTGAAACCATTCCCAGAAATAGATAAATTTGTAATCACTAAGTGTAAAATCATTGTGGATATTGATTTTCTGATATTCAGGAAATTTTTTGTATTCTTCAAAAGTCTGAATCCACTTTGCTTCTGTAAGTGGCGGAAAAGTATCAGTTACTAAATGCCAGTCGGTCATGGAAAGTCCGGAGTTTGTTAAACGAGTAATTCCGCCTACTACGACCATTATAAAAAGTAATATACAACCTGAAAGTAGCCAATAAATGACTGATTTGTTATTTTTCATTATATTATACTGTTGGGAAATTTTGAGGATATTATCTTGTGTAACAGATGTCTAGGACTGTAATTTGAGTTGCGGAAATAATATAAATCAATTCAAAATGAGTAACATTTTTATTCTGACGTTTATTATATCAGTAGGCTTTCCTATTTCGTTTAGAAAAGAAACCTGATTTAGTGCTTCATAAAATAATATATATAATTTATTACTGTAAGTCCTTGATTTATTTCTTTTGTTCCAATAATCAAAAATGTTTTTTCTTGAAGTTCTAGCATTAGTTGACCATTTAATTATTATAGCCATGCTTGGATTTCTTTATTGGCTTGTTCATCAGAAATACATTCCCCATTTTTATATTGTTCCAAAGCAATTTCTATTCTTTTCCTTTGATCAGGAGTGAAAATATAAATATCATCATCTTCAATAGAGCAAATGCCTTTTATCAATTCTGTTTTTAATTCAGCACTATTCATAGCTTTATTTTTTATGTAAAATTAATGAAATCCAATTGAATTAATATAGAACAGTAGTTAAACTTTAACCAATCCCATTTTCGCTCCTTTTTTCAACACAAAGTCGTAAGCAGCTTTATATTCGTTGGGGATTTCCCCCTCTAAAATTGCTTCTTTTACAGCTTCTTTTAGCATACCAATTTCCTTTGATGGTTGTAAGTTGAAAATGACCATGATTTCCTCTCCCGAAATTGGTGGTTGAAAATTACGAACTTGATCGCGCTCTTCAACTTCCACAATTTTCTTACGAACAATTTCAAAATTGTTATGGTATTTTTTAAATTTACTCGGGTTCTTAGTAGTAATATCTGCCTCACACAATGTCATTAAATGCTCTACATCTTCACCAGCATCAAAAACCAAACGACGTACAGCAGAATCTGTAACAGTATCTTGTGATAATACGATTGGTCTTGAACTCATCATGACCATTTTTTGCACAAATTTCATTTTGTGATTCAAAGGCATGTGTAAACGTTCGAATATTTTTTTGGCCATTTTACCGCCTAAAAACTCGTGACCGTGAAAGGTCCAACCTTGTTTTTTATTAAAACGTTTGGTTGGCGCTTTTCCAATGTCATGTAATAACGCTGACCAACGCAACCAAACATCATTAGTGTTCGGGCAAATATTGTCAACCACTTCTAGCGTGTGATAAAAATTATTTTTGTGCGTGTGTCCTTCAATTTCTTCTACTTGATTCAAAGCGGTCAATTCAGGAAGTATAATATCCAAAAGTCCTGTTTTAAACAATAATAAAAAACCAATAGAAGGTTTGTCCGTTGAAAGGATTTTATTCAGTTCCTCTACAATACGTTCTCCGGAAATAATTTTAATACGTTCCGCATTTTTTGCAATTGATTGTAATGAATTCTCTTCGATTTCAAAATTCAATTGATTAGCAAAACGAATTCCTCGCAACATGCGCAACGGATCGTCAGAGAAAGTAATGTCTGGATCCAGCGGTGTTTTTATTACTTTATTCTCTAAGTCGGCTAAACCATCAAATGGATCAGATAATTCTCCAAAGTTATTTGGGTTTAATGATAATGCCAATGCATTTATAGTAAAATCGCGTCTATTTTGATCGTCTTCAAGAGTTCCGTTTTCAACAACAGGATTCCGACTTTCAAAATGATAGGATTCTTTTCGAGCGCCTACAAATTCAATTTCAGTATCTTCAAAACGCAACATCGCAGTGCCGTACGTTTTGAAAACTTGTACTTTTGGTTTTTTAGGAAGCAATTGAGATACTTTCAAAGCCAATTCGATTCCGCTACCAACAGCAACGATGTCAATGTCTTTTTTGAAGTCTCTTTTCAAAAGTAAATCTCGTACGAAACCACCAATTACATAACTATCAATGTTAAGTTCTTGAGAAGCTTGAGAAATAACTTCGAATATTTTATTATTTAATGCTGATTTGTAGTTCATAAGTTTCTACCGCAGATTCGCAGATTTTTTTATTTTTTTGTGCGAACAATTCGTTTGTACTCTAAAGAAGCCGAATTAAAATTAGCTAATAGTGCTAATTCATTATCGGAGACTTTTAGATAGTTTAAACATTGATTATAATTACTATTATTGAAGCAATCTAAAGTTTTTATTTCTAAAATTATTGAATTATAAAGTACAAAATCAGCATAAAATTGATGCTTCAAAATTGTGTTTTTATACTTTACTGAATATATTTTTTCTCTTTCGTATGGGATTTTATTTTCGTTAAATTCATATTCTAAAGCATCTTTATACACTATTTCGGAAAAACCTTTTCGAAGATTTTTATGTACTTCAAATAGAACGCCAATTATTTTGTAAGTTTCGTCAGTAGATAAATATTCTTCCATTTATAATTAATTTAAAAATCTGCGAATCTGCGGTGATAATAATGAATCTGAAGCTAAAAAATAATTTGCGAATTTGCGGTAAAAACTATTTTCGAATGATTTTCACCTGAGAATCGCTTGTCAATTTTATAATTGTCGAGGGTTTTCCTGCAATTTTATTGTGGTGCAAATTTACAACATAGTCTACACCATTTATAATTTCAGGACTAATTTCTTTGAAACTTTTTGGGGTAGGTTGCCCTGAAATATTAGCTGAAGTAGACACTAATGGCTTTTTCATTTTCTCTAATAATTTAAAACAAAAATCCTCTTTCACGATTCTAACAGCCAAAGTTTGATCTGCAGCTATTAAATTTTGCGCTACGTTTCTTGGTTTGTCTAAAACAAGAGTAGTTGGGTTTTCAGCTAAATCAATGATTTGCCAAGCAACTTCTGGAATATCTTTGAATACATTGTATAGCATTTTCTCACCATTCATCAAGACGATCATGCTTTGCGTTTCGGCTCTTTTCTTGAGTTTATATATTTTGGCTACAGCTTCAGGATTAGTAGCATCACAGCCAATTCCCCAAACTGTATCTGTAGGATAAAGGATAATTCCGCCTTCTTTTATGATTTCGAATGCTTTATGCACTTCTTCGTTAATATTCATGTTTTTAAATTTGTGCAAATATAAAGCAATTTTTAATTATCACGTTTTTGTTATCTTTGCAGAAAAAAATGAATCTGTTACTTTTCATTATTGCCTATCCGCTGCTGCTCATCATATCGATTTTACCTTTTAGAATTCTCTATATTTTATCGGACATCATTTGTTTTTTTGTATATCAAGTTATTGGTTACCGAAAAAAGGTAGTGAGAAGTAATTTGGCTTTAGCATTACCACACTTATCGGATGAAGAACGCTTGATAGTTGAAAAAAAATCATACAAACATTTGTGCGACATGTTCCTAGAAATGATCAAAACCATGACAATTTCTAAGAAAGAAATGGACAAGCGATTTAGCTATAAAAATCTTGATGAATATAAAAATCTTGAGAAAGAAGGCAAGAGTATTGCTTTGATGTTAGCGCATTACGCAAGTTATGAATGGGTTGTATCTATGAATAGCAAAGTTTCTTTTAAAGGATATGGAATTTATAAAAAAGTAAATAACAAATATTTTGATAGTTTAGTACGCAGAATACGGTCTAAGTTTGATGCCGAATTAATTTCTATTGATAAAACTGCTGAAGTGATTGCAAGTAATTATGCGAATAATATTAAATCTACGTATGGGTTTGCAAGTGATCAATCACCGCAGCTGCGAGGCATTAATCATTGGCACAAATTTATGGGAATTGAAGTTCCTGTTTATGTTGGGGGTGAATTACTTTCTAAAAAATTCGACATGAACATGATGTTTTTAAAAGTTTCAAAAGTAAAAAGAGGCTTTTACGAAGCAGAGTTTGAGCTTTTGTCTACTGATGTTAAATCAGTGCCTAATTTTGAACTTATGAATACCTTTTTAGAAAAGGTTGAGCAGCAAATCCTTGAAGCTCCTGAATATTATTTGTGGACACACAGAAGGTGGAAACACATGGGGAAAAGGTAGATTGTAGATTTTTGTGGTATTAAATAACTTTGTAATGTGTTGTTATGGTTGATGAAAATGAGCGTAATAATTTGAAAGTCGATTTTTTTATTATCGACAATACGCCTATTGGCGGTGTAGAACGCGTTACTTGTTCTCTAATAAATCTTTTTTTTGAAAAAGGAATCAAGGTAGATTATGTGATATCAATGCAAAATAAGTTTGAAAAACCTCACTTTCCTTATCCAGAAATAAGTAACTACATCAATCTTAATTGTTCTTCAAAGGAATTAGAAGAAAAATTATATCAACAATTTATAGCTTTAGAAATTAAAAATTTAATATTTCAAGGAGACAATATGTCTATTTCTATCGCTCTGCTGAAAGCAGCGAAACGTGCTGGAGTAAAAGCGATTCCTCAATATCATGGTTCTCCTCATGCTTATTTAGATAAATATATTTCAGGAAATGATATAGTTAAAAATCCGTATTTGGCTTTGAAATATTTATTTGCACGTGCTACGCGGCCTTTTAAACTTCTTAAATTAAAAAAATATTTAGTACTTGCAGAGAATGGTATTGCATGCGTAAGTCATGGTTCAGCAAATGAAATTAAGAAGATCTTTAAGAATTCACAAGTAATAAATGAGAGGGTTTTTACTATTTATAATCCACTGCATTTAGAGTTGCAAAATATCAATACCGATATAAATCAGAAAAGTAATAACATTGTTTATTTATCTAGATTGGAGAATAAGCATAAAAACTCATTTTTAGTAGTGAAAGCTTGGAATGAGATTGCTCATAAATATCCGAATTGGCAATTGGACATATTGGGTGATGGTGCTATTAGCGATAAAATGAAAAATTATGTTGACGAAAACAAGATAACGAACGTAGTTTTTCACGGTATGATTACTGAGATCGCTCCACATTTATCAAAAAGTAAAATATCTATTCTTACTTCAAACTGCGAAGGATTGGGAATGGGAATTCTAGAATCTATCTGTTATAAAAACGCAGTTGTTTGTACTAAAAGTGATGGAGGAATCACGGATTTAGTGAAGCATAAAAAATCTGGTTTGATTGTGGCAAGAAATGATCATAAAGGCTTTGCAAAAAGCATGGAAAAGTTAATGAATGATGAACAATTACGAACTGAATATGCAAATGAATCTTATAAAATAGCCAGTAATTTCTCAGATGAGGAAATTATTGAAGAATGGAGAAAGAGATTCGAATTATAGGTAATTATTTAAACCATTCTCGCATCTTGCTAATTTTTCTTTAACTACTTTTTCTAAAATTAAATCATTGGTAGGTAACATTTTTTTACTATTTTCTTTGTGAAAAATATGCAAAACATTAGCGTTGAATTTGATGTTTTTTCTTGTGATTTTTGCGTTTAATAAGCGCACTACAAGTTCAGTATCTTCTCGGCCCCAGCCAATGAAATCTTCATTGAATCCATTAACCTTAATTAAGTCACTTTTAAAACAAGCCATATTGCATGACCTAACTTGTTTGTCGCTTGTCGTTTTATGACTTATAATTTTAGAAAGTATGGTGTTGTTTATCCTGTTTTTATGATTAGCTAAAATGCTATTATTGCTTACAGCAAAATTAATATTTTTCTCAGCAATCAATTTTTTAGAATACTCTTCTTTGAGAAGAACTCTAGTTCCTATGGTAAATTGATTGGCCTTAGAGTGTGCAATATGATCTTTTATAAAATTTGGATGCAGCACTAAATCACCATCAATCATAATGATTAATTCACCAGTAGCTTTCGCAATTGCCCTATTTCGGGAAGCTGCTGCTCTAAATCCAAGGTCTTCTTGCCATGAATGAATAATAGGAGTTTTTAATCTTTGTTGCCATTTTTTAACTACAATTTCAGTTTCTTTAGTAGAACCATCATCAGCAATCACTATTTCGTCAGGCATTACTGTTAGATTTTCAATACTCATTAGTACGACTTCTAAAGCTTCAGGCCAATTATATGTGGTTATTAGTAAAGTTGTTGTCATAATTTATATTTAGCAATGTGTTTTTAAACTTCGGAGTATAATTTATTGATTTTGGATGCGATAATTTCATCATTAAATTTTTGAACAAATTCCCAACCTTTTCGGGTAATTTCTTTGCATAAATCCTCGTTTTGCAGTAATTTCATAATGGCTTTTTCCATTTCGTCAACACTTGTTGGATTTATATAAACGGAATTTGGTCCGCCAGCTTCTGGAAAAACACCGCAATGGGTTGTTATGACTGGAGTTTTTGAATATAAAGCTTCAATGATAGGTATTCCAAAACCTTCATAAAGTGAAGGATAGATAAATACTTGTGCGAGCTTGTACAAAATGGATAATTCTTTGATTGAGACATTTTTCAAAAACAGGACTTTGTTTTCTAGATTGTTCTGCGCAATATAATCCTTGATTTCTTTTGCATAAGAAGTTTCATTGCCCACAATAACTAGGGTAGTGTGAATGTTTTTTATTGCTTTTACAGCCAAAAGAATGTTTTTTCGGGCTTCGATTGTACCAACATTGAGGAGGAATTTTTCCGGTAAGCCGAACTTGGTGGTTACTTCTTTGTATTCTTTTTCAGAATAATCTTCTTTAAAAGCAGCATGACATCCTTGATAGATTACTTTTATTTTTGAAGGCTCAATTTTCAAGAATTCAATAATATCATTTTTTGTTTGCTCGCTAATTGCAATTACTAAATTAGCTTGTTGAGCTGCTTTTTTAAATTTATAGAAATGTATTTTACGATCAAAAAAAGAATACAAATGCGGATATCTAACAAATATTAAATCGTGAATAGTGACTATGCTTTTGATATTTTTAGATCTCAGGCCTGCAGGAAGTTCACCGGATAACCCATGAAATAAGGTAATGTTGTCTTTTTTTAAATCGTTTACAATTCCTTTTTGTCTCCATAAATTATAAAATTTCAAGTAAAAAAAAGTAGATGGTTTCTTTTCGAAGACGTTTTTGCTGTTAGCTGTAAATAATATCTCTTTTGAATCTTTGGGATTGTATAAATAATAATTGTTTTCTGGAAAATATTGGCTTAGAAGCCGAATCAAATCACGACTGTAGTTACCCAGTCCTGTTTTATTGTGAAAAACTCTTTTTGCTTCAAAGCCAATATTCATCTTATCTACTTTATTTAGTGTTAAACTGCTACGTCATATTCTCTCAACGCATTGTTTAGAGAAGTTTTCAAATCGGTAGATGGCTTACGAGTACCAATAATTAAAGCACAAGGAACTTGAAAATCTCCAGCGGCAAACTTTTTAGTATAGCTTCCAGGAATCACTACTGAACGAGCAGGAACGTATCCTTTCATTTCTAAAGGAGTGTCTCCAGTTACATCGATTATTTTTGTTGATGCTGTCAAACATACATTGGCTCCTAGAACTGCTTCTTTACCTACATGAACACCTTCAACAACGATACAGCGTGAACCAATAAATGCGCCATCTTCGATGATTACTGGAGCTGCTTGTAATGGCTCAAGAACACCACCAATTCCTACTCCACCACTTAAGTGAACGTTTTTACCAATTTGAGCACAGCTTCCTACGGTTGCCCAAGTGTCTACCATAGTTCCTTCATCTACATAAGCACCAATGTTTACATAACTCGGCATCAAAATAACGCCACTAGAAATATATGCTCCGTAACGAGCAACAGCATTAGGAACTACGCGTATTCCTTTTTCAGCATAATTTCTTTTCAGTAGCATTTTATCATGATATTCAAAAATGCCAGACTCCCATGTTTCCATTTTTTGAATTGGGAAATACATTACTACAGCTTTCTTAACCCATTCGTTTACTTGCCAACCTTCAGCAACTGGCTCAGCTACACGTAACTTCCCTGAATCTAGTAATTCAATAACTTCTCTGATAGCATCAGTAGTTGTAGTTTCTTGCAATAATGCACGGTTTTCCCATGCTTGTTCTATAATAGTTTGTAATGGATTCATTTTGATAGATTTTTGGCAAATATAGGATTTTTAGCGATATGCAAAAAGTCAAATTGCGGCGAAAATGTTATATATTTGTAACTCAAATCGTTTAATTATGGGAACTATCAGACTAGAATTTAATTCAGACAGTAAAGCTAAATTATTAGAATTATTGAGTTCGTTTTCTTCGGATGAATTAAAAATAGTTCAAGAAATATCCTAATTTTGATGAGAACAATCGTAAAATGGATAGTTATGCTAAGCTGAAAAGTGGTAAAGAGAAAATGTATTCAGTAGATGAAGTTGCGGCAATTTTAGATAAAACATTTTCGGAATATGATAGTTAGTATTTCCAATGAATTTCTAAAATTATTGACAGAGCAAGTTCGTTACATTTAGAAAGATAAACCACGAGCAGCATTAAAATTCAGGAAAGATTTAATAAAAACATTAAAAAAAGACCTTAAACAACCATTTCATTTCAAAAAATCAAGATATTTTCATAACGAAAAGATAAGAGATTATGTTTTTAAAGGATATGTAGTTGTTTATGAAGTTGATATTGTGAAGAAAATCGTTTTTGTCTTTGATTGTATAAAATATAAAGATTCATTATAAAATGCCAAGAATTCTCTCCATAGATTACGGACAAAAGCGCACCGGAATAGCCGTTACCGATGAAATGCAAATCATAGCTTCAGGATTAACTACTATTCCAAGTGCGACTGCAATAGATTTTTTGAAAGATTATTTTTCAAAAGAAAAAGTAGAAGCAGTACTCATAGGGGAGCCAAAGCAGATGAACGGACAACCATCAGAAAGCGCTTCTATAATTAAAGGTTTTGTGACTCATTTTACCAACCATTTTCCGGATATGAAAGTAATACGAGTTGACGAGCGCTTTACTTCAAAAATGGCTTTTCAATCCATGATTGATAGCGGTATGAAAAAGAAACAACGACAGAACAAGGCTCTTATCGACGAAATCTCAGCGACAATAATGTTGCAAGATTATTTAACATATAACAAGTTTTAGCATTCATTTTGTAGACCTTAAACCTCTAAATTCCTTCCTATTTTTACTTTTTAACATTAAATTGTTATAATTTTTTTAGTTATATAAAGTATCTTTGCACTCTAAATTTTTTTTATGCCTGATACAACCATACCAACAGATAGTGACGTAATTCTTATAGGAGCTGGTATTATGAGTGCCACTCTTGGCTTAATTCTAAAAGAATTACAGCCCGATTTAAAAATTGAAATTTACGAAAGATTAGATATTGCCGCTGCTGAAAGTTCTGATGCGTGGAATAATGCAGGAACGGGACACTCCGCTTTTTGTGAGCTTAATTATACGCCAGAAGCTCAGGATGGAAGTATTAGTCCAAACAAAGCAATCAGTATTGCAGAATCTTTTGAAGTTTCACGCCAGTTTTGGTCTTATTTAGTCCAAGAAAATATAGTTTCCTCTCCTGAGAATTTTATAAAAAGTATTCCTCACGTGAGTTTTGTTTGGGGTGAAAAAAATGTAGATTTCCTTAAAAAGAGATTCGATACGCTGCAAGCTAATCCGCTTTTTAAAGACATGGTTTTTAGTTCTGATTTTTCTAAATTGAAAGAATGGATGCCTTTAGTTATGGAAGGTAGGGAGAATTCAGAAAAATTTGCTGCAACTTCAGTTTCAATAGGTACAGATGTTAATTTTGGAGAATTAACCAGAGAAATTTTTGGTTACTTAACAAAATTGGACGGTGTTACCATTCATTTTCATCATGAAGTGAGAAAACTGAAGCAACTTGATGATAAAACTTGGAGAGTAAAAGTGACGGATTTAGCTACTGGTCAGAAAAGTAAAGCCTATACAAAATTTGTTTTTATTGGCGCTGGAGGAGGTTCTTTGCCTTTATTAGAAAAAGCTAATGTTCAAGAAGGAAAGGGATATGGTGGTTTTCCGGTAAGCGGTCAGTGGCTAAAATGTGTTAATCCTGAAGTGATTGCAAAACACCAAGCTAAAGTATATGGTAAAGCTAGCGTTGGCGCACCGCCAATGTCGGTTCCGCATATTGATTCTCGAATGATTGATGGCGAGAGAGCATTGCTTTTTGGACCTTTTGCCGGTTTTTCTACTCGATTTTTAAAGAATGGATCTTATTCAGATTTGCCATTATCTATAAAAACAGATAATATTATTCCTATGATAGCTGCTGGCATCAAGAATATTCCGTTGACAAAATATTTAATTGAGCAAGTACGTCTATCGCCTAAAGATCGAATTAATGCTTTGAAAGAATATGTACCAGGTGCAAAATCTAAGGATTGGGTTCTGGAAAGAGCAGGACAAAGGGTTCAGGTAATTAAGAAAGACGAGAAAGAAGGTGGTATATTAGAATTTGGTACTGAGATGATTACTACTGAGGACGGTTCGCTTTCTGTTTTGCTTGGTGCTTCACCTGGAGCTTCAACTGCTGTTTCTATTATGGTTGAGTTGATTGCGAAATGTTTTAAAGATCAATTCGAAACGCCAGAATGGCAAGAGAAATTAAAAAAGATGATTCCTTCTTTTGGTCATAAATTAAACGATAATCCAGATTTATTATTTGAAATCAGAAAAGAAACTTCAAGTGTTCTAAAACTGAATAATTAGAACTTTATAAGGATATAAAAGGCGCTAAAGTGGAGATTATCTCTATTTTAGCGCTTTTTTCGTTAAGGTGTTTTTTAATACTTTAGTCGTTTTTGCTATGTTTTCCGAAAGATTAATCAGCCAAATCAATTGTTCTATTACCAATTGTGCTTCCTGCATTTTTAACTGAAATGCTTCTTCCTCAATGGGAGTGCCTTCCTTTAATTCTTTTTCACTAATACTTTTTAATGCTGTAAAATGCATAGCTAATTCCTCTTTTGGTGTATTTCCTTTAAAATTTGAATCATTTTTCATTAAAATTGCAATGGCATGATCTAAGTTTTTATAGACAGTGCTGACTACAGCATTAAACGCTTCAGAAGCAGCTGTAGTTTTGTGAGATTGTATATAAGTCCCTAATGAAGCTAAAGAAGAAAGCAGGGTGTGATTAAGGACTGCCAACTTGTAAACCTGAGGCAACTGTTTTTGTTTTGATTTAGGCTCTTGTGACATTCTTTGAAAAGAAGCCATCAAATTCCCAATTTCTATAAAAGCATTTTTGCGCGCCAAACGATAGGAAGTAGATATGCTTCCTTTTTTGTTGTAAAAAGTTGCTATTTCTTTGAGATAATCTTGATTCGCCTTTATCGATTTTTCTAATTGGTTTGGAATATTCAAAAACTCCCAAGAAGGCCATAAAAAGTGATTGGCTAAAAACGCTAATAAGGCACCAACTATAGTATCTAATATTCGGTATTGAACTAAATTACTAATGTTGGGTTCTAAAATACCATAAACAAAAACAACATACATCGTCACAAATGTAGCACTAACTTTGTAGTTTATTTGAGTAAAAGTAAAGCCTAATAGCATACATATAATTGAAAGTATACTAATGATATAGTTGTCTTTTACGAAATAAAGTACGCCAAAAGCGATAAATCCTCCTATAATAGTACCAATTATTCTTTGAAAAGAGCGTTCCTTTGTTAAGCCGTAAGTAGGCCTCATAATTACAATTATAGTAAGTAGAATCCAATATGCATTTTGAAAAGGTAGAAATGCCGCAATAACTAGAGCAATCATAAGTGTTATTGTTAAGCGAAGCGAGTGTCTGAAAATAGTAGAAGAGAAACTCAAATTTTCAGTTAAAGTTCTTAGGGGATAGTATTGGGGTGTTAGGAATTTTTCTAAATCCTTATCTATTCCTTTAAAATCTTGTGATTTGGACGAAAGCGCAAAGGCTCGTTCGATAACTTTTATTTTTTCAACCTGTTTTTCAGCATAGTGAAGCATGGTCGTTAACATAAAGACACCTTCAGAATTCGGATTTTTCTCCAAATCATTTTTATAATCACTGATTGCATTTTGTAATGCCTCTAGGTCATTGATTAAATTATATTTGGAAATGTAAGTAGTTCTCTTTTTTACACTTTTGGCTAATTGCTTTAAACTAGCGGCTAAGTTGTAAGCTAATCGTTGATAGGTCTGCAAAACTTTTGGTTGGTCATCAAATTTTTGATGAAGTTTATCATGGTCAAATGACGTAGATAGCGCAAGTTCAAGAATTTCTACTAATGATATAAAAATCAAAAGCATTTTTCTATTTTGATTTGAAGTGCCTGACGTAGAGGAGTTGCTAATAAGTACTTCTCTTATATTTTGATGAATAGTGTTTATTTCAACCTGCAGATGCAATTGTTTTTCAATAATCGATTTTTTATCAGCGTTTAGTGTCCACAAGTCACCCCGCAGTTTTAGGTATTTTGCAGTCAATTTAATACAATCGGCTGTTTGTAATTCAATATAGCGATGCGGGCTGAGATAATGAAAAATAAGCGAAATAAATAAATAAAATAAACCCCCGGCAAGAATTAATCCGGAGTGAAATAACATAGCCGAGCCCGTATTTATGTGTGCAAAAGCAATTGATATTGATATTAAAACAGAGAATGACGCTACTGTTGCTCTATGTCCATATGCAGAAAGCATACACAGGAAGAAGATTAGTAGTGCTAAAATAGGGTAGAAGATATAAGGAAAAGGAAAAAGTATATTTATTAGCAAATTAACAAGTGATACGGCTAACCCTGTAATAATTACTCCATTGACCTTGTGTTTTAAGTTGCTTGGAATATCACTTGGATATGTAAAGAAAGCACCAATTGCAATAGTAAAACCAATTTCAAAATGACCGAGAAACGTAAAAAATAAGACAGGAAGAACCGATGCAATTGTCACTTTTAAAGCATTGGTGAAGTAAGTTCCGTCTGTGAATTTTTGAATATTGTAGATCATAATGTTGTATACTAGCAAAGGTAAGATTTGTACGAATTATTCAAAGAATAAACGATTAACTTTTGACTTAAATTGTTAATATTAGCTAATAATTAATGGATGATTATCCATTGTCTATTTTTTTGCTACTTTTGCAAACTGAAATAAAAAGGAAGCGTATTCCAATTTTTGAGGTTAATATTTAATACAACGCGAATGATTTTACCAATTATAGGATATGGTGATCCAGTTTTAAGAAAAACAGGGGAAGTTCTATCTGCTGAGCATCCAAACTTAAAAGAAACGATAGCCAACATGTACGAAACAATGTATAATGCATATGGCGTAGGATTAGCTGCTCCTCAAGTAGGGTTAGCACTTCGATTATTTGTAATTGATACGACACCTTTCAGTGATGATGAAGAATTAGATGATGCTAGTCAAAAACAATTACAAGGATTCAAAAGAACTTTTATCAATGCTAAAATGATAAAAGAAGAAGGTGAAGAATGGAGCTTTAATGAAGGTTGTTTGAGTATTCCTGATGTTAGAGAAGATGTTTATAGAAACCCAACCATTACCATTGAGTACTGTGAAGAAGATTTTGTTATGAAAACAGAAGTTTTTGACGGATTAATTGCAAGAGTGATTCAGCATGAATACGATCATATAGAAGGGATTTTATTTACGGATAAAATTTCATCATTGAAAAAAAGATTAATACAAAAGAAATTAAAAAACATATTAGAAGGAAAAACATTTCAAGATTACCGAATGAAATTTTTTGGTAAGAAAGGGAGATAATAATCTTTTCAACATTCTCTTGGTATGATTTTTGGTCTTTAATGAAAAAATAATAAGTCAAATTCTTAATAATAATTACAACAAACATGAATTTAGAAAAAATATTAGCCATTTCTGGGAAACCAGGTTTATATGTATTGCAAGTACAAACTCGTACTGGATTTGTAGCAGAATCACTAGCTGATGGAAAAAAAATCACAGTGAATTTGAAAAGCAATGTTAGTTTATTGTCTGAGATTTCGATTTATACGTATGAAGGTGAAAAACCTTTATCTGAAATCATGCAAAAAATTGCTGATAAAGAAAATAAAGGTCAAGCAATTTCTCATAAAGAAGATAATGCTACTTTAATTGCATATTTCAAGGAGATTTTACCTGAGTATGATGACGAAAGAGTATATCCTTCAGATATTAAGAAAGTATTAAACTGGTATAATATACTTCAAGTAAAAGGTTTAGTAGTTGATGAAGTAGTAACTACTGCTGCTGAAGAGGTAGCTGCTATAGCAGATGAAACTCCAGTTGCTGAAATTAAATAAAACTCAAAAAACTCAAAAAACGAAAGATTAAAGTACTAAGTAGTAATTTTACTCTAAAATAATTTTAAATCCTGTTCAGCTATTTTCTGGACAGGATTTTTTTATTTTTACCAAAAAAATAGTTCTAATGAATTCAAGACAAACACAATTACAAGCTTTCGGACGATTATTAGATATAATGGATGACTTGCGTGAAAAATGTCCGTGGGATATGAAACAAACCATGGAAAGTCTGCGCCATCTCACTATCGAGGAAACCTATGAACTAGGCGATGCGATTTTGGACAAAGACATGACTGAAATTAAAAAAGAATTAGGAGATGTATTATTGCATTTGGTCTTTTATTCAAAAATTGGAAGTGAAACCAATGACTTTGATATAGCTGATGTTTGCAATGAAATATGTGAAAAACTTATACATCGTCATCCACATATTTACAGTGATGTAGTAGTCAAGGATGAAGAGGAAGTTAAACAAAATTGGGAAAAACTAAAACTTAAAGAAGGTAAAAAGTCAGTTTTAGAAGGCGTTCCTAAAAGCTTACCAGCATTAGTAAAAGCAAGTAGAATTCAGGATAAAGTAAAAGGTGTGGGATTTGACTGGGAAGAATCTCATCAAGTTTGGGATAAAGTGCAAGAAGAATTGGCAGAATTGCAAGTTGAGGTCGAGGCTGGTGATCAAGACAAAATAGAAGCTGAATTTGGCGACGTATTGTTTTCGATGATTAATTACGCGCGATTTCTGAAAGTAAATCCTGAAGATGCTTTGGAGCGCACTAATAAAAAATTCATTAGTAGGTTTCAATACTTAGAAAGTAAAGCAAGCGAATTAGGAAAACCATTAATGGATATGACCTTAGCTGAAATGGACGTTTTTTGGGAAGAAGCGAAGCGACTTCCTAAAAAATAGTAATTGAAAATCTATGATTTTCAAATATTTAAATTTTGGGAAGAAGCGAAGCGACTTCCTAAAAAATAGTAATTGAAAATCTATGATTTTCAAATATTTAAATTTTGGGAAGAAGCGAAGCGACTTCCTAAAAAATAGTAATTGAAAATCTATGATTTTCAAATATTTAAATTTTGGGAAGAAGCGAAGCGACTTCCTAAAAAATAGTAATTGAAAATCTATGATTTTCAAATATTTAAATTATGGGAAGAAGCGAAGACGTTACAATTGTTAAGTGACTAGCTAATGGAAAGACTTTCGATTATGTATAAGTAGATAAACTAATGTCAGAAAATTAAAATCGAATTGAAATTTTCGTATTAGGCTGTTAACTAAATTGTTTTTAGTAACTATTTCTATATTTCGGAAATTTATTAAATCTTGCTTTTTTTTAGAAGTACTGAGATGCAGATTTATAGTTGTAAAAAATGTGGCAATTTAAAGTCTCTTAACAAATGAAATATGTCTAACTTTATTACTGTACGATAGTTTTATGAATGGCTTTAGTCTGTTTATTGTATTTATAGTCAATTTCTCAGTAATGAATAAAAGAGAATTTATTCAGCCATTTTTTTAAGTTTATTGATGTCTTTTAAAATGATTTTTTTCCCATTTAATTCAATTAAATCTAATTTTTTAAAATCAGATAAAAGGCGGATGCAGCTTTCTGTGGCTGTGCCAATCATGCTGGCTAACTCGTCTCTGGAAAGCTGTACTTTTAGTGAGTTATCTTCATTTTTACCAAAGGTATCACTTAAGTAAAGTAGTGTTTCAGCTAACCTTTCTTTAACGGTTTTTTGCGCTAAGTTGACCATGTGATCATCGGCATCTTTCAAGTCACCACATATCGATCTCATGACATTCATCGAGAACTGATTGTTTTTGTCAAAAAATCCCATTACTTCCGTTTTTGGAATAAAGCAAACCTCCATATCTTCAAGAGCAACGGCACTCAAATTAACTGGTTCGTCACTAATCATAGAACGATGTCCTAACAATTCCCCTTTTGAAACTAGTTTCACAATATGATCCTTGCCATTTGCACTCAGTTTTGTTAGTTTGCAAATACCATCTTTGATGCAATAAATACCATTTACGTTTTCACCTTCTTCAAATATAACATCTCCTTTTTTAACAATGAGGGATGTTTTACAGTCGGAAATTTTTAGTAACTCGTCTTTAGAAAGTGCTTTTAGGGAGCTAAATTCTCTGACGATACATTGTTCACATTTAATCATAGTAGAAGAGGTTTTTTTAACTTAACAAATTTAGACATTTATATGACAAATATCATTTTTTAACGGAATCAATTTCTTAACCTTTGTGACAGGTAAAATGAGTAAAGTTATGGACACACAAAACTGTTTCCATTGTGGTTTAGATATTATAAAAGAAGACGAAATAATTTTTGATGCTAAAAATTTCTGTTGCAACGGTTGTAAGACTGTTTATGAAATTTTTAGTCTCAATGATATGACGTGTTATTATGATTTCGAAAAATCCCCTGGAGCAACTCCGCAAGATATTAGCGGCAAATATGATTTTTTAGATAATGAGAGCATTGTATCCAAACTTTTGGAATTTCAAGAGAATTCGACCGCTATTATTTCACTTAACATTCCACACATACATTGTAGCTCGTGTATTTGGATTCTGGAAAATTTACAGCGTCTTCAAAAGGGAATAAGCACTTCACAGGTTAATTTTCCTGAAAAGAAAGTTCGAATCACCTATAATCCTGAGGTGGTTTCTATCAAAAGCATTGTTTATTTATTGAGTTCTATTGGCTATGAGCCGTATATTAGTTTAGAAAACTATGAAACGGGCAGCAATAATGTAGATAGAAGCTTAACTTATAAGTTAGGTGTGGCTTTCTTTTGTTTTGGAAATATAATGTTGCTTTCATTTCCTGAATATTTTGAAGTAAAAGAATTTTGGCTAGATCATTATCGTGGTTTTTTTAGATGGTTAATTTTTGCTTTGGCTATGCCAAGTTTTATTTATTCTGCAAGTGGCTATTATGTTTCTGCCTATAAAAGCATCAAAACAAGAATGCTCAATATTGATATTCCTATTGCTTTAGGAATTGTGGTAATGTTTATTCGAAGTGCTTTTGACATCATTATGGATTACGGACCTGGTTTTTTTGATAGTTTAACGGGACTGATTTTCTTCATGCTTTTGGGTAAAATGTTCCAAATTAAAACCTACAGTTTCTTAAGTTTTGAAAGAGATTTTAAATCCTATTTTCCAATTGCCATTACTAAAATTAAAGCCGATGCCTCTGAGGAAAGTGTTCCTATTTACGAAGTAGAAAAAGGAGATCGCTTACTTATAAGGAATCAAGAATTGATTCCTGTTGATGGGATTTTGATATCTGAACAAGCAGAAATTGATTATAGTTTTGTAACGGGTGAAGCGATTGCAATTAATAAAAAATCAGGTGACAAGGTTTTTGCAGGTGGAAAGCAAATAGGAAAAGTAATCGAAATGGAGGTTTTGCATTCGGTTTCACAAAGTTATTTAACGCAATTATGGAGTAACGATGTTTTTCAAAAAAATGTAGAGCAAAAACATAAAACTATTACCGATAGCATTTCTCGATACTTTACCCCAATACTTTTATTAATTGCTTTTGTGTCTTTTGGATATTGGATTTTTATAGATGCTAATACTGCTTTTAATGTTTTTACCGCAGTGCTTATTGTTGCTTGTCCTTGTGCATTAGCGCTTACTGCTCCATTTACTTTTGGAAATGTATTGCGTATTATGGGTAAGCAAAAATTCTATTTAAAAAACGCTTTAGTTATTGAGCAATTGGCGAAAGTTGATACCATTGTTTTTGACAAGACGGGTACTATTACAACGAACAAAAAATCAAATATAACTTATGAAGGAACTGTTTTATCAGATGAAAATTTATTGCTGATTAAAACTGTACTTCGTGCTTCTAACCATCCTTTGAGTAGAATGTTATACGATTATTTACCGATACCACTTTTAGAAAGCAAGTCTGCTTCAACTGCTAAAAAAATGAAAGTAGATTATTTCGAAGAGATTGTGGGTAAGGGAATTCAATCTAAAATTTTCGGTTATGACATTTTAATTGGATCTGCTGCTTTTGTACAAAAAATAGAAAATCCTGATCTCCAGCAAACTTCAGTCCATATCAAAATAGATGGTGTTTATTGCGGAAAGTTTGTTTTCAATAATGAATATAGAGAAGGATTAGAGCAATTATTTGAGGTTTTAGACAAGCACTATAAAATCAAAGTTCTTTCTGGAGATAATGAGGGTGAGCGTAGTGTTTTAGAAGAAATATTACCTAAAAGTACCGAGCTCGTTTTTAATCAAAAACCAGAGCAAAAGTTAGAATTCATCAAAAAAATGCAAGATCAAGGAAGCAATGTGATGATGGTGGGTGACGGTTTGAATGATGCGGGAGCGCTAGCACAAAGTAATGTTGGGATCTCTATTTCTGAAAATGTTAATGTATTTTCACCAGCTTGTGATGCGATTTTAGATGCTAGTGAATTTAAAAAATTAAACTACTTTTTGAAATTTTCTAAAAATTCTATCACCACAATTAAGATGAGTTTTGCGCTTTCGCTATTATATAATATTGTCGGACTTTCATTTGCTGTAACCGGAAATTTATTGCCTTTAGTTGCCGCTATCATAATGCCTTTAAGTACAGTGACTATTGTCAGTTTTGTGACACTTATGAGTAATTATTATGCTAATAGAAAGTAGATTTTTCTAATTTTTTTTAAACTATCTTCACAAAAATTTAACGTTTTTTGTCAAGTATGACAATTGTCATATTTTACTCGAAAACTGGAAAGTAACTTTGTTAACACAAATTAAGCTATGAGTGTCATTTATTTATTAATATCCATCAGTATAATAATTGCTATTGGTTTTTTTATTGCTTTTATTACAGCGGTAAAGACAGGGCAATATGATGATGATTACACACCATCTGTCAGAATGCTTTTTGATGATGAGTTGATGAAATCTACGAAAAAAATAACTAAGCTTGAAAATAATGAAGAAAAGAAACAGGAGAATTAATCCAGTTCTATTGACTTCAAACATTAAAATTAAAATAAAAAACAAATTTAATTATGGAAATGCAGCAGTTTTATTATGACAACAAAATTGTAAAGAAATTCATTTTCGCTACTATTGCTTTTGGCGTAGTAGGGATGATAGTGGGGCTCACGTTAGCCTTTATGTTTCTTTTCCCAAACATGACCGATGGAATATCTTGGTTAAGCTACGGTAGATTAAGACCCTTACATACAAATGCGGTTATTTTTGCGTTTGTAGGAAATGCTTTTTTTGCCGGAATGTATTATTCCATGCAGCGATTGCTTAAAGCCAGAATGTACAGTGATTTATTAAGTAATATTCACTTTTGGGGATGGCAATTAATCATTGTTGCTGCAGCAATTACCTTGCCTTTAGGTTTTAGTTCCTCTAAAGAATATGCTGAATTAGAGTGGCCTATTGATATTGCAATTACGCTTATTTGGGTTGTAATGGGTATCAACATGATTGGAACCATGATCAAACGTAGAGAGCGCCATTTATATGTTGCAATCTGGTTTTACTTGGCAACATTTGTTACTGTTGCGGTTTTACATATTTTCAATAATATAGAAATTCCAGTTTCTGCTTGGAAAAGTTATTCTGTTTACGCAGGAGTTCAAGATGCATTAGTACAATGGTGGTACGGTCACAATGCAGTTGCATTTTTCTTAACAACTCCGTTCTTAGGATTAATGTATTACTTTGTTCCTAAAGCTGCTAATCGCCCTGTGTATTCTTACAGACTATCAATCGTTCACTTCTGGTCGTTAATTTTTATTTACATCTGGGCTGGACCGCACCACTTATTATATTCTGCATTGCCTAACTGGGCACAAAATTTAGGTGTTGCTTTCTCAATTATGTTACTTGCTCCATCTTGGGGTGGTATGATCAACGGATTATTGACTTTGAGAGGTGTATGGGATAAAGTACGTGTTGATCCTGTTTTGAAATTTTTCGTTGTAGCGATTACAGGTTATGGTATGGCTACTTTTGAAGGGCCAATGTTGTCTCTTAAAAACGTAAATGCTATTGCGCATTATACGGACTGGATTATTGCTCACGTTCACGTAGGTGCATTAGCATGGAATGGATTCATGGCTTTTGGTATGATTTATTGGTTAGTTCCTAGAATGGCTAAAACTTCATTATACTCTCTAAAACTGGCTAACTTCCATTTCTGGATTGGTACTTTAGGTATTATATTATATACAATTCCTATGTATGTTGCTGGTTTCTTACAAGCATCTATGTGGAAACAATTTAACCCAGACGGAACTTTAACATATGGTAACTTCCTTGAAACAGTAACTCAAATCATGCCAATGTATTGGATGAGAGCTATTGGGGGATGTCTTTACTTAGCTGGTATGCTTGTTTTAGTATATAACATTGTTCAAACTTTAAGAGCAGGTTCGGCAATTGAAGACGAGTTGGCAGAAGCACCAGCTTTAGTAAAAATTAGTTCTGGAAGAGTAAAAGGAGAAAAATTCCACCCTTGGTTGGAAAGAAAACCTATTCAATTGACAATTTTAGCAACAATAGCTATTTTAATTGGTGGTGTAATTCAAATTGTACCTACCATTATGGTTAAATCTAATATTCCAACAATTACAAGTGTTAAACCATATTCTCCATTAGAATTAGAGGGGCGTGATTTATACATTCGTGAAGGTTGTGTAGGATGTCACTCTCAGTCTGTTCGTCCTTTCCGTAGTGAAGTAGAGCGTTACGGACCACAATCTAAAGCAGGTGAGTTTGTTTATGATCATCCATTTTTGTGGGGTTCAAAACGTACAGGTCCAGATTTATTAAGAGTAGGTGGTAAGTACAATGATAACTGGCACTTTAACCACTTCTGGAACCCACAAAGTATTTCTGCAGGCTCAATTATGCCAGGTTACAAATGGTTGTTTGATAATAAAGCAATGGATATTTCTAATACTCAAAAGAAAATGCAAGTGATGGTTACACTTGGTGTACCTTACACAGAAGCTGAAGTAGCAAGTGGTTTGGATGACTTAAGAAAACAAGCAATTGCAATCGAAGAAAGTTTGAAAAATGATCCTGACTTTGTAAAAAGTTATGAAGAAAGTAAAGCAAAAGCAAAAGCTAAAGGTGAGGAATTTGTTCCAATGAACGAAAGAGAAATTGTAGCGATGATTGCTTATATGCAAAGACTTGGAACTGATATTAAAGTAAAGAAATAGTACTAAAATTATAAAGTCATGTTCGAACAAGTAAAACATAATTTAGAGACTATTGATGGAGTGGCGACATTTCCTATCATCTCATTACTGATTTTTTTCTTCTTTTTTGTAGGATTAGGCATTTGGGTGTTTTCCTATAAAAAAGAAAGAATCGATGAGTTGAGTCAAATGCCATTGCAAGACAATAAAATAGTATAATTTTTTAAAAATATATAGAATGAAAAAATTAATTCCAGCATACGTAAGCGTACTTGTTCTTTTCTTTGCTGCATTTGGAGCAATGGAGTATTTCGTTGACTCAGGGGATAAGCCTGCTTTTATTAAGTACCCTATGGTTTCTGTGTTTTTAATGGTATTTCTCTTTGTATTAATAGCGATATCAATTACAATGAGAGCTGTAGACAATATCACTTATCAATTAATGACTGAAGAGGAAAAAGCGAAATTAAATGCAGCAGGTACTCAGAGTTTCACTGAAAGTGATTGGTATAAAAAATTAGTATCAACGTTTGTAAGACCAGAATCTACAGTAGTAAGCGAAGACCAATTATTATTGGAGCATGACTATGATGGTATCAAAGAGTTAGATAACAATCTTCCGCCATGGTGGGTCTATTTATTCTACGCTTCTATCGTTTTTGGTGTCGTTTATATGGTTCGCTTCGAAATCTTAGGCGCTGATGATCAAGAAATGGAGCTGGCAAAAGAAATTGCACAAGCTAAAATTGAAGTAGCAGAATACATGAAAACTGCTCCTGATATGATGGACGAAAAAACAGTGACTGTATTGACTGATCCCGCCGATTTAGCTGTTGGAAAGGAAATTTATACTACTAATTGTGCTGCTTGCCACAGAGCTGATGCAGGTGGTCAAATTGGTCCAAACTTGACTGATGACGAATGGATATTAGGTGGAGGAATAAAAAATATATTTCATACTCTAGTAAATGGTGGTCGTGATGGGAAAGGTATGATTGCATGGAAAGGAACTTTGAAGCCTAAAGAAATGCAAAAAGTAGCTAGCTATATCATATCTTTGAAAGGAAGTAATCCTGTTGATCCTAAAGCACCAGAGGGAGAAGTTTGGGTTGAGGAGTAACATTTTTACAGTTAAATAGCAATTAAAAACACACGTTTTTATTTAGCTTTAGGATTTTAAGAATTATTTTAAAATTGTGTTTTAAATAAAAAGAAATGTCAAAATTACCAGATGAAGCTTTTAGAGATACTATTGGAACAATAGATAATGAAGGTAATAGGAAATTTATTTTCCCAAAAAAACCTTCAGGAAAGTTTTATGATTACAGGAAATGGGTTAGCTATTTATTACTTATAATTCTTGTTGCGAATCCTTTTATAAAGATAAATGGCAACCAGTTCATGTTGTTCAATATTTTAGAAAGAAGATTCAATATTTTTGGATTTCCTTTTTGGCCTCAGGATTTTTATATTTTTGTTATTTCTATGATTGTTGGGGTTGTTTTTATAATCCTATTTACTGTAATTTTTGGAAGAATATTTTGTGGGTGGATTTGTCCGCAGACCATTTTTTTAGAAATGGTTTTCCGTAGAATTGAATATTGGATTGAAGGAGATCGAGGTGCACAAATTCGTTTAGATAAGCAAGAATGGAATTCTGAAAAGATTAGAAAAAAAGGAATGAAATGGACTCTTTTTCTAATTATTTCTTTTTTTATTGCCAATGTGTTTTTAGCCTATCTTATTAGTAGTGATAAATTGCTTTTAATGATTGAAGAAGGACCATCTAGTCACATTAGTACTATTATCTCTTTATTGATTTTTACAGGTATCTTTTACTTTGTTTTTGTTTGGTTTAGAGAGCAAGTTTGTATTATTGCTTGCCCTTACGGAAGGTTACAAGGTGTTTTACTAGATAATAAATCTATAAATGTAGCATATGACTTTGTTCGTGGTGAAAAAGAATTAGGTAGAGCAAAATTCAATAAGCAAGAAGATAGAGAGGCATCAGGAAAAGGAGATTGTATTGATTGTAAACAATGTGTAAATGTTTGTCCTACTGGGATAGATATTCGTAACGGAACTCAATTAGAATGTATCAATTGTACGGCATGTATTGATGAATGCGATGCTATTATGGACAATGTAGGTTTGCCTAAGGGGCTTATTCGTTACGCTTCTGAAGAAGAAATAGAGAAAAATACTAAGTTCCAATTTACACCTAGAATGAAAGGCTATTCAGCTGTTTTGTTTATATTGGTTGGTATCTTAATAGGACTTTTATTTTTACGTACAGATGTTGAAGCTACAATATTGCGTTTACCAGGACAATTGTTTCAACATAAGGGAGAAAACATTAGTAATATTTATACGTTTAAAATTATTAACAAAACCAATAAAGATGTTAATGATATCCATTTCAAATTGGTTGGAATAAAAGGTACTTTGAATGTTGTAGGTAAACAAGATCTTATTGTTCCTAAACAAGGAATGGTTGGTGGAACACTGTTTGTCGAAATCAATAAAAATTTATTAGATAGCGATAAGACAAAATTGAAGATAGAAGTTTACGATGGTGATAAGAAAATTGAAACTAGTACGACTAGTTTTTTAAGTCCACGTAGTTTTGATTAACACTGTGGTAAAGCCTTCAAATTTTAAAGAAAATATCATGAAAATTAATTGGGGAACAGCAATTGTAATTGCTTTTGGTTTGTTTATTACGTTCATATTGTATTTTGTTGTTAAGGTTCAATCAGACTCAAAATATGATAATGATTTAGTTGTCGAAGAATATTACAAGCACGATGCAAAATTTGGTGATGAAATGAAACGCATTCAAAATGCTGAAGATTTAGTTTCAAAACCAGTAATTACTATACTTAGTGAGGGAGTTACTATCGTTTTTCCAGTGACTCTTGTTCCAGAAAATATAAAAGGAAAAGTGTCCCTGTACAGACCGTCTAACAAAAAGTTAGATTTTGAAATTCCAATTTCTCTTTCTGACGCTACTACTTTGCTCATACCTAAAAAAAGTTTGGCGGGCGGTCGATGGGACATTAACATGGAATGGCAGTATGAAGGAAAATCATACTTGACCAAAGAAACAATTTACATTAAGTAGTTAAAAAGCCATAAAGTCATACCTTTGATTTTATGGCTTTTAATCTTAATTATAACTTTTGACACAAAATGCTATACTCAGCCTTTATATTTGGTTTAATAAGTAGTTTTCATTGCATAGGCATGTGTGGTCCTATTGCGATGATGTTGCCTGTAGATCGATCAAATCAGGCTAAAAAAGTTACTCAAATCATAACCTATCATTTAGGAAGATTAACAGCATACGGAACCATAGGTTTTGTTTTTGGACTTCTAGGAAAAGGTTTCTTTCTCGCAGGTATTCAGCAGAATTTGTCCATATTCATAGGTGCAGCTATGATTGTTGTGGTTTTGGTACCAGAGAAAATATTTGCCAAATATAATTTTTCAAAACCAGCCTATAGATTGATTTCTAAAATAAAAACATCCTTAGGAAGTCAGTTTAGGAATAAGAGTTATAAGTCATTATTTACTATTGGTCTATTAAATGGCTTTTTGCCATGCGGAATGGTGTACGTTGCTTTATTTGGTGCAATCGCGATGCAAAGCGCAAGTCTAGGAGTTTTATATATGGTATTATTCGGTTTAGGAACGGTTCCTATGATGAGCAGTATTGTTTATATAAATTCTTTTTTGACTGTTCCAATTAGAAATAAAATCCAAAAAGTAATTCCGTATGTTGCCGTGCTTATAGGTTGCTTGTTTATCTTAAGAGGTTTAGGATTGGGAATTCCGTACATTTCTCCATCCAATATGAGCTTATTTGTTCAAGAAGATCCAAATTGCCACTAACTTTTTAGCTTTACAATATTTCAAAAAAAAAATACGCTCGAGGCGTATTTTTTTTTATTTCATTATACAATTATATTGTCATCGAAAACAATTGTGTGTCTGGTGTTTTTCGTTTTAAACGAAGGTCGAATGCCATGCAAATATTACGTACATAAGGCTTGCCAGCATCTGTAACCTGAATACTTTTCTCCTTAATGATAAGTAGTCCGTCGTTTTCCATTTCTTTTAATTGAATTAAAACCTCTGGAATTTCTTCAAAATAAGTTTCTTTATTCTCCCACGAAGTTACAAATTGACACATTAAATTCAAGATGTGTTTTCTGATGATTAAATCTTCATTTGTCAATAGATGCCCGCGGTAAACAGGTAATTTATCCCATTCTAAAATTTGGTAATAATCTTCTAAATTTTTCACATTCTGAGCAAAACTGTACCAACTATCACTAATAGATGAAACACCTAAACCAATCATTAATTGTGTTTTTGAAGAGCTATACCCCATGAAGTTACGGTGCAAATTTCCATTTTCAAAAGCATCATAAAGGCTATCCGTTTTTAAGGCAAAATGATCCATTCCTATTTCATGGTATCCATTTTCGAACAATAATTTTTTGCCTGTTTCATATAACATTCTTTTCTTATCATCTTTAGGAATGTCTTCGTCCTTAAATCCGCGTTGTCCATTTCCTTTAATCCAAGGTACGTGTGCATAACTATAAAAAGCTAAACGATCTGGTTGTAATGATTTTGTTTTTTCAATAGTGTCGATAATATCTTCAAGTTCTTGAAATGGTAAACCAAAAATAATATCATGACCAATTGAGGTATAACCTATTTCTCTAGCCCATAAAGTAACTTTCGCTACATTGTGAAAAGGTTGCTCTCTGTGTATTGCTTTCTGAACTTTAGCAGAATAATCTTGTACGCCGTAACTGACTCTTCTAAATCCTAAGTCATAGAGTTTTTTTAAATGTTCGTGGGAAGTATTATTTGGATGTCCTTCAAAACTAAATTCATAGTTTTCAGCTTTTTTTGCACTAGTGAAAATTCCGTTAATTAAGTCTTCTAAGTTTTTAGGAGAGAAAAAGGTTGGAGTTCCACCACCTAGATGAATTTCTTTTATAGTTGGTTTTTCACCTAGTATTTTACAATATATTGCCCATTCTTTTAGAACTGCTTCTATATATGGATTTTCTACGCTATGGTTTTTTGTGATGCGCTTATTACAACCACAAAATGTACATAAACTTTCGCAGAATGGTAAGTGAATATAAAGACTTATCCCTTCTGGACCATTACTTTGTATAAATGATTTCTTTAAAGTTTCTGTCCAAATCTCGTATGAAAAATCAGCTTCATTCCAATAAGGAACCGTTGGATAGCTAGTGTATCTAGGTCCTGGAACATTGTATTTTTGAATTAAAGAATTTTTCATAATAGGAGTATTTATTAGAAATCAAAAATACTACTAAGACTAAATATTTAAAATGATAATTATCATATAAGAAAATAACAAAAAAAAGAGACTCTAAAGTCTCTTTCATTCCATATTTATTACTTTTTAATATGACTATCAAATATTGCTTTCCATTTTTTTGCTAGTTGATAATCTTCATACAAACATATTTGTCCCATTTGATCGTTTTCAATTTTATAAAAAGGAACTGATTCTGTTTTTTTATTTTCTTTATATTGGAATTCTACCACTATACTATTAGTTGTGTCACCATTATTAGCTGTAGTGAGAACCAATTTGCAAGACTGAACATCATTTAAATTTACAAATGAATTTTTTTCTGATTTCGTATTGAAATCCATTAAAAGGAATCCTTTGTTTTTATCGTCTAAAGCTAATATTTTTTTATTAAGCCTATCTACAATCTCAAATTTGAAATGATTGTTTTGGCTAAATTGATCTTTTATTGCGTTAATTTTTGATTTATTAAGTGAAGTGGATCGTAAATTATATAAAATAGGTGCAGCGATTATTAATGTTAATACAAGACCGATTATAGTTACAGATGTGTCCATTTTTTTATTTTTTAGTGATTTATATAACAAGATAATTTGAATTGAAAATCAAAAGATATCAACTCATAATAGGACGATAATTGTGTCCTTTAATACTAAAGCAATTATATTATTGAATATAATATGTCAAAGTATCATTTTAGAATCAATGTCTATTTTACCAAAAAGAATGAAAGGGAAAGAGTAGCAGCGAAACCATTTCGCATCGATTAATGTCTTGATTCGCAAAACGTAAAAAAGGTGTTCTAATTTTAAAATCAGGAATTGCAAGAAAAAAACTTTCTAAATATTTTACAAAATATTGATTAGAAGTTTTGTGATGTAGAAGAAATAGGTGGGTGATCTGAGGTTGTATAAAAACAGAAGTATGAATACTGTCAGACGAGAAAGTCGAAGAGGTTTTCTCGATTTCAAAGGAATGACCCGGAGATTTATTTGCATTAAAAACAAATAATAAAACTAATGAAAGCCCAATGATTATTATGGTTTTCCGTATCCAATTCATTTTGTAAATATAGCCTTTGGTATTGATTTTACACCATTTTTTCTTATAAATGAAAGTTAAATCTAATCTTAATTTCGCATAAAAAAACCTCGAATTCGTAAGGTTCGAGGTTTGTGATTTACAATCTTAATTGATAATTTATTCTATGTTTAAGCTTCTCAATTGTTTAAGTTTTTCTTTCCACACAGCAAGCGTTTCTTTATGAATAGCAATGTTTTTTCGAACTTCTAATACAATAGAGTTCTCTTTTTTTGCATTTTTAGTATTGGTGAAAAACTGAATGTTGTTTTCTAATTGAAAAATTTCATGTTGAACTTCATCAATTTTGCGCATGATAAAAATCTTTTCATTATCTAATTTGCGTGTGTCATGACTTTCAGATAAGTGATCCATTCTATTGGCAAAACGCATCATTTCAGTATCTTTTTTACTTAAGTTCAACTTTTCAAAAAGAGCATCTAGAATTTTATTGAATTTTCCTTCAATATGTCTTCTTGGGAAGGGAACTTTACCAAAGTTTTTCCACGTTTCAATGTGCAATTTTATAGCGTCTAAATCGGCTTTATGTTCACCTACTAATTGGAATTCTCTCAAGGTTTCTAAATAAGCTTTTTTGTTGTCAAAAGCAGCAACTTCTTCAGTGTTTTCCTCGTTTTTCTGCTCTTTTAATTTTTCGAAATAATGATTACAAGCATCTTTAAATTCTTTCCAGATTTTGTCTGAATATTTTCTTGGCACATGTCCTATTTGCTTCCATTCCTCTTGAATTTGCTTCATGATAGGGGTTGTGGCAGCAAAATCAGTACTCTCTTGTAGTTCTTTGGCTTTAGCAACAAGCGCCGTTTTTTTGCTTAAATTATCATTTTGATCTTTCTTTATGTCTTTGTAAAAAGAGTTCTTAAAAGAATTAAAATTTCTAACGGCCGTTTTAAATGCCGACCAAGTTTCTTCATTTACATCAGACGGTACTTTTCCAGCGGAGAAGAAAGCGGTACGTAACGCTTCTACTTTTGCTATTTGAGCCAGCCATTGCGAGTGAGCATTCACTTTCTCAGTAGCTAGTACTTCAATTTGAGCAATGATATCTTTTTTCTTTGCTAAATTTTCAAGCTCGGTTCCTCTTAGATTTTCAAATAAAACTTCTCTTTTGTCGTGCATTTGTTTAGTCAAGTCACTAAACTTATTCCATATTTCGTCTCGATGTTCTCTAGAAACAGGTCCAATATCTTCTTTCCAGATTCTATGTAAATCTTGTAATTCTCTAAACGCTTTATTAATATCTGCTTCTTTTACTAATTCTTCAACACGAGCAACTATTTTTTGTTTTTGCTCTAAATTGTGTTTAAAATCTAGATCTCTTGCTTCTCTATCTAGGTGTAAATAATCATAGAAGTTTTCTACATGAAAGTGAAAATTATTCCAAACGTGATTGTATTTATCTTTAGGAATTGCTCCAGCATTTTTCCAACGCTCTCTTAAATCATTAAAATGTTTTAAGGTGTCTTTGATATTTGCTTGCGGGTTTATCAATTCTTTTAACTCCTCAACTATCGCCAAACGGGTTTCTAAATTCGTTTTTAGATTCGTTTGTAGGCTTTTGAAATGCGCATTTTTGGCATCCCTGAAAATGGAATAATATTTATCAAAATTCGTTTTTAGTGGAGAATGATACTGAAAATCTTCGTTCGGATCTTGATTTTCAGCTAGAAAATCTTCTTTTTTCTCTTCTAAAAGATGGTTGTATTTTGCTAGGAATGATTTTTTTATTTCTTCAATATGCTCTTTTGCTGATATCACTTTGTGAGTTGAAACTAAATTTTTTAGCTCTTCAACTAACGCTTCTAATGATAGTGCATCATAATCCTGCATTGGAATAGCATGACGCTCTTTTAAGGTTTCATCTTCACTTTCCTCTGCATTAGAATCAGCGATAGCATCTAGCGCAATCTTATTTTGAGTTTCATTTGCAGCATCAGCCTCCAGAGCTTTATCCCTAGTTGGAATTACCTCATTTTCTGCAGGAATAGCAGTAGGTTCTATTGCAACACTATTTTCTACGATCTCTGTTTGAGACTTATCAGTTGCAATTGCATTGTTTTCTATATTTCCATCTGCTTCGTTTTCATGACGAGACAGGTTATCATTCTTTTCTTCTAACATTTTTTCAATGTATAAGGTTTGTATTAATATGTATTGCGAAAGGTACTAAAGCAGTTTGAAAATACAAAATTAATCAACTGATTATCACTTTTTTTAAAGGAAATTGATTGATTTAAATCCATTATAGATTGTTTGCTGTCGTTTTTATCATTTATTTTTCAATAATTACCGTGCGTTCTTTCCTTTTTTGAATAAAAAAAACTACAACTTTTCATGGTTGTAGTTTGATATAATTTTATGTAATTGTGTCTTTATATTATTTATTCCAAATATCCCAAGCCTTTTCTGCTTGAAAAATAAGCATGTCTAACCCATTTTTGATTTGTGCACCTTGTGCTTTTGCTTTTTTGAGAAATTGGGTTTCTGCTGGATTGTAAATTAGGTCAAACGCTATATGATTTTTCGTGAAATATTCATACGGAATTAGTGGATATGCTTCAGTGTTAGGACTTGTTCCTACAGGAGTGGAGTTGATTATGATTTGGTAATTATCAAATGTAGTTGCATTGATTCTGTCATAATCGATTGCGTTCTCTTTGGCTTCTCTTGAAACAAAAGTGTACGGAATATTCAGCTCATTTAAAGCAAAAGCAACTCCTTTTGAAGCGCCGCCTGTTCCTAAAATCAAAGCTTTTTTGTGATGGCTTTTCAATAAGGGCTCTAATGATTTTTTGAAACCATAATAATCAGTGTTGTATCCTTTCAGTTTTCCTTTTTTGGTGATTTTAATGGTATTTACAGCACCAATTAATGCTGCTTTTTTTGATAGTTTATCCAAAAAAGGAATTACTGTTTCTTTATAAGGAATAGTAACATTTAAACCTTTTAAGTTGGGAGTATTTTTTATGATTTCAGGAAAAGCTGTTATTTCCTGAATATCAAAATTCTCGTAGGTACAACCGTCAAAGTTTTCGTTGTTGAATTTATCTGTAAAATACCCTTTTGAAAAAGAGTAATTAATATTTCTTCCCAGTAAACCAAAACGTTTTCTTACTATGTCAATCATTATATTTTTTTATGTTTTGCTATAAAATTTTGTACTACTTTTTTTGCCCAAACAACTGGAAATTGCTCTTCTAAAAGGTTTAGGTTTTCAAAATTCAATCGCAAGGCATTGCTTAAATGGAATTTTGCTTTTGTCGTATCTGTTAGCATATAATACAAACCAGCCAAACGATATTCTACTTCGTTTTCTTCTGGAAAATATTCAGATGCTTGCAATAACGTTTGAATAGCACTTTCGAATTCACCTAAAAACTGAAGAATGTCTACCCAAAATAACCAAGTATCCAACGAGTAATCTCCAAATTCTACTGCTTTTCTGTATCCAAATTCAGCTTCTTCAAAGAAGTTCATTTGTTTGTTGATGGAAGCGAAGCGTTTCCAATACAAACGGTTTTGATTGTCAATAGCTAATGCTTTGTTGACAAAGAAAAGTGCTTTTTGAAAGTTTTTTTGACGCACATAAAAATCAGTTATAGCAATCCAACCTTTATCTAATAATGGATCTTCATGTACAGTTTGGTTGAAATATTTCAGCGCTAAGACTTTGTTGCCTAGTTTTTCATGGCATTTTCCTATTCGTAATAAAGCGTAAGAAGTAGCATCGTCTAATTCGATAGTTCTTTCATAGCTTTCAATTGCTTCTTTGTATTTTTTTAATCGTTCAAAAGCTTTCGCTTTTTCCATAAATGCACCAAGGAATTCATCGTCGATTAAGGTGGCATAATCAAAGGCGCGAATCGCACTTTCATATTCTTTTACACCATAATGCAAACGACCTACTTGATGCCATGCAATTTCACTATAGGGATTCTTCTCGATATATTCGTTCAAGAAAGTTATAGCTTCTTGATTTTGATCTAAGAATTCAAAGCAATATACTACGTTGTATAAGGCAGATTGATCTTCTAAATCTTCCTCAAGACATTTAATAAAACTTTCTTTTGCTGACTCAAAGTTATCCATGAATAAGTATTCCATACCTATTAAATTATGGACATCAGCATAATCATCTGTATATTTTAAAGCAATTTTTAATAATTCAACTGCTTTTTCGTGTTGATCTCTTTTAGAGTAAATATTTGCTTTTTGAATGTATATCTCTTCGTTCGTTGGTTCGATTGCATATAATTCATTTAATAATTTTTCGGCTAATTCTAGTTTGTCATCATAGACTAACATCTCCACTTGAACTAATTTTAGTCCTGTTGATTTAGGGTGTTGGTCTAGTGCTAGTTTTAGTGCTTTTTTTGCCAAAGCGGCCTTGCCCATATCGAGATAGTGAAGAATAATTTCTTCAAATTCCTCTGAGTCAAAAAAGAGAACTTTGTTGGTTTTCAACATAGACTCAAATTTAGACAGGGACAAGTTATAGTCTTCTTCTTCGTTGCTTAATTGCATACTGTGTTTTTTTAATTTGGCCTAACTAAAGTTAGGCATCCTTAATATTAATGTGAGGAGAAGTAGGAATTCTTTTGAACAATTTAATTAACAAAAAATAAATTTCTTTTTTGAAAATGAATTTTCGTAATAACCTGAGATTCTAGCCCTGATAGAAATGAAAATCCTTTTATGGCGTTGTTCGCCTTAAAAGATTGTAATGGATAGCAGGAATAGCTTCTAAAAAAATTACTCTCTATTATAAATTTCGTCCATTACCTCAAGTATTATTTTGCAACCTTCTTGAATTTCTTCGTTAGAAATAGTTAGTGGCGGTGTGATTCGGATCGCTGTTCCTTCAAAAAGTAGCCAAAATAAAATGAGTCCTTTGTCTTGACATTTAAGTATCACTTCATTTGTTATGTGGTCACTTTTTGTCATTGCGGCCAGCATTAATCCTTTTCCTCGTATTTCCTCTATCAAAGGATGTACCAAAAGCGATCTAAATAGTTTTTCTTTTTCTAGGGCTTCAAGCATTAGATTGGTCTCGGTAATTTCTTTCAAAGTGGCCAAGCAGGCTGACGCAATGACAGGATGACCACCAAAAGTAGTAATATGTCCTAGTTTCGGGTTTTCGCTCAATAAATCCATTCGTTCCGCCGAAGCTGTGAAAGCACCTACAGGCATGCCACCTCCCATTCCTTTTCCCATGACAAGAATATCAGGTACTACATCGTAGTTTTGGAATCCAAAAAGTTTTCCTGTTCGTCCAAAACCCGGTTGGATTTCGTCTAGAATCATCATGGCACCCACTTCGTCGCAGCGTTGACGTACCTTTTTTAGAAAATCATTATGTGGTTGTATAAATCCAGCGCCACCTTGAATGGTCTCTAGAATAATTCCGGCCGTTTTAGTAGTTATTTTGTGTAAATCTTCTTCGTTATTGAAAGTGATAAAATCTACATCAGGAATCAAAGGACGAAATACTTGTTTGCGTTCTTCAAACCCCATAACGCTCATAGAACCCATTGTATTACCATGATAGGCATTGTGACACGATATCAATTGGCTTCTTCCTGTAGTTCTTCTAGCAAGTTTTAAAGCGCCTTCTATAGCTTCGGTTCCTGAATTGACCAAATAGGTTTTGTCCAATGGTTTCGGCAAGAGAGAAGCTAGTAATTTACAATATTCAACTGCTGGACTTTGCGAATATTCACCATAAACCATCACGTGAGAATATTTGTCCAATTGGTCTTTTATAGCTTGGTTTACTCTTGGATGTTGATGTCCAAGCGGACAAGCGGAAACTCCAGCCACAAAATCCAAGTATTTTTTATTGTTAGTATCATAAATATAAGAACCTATTGCATGTGAAACTTCCATGCCTAAAGGATATGGAGACGTTTGTGCCTGGTATTTTATAAAATCAGTATTCAAAACTAATGTCTTTTAATTATTTAACTTTTGTTCCTTTTGGCGATTGTGGACTTTTCTTTTTATCATAATTCAAAGTCTCTTTTCGAATTTTCATAGGAACATTTTCTTTTGCTTCGTCAGATTGGGTTGCTTTAGCTATTTTTTCATTGTCCTCATTTTCTTCTGGCGGAAAAATATCATCTTTTGATTTGATTTTTTCGTCACCTCGCCAGACTAATCCTCTCAGTTTTCGAGCACTTTCTGGCAAATCTTTTTCAGGATAAATATCTCCATCTACTTGATTGAAAAAAGTAATGGTTTCTATTTCGTTTTTGTCTAAAAGAAGATTGATTTTACTACTTACGTTTTTATTGATGCCTATCAGTTCTTGAGCGTCATTTCGCATGTAATAAACAACTTCAGCATTTTTGACAATATCAACATCATGTAGTTTTCCTTCCGTAAATTTACCATAGAGATTTTGACCTTTCACTTGATTATAGCCTGAGCCAATGGTATCTTTTGAAACTAGGAATGTGTTGTTGAGAACTTTGAGCGAATCTAGTTTTTGCGTAGTGCTATTTCCTATGAGATGCATGATATCTCCTGTTATTTGGCTTTCACCGTTCCAAAGGATAGGATTTCCAATCAATTTTGTCAGACCGAGTTTAGTGCTCGAATGAATAGAATCGCATTTTCCGCTCATGTCAGTTTTGTAAAATCGCACATTATTGAAAGCTCTGATAATTCGATTTCCTTCTTTTCCAGTTACCATCAATTTCTTTCCGTGAATGTAAACCGAATCATTTTCTACAAAATTTACCGCTACGGCTCTTTTTGTTACAAAAACGGAGTCTTTCTTTTTATACATTTCAGCATAATGTCCTTTTATAATTCCACGGTTGATTGAATCCGTAATTTTCACGTTTCTAGTTGCCGAGGCAAATTCACGATTTCGATCATAATACAAACTATCGCCTCTTATCACTCGATCATCGTATTTGATATAGGATTTGTTGAGGAAATGAGCTAAGTTTTTCTTGGTGTCATAAAACCCCTTTTCAGTATAAATATAATTGGCTTTACTAGTAATTGTTGAAGGTCCTAAAAGATAGGAATGCCCAGAATTACTAAAATAATCAAGATGATTTGATTTTATAACATAAGTAGGATTTGTGATAGTAACTGCGGTCAGGAATTGAAATTTTTTCTGATTAACGTAATAGCGTCCTGAATTGCTTTGTAAAGTATTGTCTTTATTGGTTATAGTACCAGGAGTTTCATAAAAAACTTCTTGAGTGTTACGATCAAAATTTATTATTTCTGTTGTCAAAGTTGCATCTGGCGAACTCATTACTGCTTCGCCTGAAGCGTACGCTTTTTTTACGTTTCCGTTATATTCAGCGTATTTACTGTTTAAGAATAATGTGTCTCCTTGCACCATTTGTACATTACCAAAAGCTTTAATATAGTTTTCTTTTTGGAAATAATATGCTTTATTACAGGTCATTACCACGCCATCATGATTCACACGAACATTTCCAATTAGCAATAATGCATCAGGAATTTCTACTTGATTTACATCGGCAAAATCAGAGTTTTCTACAATAATTTTTTTTGGAGCTTGCGCCAAAACAAAATTTGTGATTAAAAGTAGTAAACAATAACGAAGGAAAAACAGCGGTTTATTCAATGGATTTATTTTTTGTCAAATTTATGAAAAAGGAAACGATCCTAATCGATATTAAGGTTTATTTATAATTCGTTAGAAGTGTGCTAAAAAACAATAAGTTGCTGCGGCAAAGTTATCAACAAATAGTGGTACTCCTTCGTTGTAGTATCTGTTTTTTAATAGAGAATTATGTAGTTTCAAAGCATATCGACTTCTATGTATCTAAAATAGATTAAATTTAAAAATTGATTGTTCATATAGCCCAAAAAAGAAATCAGCACAAATAATTTTGTACGATGAAAAAAACCACTATTGTTGCAGGAATTAGCGTCATGCTTTTAGCAATGGCATGTAAAACGAAAGATTTAAAAATGAACGGAATACAGAAAGAGTCAGTATCCAATAAAAAAGAAGTTGTATATCAGGTTTTTACCCGATTATTTGGAAATAAAAATACCACAAACAAGCGCTGGGGGACCATTGAGGAAAATGGAGTAGGGAAGTTTAATGATTTTACCCCCAAAGCACTGAGAGAAATAAAGGATTTAGGGGTAACTTATATTTGGTACACAGGTGTTCCGCATCATGCTTTAATAAGGGATTATACGTCTATAGGGATTTCTAACGATGATCCAGAAGTGGTAAAAGGTAGAGCTGGATCGCCTTATGCAGTTAAGGATTATTATAATGTAAACCCTGATTTAGCAGTTAATCCAGCGAATCGTTTGATGGAATTTGAAGATTTAATCGTTCGGACTCACGATGCAGGAATGAAAGTTATCATTGATATTGTTCCTAATCACATTGCCAGAAAGTATGAGGGCAAGACTAATCCGAAAGGAGTTAAAGATTTTGGTGCAGATGATGACACTACTGTTGAGTACAAAAGAGATAATAATTTCTATTATATTCCAAATACTTCCTTTGAAATTCCTGATACTGACAAGCCGCTTAATGGGGAAAGTAATCCACTAATTGACGGTGAATTTAAAGAAAATCCAGCAAAATGGACAGGAAACGGTTCGCGTTTGGCTAAGCCAGATAAAAATGATTGGTATGAAACCGTAAAAGTAAATTACGGAATCCGCCCAGATGGTTCTAAAGATTTTCCACAGCTTCCTGAAGGATTTTATTCGAAATCGTATCGGGAACATTATGAATTTTGGAAAGATAAAGACGTTCCTAATTCATGGATGAAATTTAGAGATATTGCTTTGTATTGGACTGCTAAAGGTGTAGATGGTTTCAGGTATGATATGGCTGAAATGGTGCCTGTTGAATTCTGGAGTTATATGAACTCATCTATTAAAATGAAAAACCCAACTGCTTTTTTACTTGCGGAAGTTTATAATCCAGGAGAATATCGCAATTATATTCATTTAGGGAAAATGGATTATTTGTACGATAAAGTGGAAACATATGATAAGTTGAAAGATATTATTCAAGGAAAGTCTTTGCCTGATGGTCTATCAAATATTCAAAACGGTTTGGCAGATATTGAACATAATATGTTACACTTTTTAGATAATCATGACGAACAACGATTGGCAAGTCCAGAATTTGCAGGATCTCCACAAAAAGGTATGCCTTTAATGGTGTTTTCTACGACAATAAGTACATCGCCAACCATGATTTATTTTGGTCAAGAAGTAGGAGAGGCAGCAAATGAAAATGCTGGTTTTGGAACGCGTTCTAGAACATCTATTTTTGATTATATAGGAGTACCCAATCATCAACGCTGGATGAATTATGGTAAATTTGACGGAGGTCAATTGAGTCGAGAAGAAAAAGACTTGCGCGATTTTTATAAACGTTTGCTTAATTTTTCTATTACTAGCAGTGCTTTGACGGGAGCTTTTCAAGAAATTCAAACTCTCAACCGAAAAAGTACGGCTGGTTACGATCCCGGAATTTATGCTTTTACGCGTTGGTCTGAAGTGGAAAAATTGATAATTGTTACTAATTTTTCATGGGTAGCTGCAAGTAAGTTCGAACTAAAAGTTCCTTCAGATATTATTCGTAAATGGAGATTAAAAGATGGTAATTACACTTTGACGGATCAGTTGTACAAGCGAAATTCTGTTCAGTTAGTAGTGTTGAATAGGGAAGGGAAAGCTGAAATTTCAATTGCACCGTCAGAATCTTTTATCTTTCAGTTAAATAAATAGATTATAGAATTAGCTAATAAATTTTTAAAAAAAAAACCGTTACGAATTTTCACAACGGTATTTTTTTTTGGTAGCTAATAATTATTTTCTAATAGCTGCATCATAATTTTCTTCTACTTTTTTCCAGTTGATAACTGTGAAAAAAGCATCTATATAGTTTCCTCTTCTGTATTGATAATCTAAATAATAAGCATGCTCCCAAACGTCTAATGCTAATATTGGGGTTCCTGGAACTAGCGCGTTTCTCATCAAAGGATTATCTTGATTTGCTGTACTTGTCACTTGTAGTTTCCCGTAACGATCAACTATTAGCCAAGCCCATCCTGAACCAAATTGCTGATTTGCTTCACTTTTAAATAAGGTGGTGAAATTACCAAATGAACCAAAATCCTTAATAATCGCTTCTGCTAAATTACTTTTTGGTTCACCTCCAGCTTTAGGAGCCATACATTTCCAATATAAGGAGTGATTATAGAAACCTCCTGCATTATTTCGCATAATAGCGTCATTTGGATCTAATTTAGCCAATACTTCTTCTATTGTTAAGTTTTCTAAAGGTGTCCCTAGTATCGCTTTATTTAGGTTATTTGTGTACGTTAGGTAATGCTTAGAATAGTGCATCTCTAAAGTTTCTGGTAATATTGCAGGTGTCAATGCATTGTATGTATAACCTAATTTGTCTAACAGGAAAGAACCTTCGTTTGCTTTCACATCTTCAGGAGACCCAATAAGCATTTTTTGCTCGGTCACCGTCGGTAAAGGAACTTCGACTACTTCGATTAATTTTTTGTCATTGCACGATTGTAAAATACTACAGAAAGCTAATAATGGAATTAGAATATATAATTTCTTCATGGTCTAATTATTTTTTAACCAATGATTGTATCATTTCGATGTATTGTTCTTTTGCATCATTTATGGTTAGATGACTTATTTGCATCCACGCATTCGTTTTGAAAGCATCTCTTAAATGAAACGAAGGATTTTGTTTTAAATCGATAGTCCCTTTTGTAGAATGCTTGTATAAAGCATACAGTCGCAACTGGACATCTTGAGGTAAAGATGCCTGCGTCATCTTAGAAGCTATTTTTACAGCTTCTTGAAAGCGGATATCTAAATCTTTTTCAATCATTATTTTTTTGTTGCAATAACTGTTTTTCCTCCAACTGCTTTTTGATTTAAGCTAACATTTATTGGTGTGCCTAAAGGTAAGAAAATATCAACTCTTGATCCAAATTTTATAAAGCCAGCATCTGTACCTTGTACAACCTGCATCCCTTCTTGAGCGTAATTGACAATTCTTCTAGCCAATGCACCGGCTATTTGACGATACAATACATTGCCAAAAGAGTTATTTTCGATTACGATAGTTGTTCTTTCGTTTTCTTCACTTGCTTTTGGATGCCATGCCACTAAGAATTTACCAGGATGGTATTTACTAAATTTCACTAAACCACTCAAGCCATAACGCGTTACGTGTACGTTGATAGGAGACATGAAAATAGATATTTGCAAACGCTTATCTTTGAAATATTCGCCTTCGTAAACTTCTTCAATAACTACTACTTTGCCGTCAACAGGAGCAAGAATCTGGTTTTCATTGATGATTACATTTCTTTTAGGATTTCTAAAAAACTGTAAAATGATAATCAGAATTAGCAACGCAGCTATCTGAATAACCATTTTAAGCCAGGTAGTATCAATGAAATTGTCAGTTAGTAAAAGTACAACTGCTGTGAAAATCGAGCCTAATAAAATAGATTGGGTTCCTTCTTTATGAAACATAGTTTAAGATTTGGTAAAACAAAAAAATAATTGGTGCGACAAATATAACACTATCTAAACGATCTAGGATGCCTCCATGACCGGGCATTATACTTCCGCTGTCTTTTACACCAGCAATACGCTTGAATTTAGATTCAATTAAGTCTCCTATAGTTCCTGCAACTCCAACAATTACAGCAATAGAAGTCCAAATTATAACGGATTTTTCACTGTGTTCAGGGCTGGCCTGTATGTAAAATTTAGATATTAAATAACCTGCAAGAATGGCAAATAATATGCCGCCTACAAATCCTTCAATAGTTTTTTTAGGAGATATTCTTTCAAATAATTTATTTCTTCCTATAGATTTTCCAACAATATAAGCAAAAGTATCATTCGTCCAAATTAAGATAAATAATCCAATTATGATTTTAGGATTGTAATCCTTTACTCCAAATGAAATTTTTGTTATAAATACAAAAGGTAATATTATATAACCTATTAAGTATAAGTATTTTGACGACGTACTTATTTTTTGGATGTTGTCATAAAACAAGAAAATAATACATTTGGTAGAAACGACTATAGCGACCACCAATAAAACAATATTCAATTGTTGAATATTGATTGCTATTTTTATATTGGTGTTGAGTAATTTATTGATTATTTCAGCAGTACTCGCACTGTAATGACTCACTAAGGTCACTGCGGTATATAAGGTAGTTCCAAAAATAATTGGAAATACTTTATGTACTTGGACTAGATTACAAAATTCATAAATTGTAATAATCAGAAAGATGCCAAATAAAATAAAAAAGGTTTCAGTTGAATAAAGAATAGAAACCAATAGTAATACTATATAAACAGCTCCCGATATTGCTCGCTTTAGAGTTTCATTCATCTTAAAGATCTTCTAAAAGCAGTAAATAAAGGTTTTTAGCAGTACTTCCGTATTGAGTGAAGTCTTCTTCTTTAGCTTTTTCGAAATATTTTATTGTGGTAATATTAGTTGGGTAGTCTCTTTCGTATTTCTTTTTAATAGCACTTAATCCGTCACTTTTAGCACCAATAATTTGGCTTGTTTTAGCGAAGACAATTATATTTACAGGTAATTCGTTTGGTTTGTGTTGTTTGATTTGTTTAGAAGAAAATAAGATAGAACCTTCATCTGCAATTAAGTTTTCGCAACTAGCTAACAAAAATTTAGGATTAGTAGGTTTGCTATATAGTAATTTATTGTCATCAAGCATACTGAAAAGTTCAGTATCATAGCATATAACTTCGCTTTCAAACCAGTCGTTTTCTTCAAGTATGTTTTCAAACTGTTCTTTTACTTCATCGCGATTTTCACAGTATAAAAATTTACCTCCATTTTTTTTAAAATTAAAAGTAAATAACTCATCTATTGGGATAGTCTTTTCAGCAGCTGAATTACTGAATTCACTTTCTTTCTCTTCCTCAGAAGCAGGATTGATAGAACCAAAAAATTTTCTAAAAAGACTCATATTGCTGTTGACGGCTATAATTTATTATTTGAAAACGCCCAAAGATAAAAAAATCTTAATTCAAAAGTAGTTTTTGAATTAAGATTTTATAAATAATTGATTATTTAGTGAATTTCTATGACACTACTTCTTCTAAATTTTTATCCCATGTTCTTTTTCCGAAAATTGCCTCTAGGTCATCTTTGAAAATTACTTCTTTTTCAATTAGGATATCAGCTAACTGATTTAATTTATCTTTATTTTCTTCTAAAATCGCAATTGCTCTTGTGTACTGACCTTCAATTAATTCTGAAATTTCCTTGTCAATTACTTTAGCTGTTTCATCAGAATATGGTTTAGAAAAATTGTATTCACTTTGTCCTGATGAATCGTAATAGGTAACGTTTCCTATTTTATCATTCAAACCATAGATGGTAACCATAGCACGAGCTTGACGAGTTACTTTTTCTAAATCACTCAATGCTCCAGTGGAAATTCTGTCAAAAGTTACTTTTTCAGCAGCTCTACCACCCATAGTTGCGCACATTTCGTCTAACATTTGATCTGTTCTAACGATTTGTCTTTCTTCCGGAAGGTACCACGCCGCTCCTAAACTTTGTCCACGAGGAACAATAGTTACTTTAATAAGAGGTGCAGCATGCTCTAACATCCAGCTTACCGTTGCATGACCTGCTTCGTGAATAGCAATTGCTCTTTTCTCTTCAGGAGTTATGATTTTATTTTTCTTCTCAAGACCACCTATAATTCTATCTACGGCGTCAAGGAAATCTTGTCTATCTACTGCAGTTTTGTTATATCTAGCTGCAATAAGTGCTGCTTCATTACATACATTAGCGATATCAGCACCAGAAAAACCTGGAGTTTGTTTCGCTAAAAAGTCTAGGTCAAGACCTTCGACTTTTTTGATAGGAGCCAAGTGAACTTGAAAAATTTCAGCTCTTTCTCTAATGTCTGGTAAGTCAACAAAAATTTGTCTGTCAAAACGACCAGCACGCATTAACGCTTTGTCAAGTACGTCAGCTCTGTTTGTTGCTGCCAAAACAATTACGTTAGAGTTAGTGCCAAAACCATCCATTTCTGTTAGTAATTGATTCAATGTGTTCTCACGTTCGTCATTTCCGCCTGACATATTACTTTTTCCTCTAGCTCTACCTACTGCATCGATCTCATCAATGAATATAATTGCAGGAGATTTTTCTTTTGCTTGCTTAAACAAATCACGTACACGGGAGGCACCAACACCTACAAACATTTCAACAAAATCAGATCCTGATAAAGAGAAAAACGGCACTTGCGCTTCACCAGCAACAGCTTTTGCTAATAAAGTTTTTCCAGTTCCTGGGGGACCTACAAGTAAAGCTCCTTTTGGGATTTTACCACCAAGATTAGTATATTTTTCAGGGTTTTTTAAGAATTCTACAATTTCTTGTATTTCCTCTTTAGCTCCTTCTAGTCCAGCAACATCTTTAAATGTAGTTTTGATATCTGTTTTTTCATCAAATAATTTTGCTTTTGATTTTCCAATATTGAAAATCTGACCGCCACCACCTGCACCACCACCAGACATTTTTCTCATGATAAAGATCCAAACGGCAATGATGATGATAATTGGTAACAGACTAATTAAAATATCTGACCAGTTATTTTTAGGCAAGAAGTTAAAGTCTTTCAATTTTCCTTCAGCAACAGCTTTTTCTAATTTTGTTTGAAAAATTTGATCGTTACCAATATCAAAGGTATAATTAGGCCCTTTGTTAGGTCTATCAAAAACATCTTTGGAAACCTTCTTGTGAGCAGCATCTTTCAATGCAGCATCAGTCAAGAATACTTCAGCTTCTGTTTTGTTGTAAACAATAACCTTTTCTATTTGCCCTTTTTCTAGGTAATCATTAAATTTTGATGAGGTCAACTGTCCAGGTTCATTTAAGCTAGAACCTCCAGTTATAAAACTTATAAATAAGAAAATAAGTAAAATCGCAGTATAAATTAACCACGGACTTACCTTAAACTTATTTGGATTTGGATTGTTTTCTTTAGCCATTACTACGGATTATGTGTCTTTAGTATTTGTTTTCTATGGTTGTTATTTTTGCATCGCCCCATAAACTTTCGATGTTGTAGTATTCTCTAATGTGTTTTTGAAACACGTGCACCACAATGTTTACATAATCCATTAATACCCATTCTGCATTATCTGTCCCTTCAACATGCCAAGGCTTGTCTTTCAACTCTTTTGAAACAATTTTTTGGATGGAACCTACAATGGCGTTAACTTGTGTGTTTGAATTACCGTTGCAAATGACAAAATAGTCGCAAACTGCCGTGTCTATTTCTCTTAGATCCATTATGGTAATATCATTTCCTTTTACTTCTTCTATTCCGTTAATGATATTCGCTAATAGGATGTCATTATTTATCGTCTTTTTCGCCATGAATTATTTTTATATAAGTTTGTAAAGTTACCATTTTTTGTGATTATTTTTGAACCTTAACATAATATTAAATTCTGTTTACAAAAAATGTATCATGAAAGTAATCAAACTCGATGCCATAGATTCAACAAACGAGTTCCTAAAAGGCCTGTCCAAAAAACAAGAATTAGAAAGTTTTATCGTTGTTAGTGCAGAAAGGCAAACAAAAGGCAAAGGTCAGATGGGTGCTCTTTGGTCTTCTGAGGCGGGTAAAAACTTAGTAATGAGTGTTTTGGTAAAGGATTTTTTGTCTGGTATTGATCAGTTGTTTAACCTAAATATAGTCTTTTCACTTGCGGTAATCGAAGTTTTAGAATCAATAAATATTCCTAATCTTAGTGTTAAATGGCCTAACGACATAATGTCATACAATAAAAAAATTGGCGGAATTTTGATCGAAAACAGTATCAAAAGTGACGGAACGATTATTTCTATTGTGGGTTTGGGACTGAACGTAAATCAAATTGATTTTGAAAACTTGCCAAAAGCTTCTTCTTTGGCTTTAATTTGCAGTACTACTTTTGACAAAGAAGAAATTCTTTTTAAAATTGTTGAAAAGTTGGACCGGAATATACAGTCTTGGAATCAAAATTCGGATTCATTTTGGTCTGAATATATTACTAAACTTTTCAAAAAAGGAATTCCAATGCCATTTTCAGACATCAATAAAAATCATTTTATGGGAATTATTCAAGGGGTTTCTGCTATTGGAAAGTTGCAAATTATGTTGGAAAATGGTAGTATTTCAGAATTTGATATTAAAGAAATTCAGCTGTTGTATTAAAAGGTAATGTAGTAGGAAGCAGGGCACATTTGGAACATGAGAAGTTTTATAAAAAAAAGAGGAAAGAAATTATACAATAGTATAAATCTTTCCTCTTTTTTTAATTTTTTTTAAATAGCTATAATTTAGTCATATTGGCTGCTAAAGTCTCAATGAATTTACTAATTGGACCTTTAATCATCATAGCCATCATTGGGTTAAAATCACCTTCGAAATCTAATTTAACTGCACTTGAATTATCAGAAACAGTATCAATATTTGCTACCAAAGTGAAGGGTAGTTTATCACTAGCAGCACCTAATACAATTTTGTTAGGAGCTACTTTTTCTTTCATTTTTAGCTTTATTTCCGGCATCCCTTTTAATCCAAAAATAAAGGCATCGTCACCAATAACTTCAAACTTAGCGATATTTTCAGGCATTAATTTTTCGAAATTTTTTACGTCACTCAATAAATCAAATAATTCTTGCGCTGATTTAGGTACGGTAACTTTTGGACTTTCTAAGTTCATCATTTTTATCTTTTTAGTTAGTTAAACTTCAATAGTCCAGGTAGATGGGCTCACATTCCATTCTCTTAATGTTTGCTCTTCTTCTTCAGTGATGTATCTTTTGGCTACAGCCAAATTCAATAAATTTTGGTAATTGCTCAGCGTATATAGATCCACATTAGCCGATTTGAAATTCTCTTCGGAAACATTGAATCCGTAAGTAAATATGGCGGCCATACCTTTCACATTAGCACCTGCTTCGCGTAAAGCCGCAACAGCCATTAAGCTGCTGTTTCCAGTGCTAATTAAATCTTCTACAACAACAACATTTTGTCCTTTTTGTAAAAAACCTTCCACTTGATTTTGTCTTCCATGTTTTTTAGCTTCTGGTCGAACATATACAAAGGGTAATCCCATACTCTCCGCTACGAGAATCCCAATGCCTATTGCTCCGGTGGCAACGCCTGCAATGACATCTGGTTTTCCAAGCTGTTTTTCAATGTTTTTCGAAAATTCATCTCTGACATAATTTCTTACGGCTGGAAATGATAGAATTAAACGATTATCACAATAAATTGGCGATTTCCATCCAGAAGCCCATGTAAAAGGATTTCTTGGATTCAATTTAATTGCATTTATTTGCAAAAGGAATTCGGCTGTTTTTTCGGCTGTATCTTTATTAAAAATCATAGTACAAATGTATAAAGTTTTTGTTAACGACAAGCCACTTTTTTTGACAAATCACATCTCTAAAGAGACGGATTTTCAACTTTTTTTGTTAGAAAGTATTGATATCGAACAACTTATAGTAAAAATATTTCAAAATAAAATAATTAAAGCTTATTTGTATCATCCAGATGAAAGCTTGATAATGAAGACTTTAAAAGCTAAAATCCCTGTTTGTAAAGCGGGTGGAGGTTTGGTTTACAATAAAAAAAGAGAGGTGCTTTTCATTTTTAGAAATGGAAAATGGGATTTGCCTAAAGGCGGAATTGAAAAAGGCGAAGGAATCGAGGACACTGCGATGCGTGAAGTAGAGGAGGAGACTGGCGTAAATGGCCTATCGATATTACACAAACTTCAAAAAACGTATCATGTTTTCAGGAGAAATGGCAAGTATAAATTAAAAATTACGCACTGGTTCGAAATGGAATCTGACTTTGAAGGTACTCCACAAGGTCAATTAGAAGAAGGAATTGAAAAAGTAGCTTGGTTGAATCCAGAGCAAATCAAAGAAGCATTAAAAAACTCTTATGAAAATATAAAATTATTGTTTGAGGAAGAAGAGCTTTTGAAATAATCTCTTTTAGAAATAGAGTAGGTATATTTTTAAACACGAATATCACTAATTTTCACAGATTGATTTGTGAAAATTAGTGATATTCGTGTTTTTATTAGTGACTTTTAAATTGATTTAAATCTTCATCATTTTATTTTAAAATACGATATACGGGATATTGTAAATGAGCATTTTCATAGTAAACAGAATGTTTATAAACCCAATCTAACTGTGCTCTTGGACTTTTTGCAAAGTTGATATCAGTTTGCTTTTTTTGCTCTAATTCTACTTTTAGTTTTGGATTTTCTTTTAAAATTTGACTCGCTGTATCCTCGAATACATATTCAGAGTAACCTTCTTTTTGTTGCAATATAGTGTCGAAAAAATTCCAATTAAAAAAGGAGTCAATTGCTTCAGGTTCTAGTGTTTCTAGCAAATATTTAATTCCTTTCTGACTTATTTTAATAATATAGTCACCTTTGGCAAAAGCCACTTTCATGATTTGTGATTTTGTAGTTGTGTTACTATGTGAATAATGACCTTCGTAAGCAGAATTTGTAGTTTTAAAATCAGCAATTTTATAACTTTCAACTTCAATAAGTGTGTCTTTTTGAATCTCTTCCATTTGAATTCCGTTACTTTTTAGTAAGTCGATGACTGGCCAAAATCCTTTTGGAATAACATAAGCGGTTGGAATAATAATCTCTTTAGCCGATTTATATTCCTTACGGAATGAAACGTCTTTTTTAAATGGTTTTGTACGGTCGTAGAATAAGCGGTTTCCGGTGGTAACATCACTTTTTTTATAGCTTCCTTCATATCCTAGAAAATTGAACGGAATTGCTTTTGTACTATCAACTTCCCATTTTATAGTGTAAGATTTTTGAGGTTTATATTGCTCTTCATTTTTTAATCGCAATTGTTTGATTTTAGAATAATTAGTATCGGTGAAATCAATCGCTGCACGTATGTACTCATAAGTTACTTTAACGCGTTCTGCATATTTTTTGAGCATATGAGTTTCTACTACGAATCCAATGGTGTTAAATAAAGAAGTATAACCCGTTGCATATCGCGGACTTTCAAAAAATTGAGCAAAACCTTTGTCTGGCGTATCTGCAAAAGCATTTACATACGGAGTGGTTTCGATCCCTTTTTTTTGTAAATCTAAAATTAAAGTTGGCATCATTTCCGTGTTTAAAAAATTGCCTAATACTGTGCCTAACTTGTTGTGCTGCGTCATGATATAGGTCAGTTTGTATTGATAATCGGCTCCATTACTCACATGATTGTCAATAAATATATCTGGGTTGATTTTATGGAAAATTTCGACAAAACTTTTGGTATTTCTAGTGTCTGACTTGATAAAATCTCGATTTAAATCATAGTTTCTAGCATTTCCTCTAAAACCATAGATTTCTGGACCATCTTGATTCGTTCTTGTGGTCGAATTTCTATTTAAAGCACCGCCAATATTATAGACTGGAATACACACGATAACTGTATTTTTTGGTGCTTTTATTTTGCCTAAAGCTAAATCTCTAAGTAACTGCATGCTGGCGTCAATTCCGTCCGGTTCACCTGCATGAATTCCGTTATTCAATAAGATTACAGCTTTGTTTTTTTGGATTTTTTCAAAGTCGAATTGCTTTTCAGGATTAAAAATGACAATATGCAACGGTTCGCCACTGTCTGTTAATCCCATTTTTTGCATTTCAATAGTTGGGAAATCATTGGCTAGAAGTTTATAATAAGCAATTGTTTCTTGATAAGTTCCTGTTTGGTTTCCATTTCCTTTCTCGAAAAAAGTATCGTATTTATTCGTTTTTTGTGCGAATACACTAATGGAAAATAGTAAAAAAAGGAAGGTGAAAAATCTCATTGTTCAGTTTTTAGATTGAATATCAAATGTAGTTATTTTTAACTCTTTTTTTATGTTATATAGCTCTTGCAAACGGTCTATTTAAAACAAATGATAATTTAAAATTTAAAATTACCTTTGCACAAATAAAAAAAAATGAATAAGAAACACCATTCCAACAATATACTTTTGAATTTAGGCATCGAAAGCCTGAATGAAATGCAAGAAGTTGCCCAAGATGCAATTTTAAATGATAGTAATGTTCTATTGCTTTCACCAACAGGTTCTGGGAAAACTTTAGCTTTTTTGTTGCCAATTTTAGAAATGTTGCAGCCTGAAATTCAGTCAGTACAATGCTTGATTCTAGTTCCTTCACGTGAATTAGGATTACAAATAGAGCAAGTTTGGAAAAAAATGGGTACTGATTATAAAGTAAATGTGTGCTACGGAGGACATTCCATTGATACTGAAATTAAGAATTTAAGCAATCCACCAGCCGTTTTAATAGGAACTCCAGGAAGAATTGCGGATCATATTGATAGAGGGACTTTTCGCTTAGATAAAATTCAAACCTTGATTCTGGATGAATTTGATAAATCATTGCAATTGGGTTTCCATGAGCAAATGTCATTTATTATTGGGAAATTAACCAAATTGAACAAACGCGTTTTGGTTTCAGCAACTTCTGATATTGAGATTCCAAGATATACGAGAGTTGTGAATCCTACGATTCTTGACTTTATCCCTGAAAATGAGCAAGAATCAAACCTTTCTATGAGAATGGTAGTTTCTAAGGATAAAGATAAAATTGGTAGTTTATTTAATTTAATTTGTTCGCTAAAATCAGAGTCGGCAATTGTTTTTTGTAACCATCGTGATGCCGCAGAACGTATTAGCGACACTTTGAACGAAAAAGGAATTTATGCTACGTACTATCACGGTGGTATGGATCAAGACGAAAGAGAACGTGCTTTAATTCAATTCCGTAACGGAAGTGTAAGTTATTTAATTACGACTGATTTAGCAGCTCGTGGACTTGATATTCCGGAGATGAATCACGTTATTCATTATCATTTGCCTTCAAAAGAGGATGAGTTTACACATAGAAATGGTCGTACGGCTCGTATGACCGCTTCTGGAACTGCCTATATTGTTGCTCATGAAAGTGAGAAAAAAGCAGATTATCTAGATTATGGAATGCCAGTTTTTAATGTAGAAAATGCAACATCTTTACCAAAACCGCCGCTATTCCAAACGATTTATATCAGTGGTGGAAAGAAAAACAAGCTGAATAAAATTGATATAGTAGGTTTCTTTTCTCAAAAAGGAAAACTTGAAAAAGGTGATTTAGGATTAATTGAAGTAAAAGATTTTATCTCTTTTGCAGCGGTTAAATTCAATAAAGTAAAAGATTTGCTGCACGCGATTAAAGATGAAAAAATGAAAGGCAAGAAATTCAAAATCGAAGTCGCGAGAAAAGTTATTAAGAAAGAAGAAGAGTAATTTAGTGTTCAGTTCTTAGCTTTTAGTGAGCGGTAAAAAATTACAATAAAAAAATCGTTAATAGTAAATCAAATTTACTGTTAACGATTTTTGCTATGAGGAATTCGCTAAAAACTGAAAAATTTTTTTAACTTCTTATACTGAAAACTATGTTTTCTTAACGTATTGTGTAATAATTACAATCGTTTGTCCGTCAACTTTTCCTTCTATATATTCAGCATTTTCATGGTCTAAACGGATGTTGCGTACTGCTGTTCCTTGTTTAGCCACCATGCTTGATCCTTTTACTTTTAAATCTTTGATCAAAACAACTGAGTCTCCAGTTTCTAGGATTACACCATTACTGTCGCGGTGTATTATTTTATTTTCGTCATCTTCTCCTTCGCCAGTTGCTTGTGCCCAAGCTAGAGTGTCTTCATCTAGGTACATTTGGTCTAGTAATTCTTGTGGCCATCCATGAGAACGCAAACGGCTTAGCATTCTCCAAGCAACAACTTGCACGGGAATTTGCTCGCTCCACATGCTGTCGTTTAGACATCTCCAATGATTTAAATCTAAGTTTTCAGGATTTTCTATTTGATCGATACACGTAGTACAAGCGAAAATACTTTCGTCGATTCCACCTTTTTTGGTAGGAAGTACTTCGTATACTTTTAGGTTTTCAGTTGCGCCACAAAGTTCACATTTAGACCCACTGCGTTTGCTTATTTCTCTTTCTATACTCATTATTTGATGTCTTTTATTTTAGGCGAAATTACTGTTTAAAGATTGTCTTCGCAAATTATAGTAGCATTGATTAGCTTTCGAATAGGATTTCAAAACTATTTTACTCTGACTGCATCTGGAACCAGTAATTCATATTGTCCGCCGTTTCTCAGAACGTCTCTAACAATGCTGGAGCTGATGTAAGAAGTTTTTGCTGCGGTTAATAAAAATACTGTTTCTATTTTTGCTAATCTTCTGTTAGTATGCGCGATGGCTTTCTCAAATTCAAAGTCGGCGGGATTTCGCAAGCCACGAAGAATAAAATTAGCTTTGATTTTATGACATAAATCAATTGTCAATCCTTCGTAAGTAATGACAGAAACTTTAGGCTCATCTTTAAAAGTCTCCTCGATAAATCGCTTTCTTTCTTCGAGTGAAAACATATATTTTTTTTCAGCATTGACACCAATAGCAATTACAATTTCGTCAAAAAGTGAAATTGCTCGCTTTATTATATCTTCATGACCTAAGGTAATTGGGTCAAAAGATCCTGGGAATATTGCTTTTCTCATCTTATATTTTATTCTAGTGGCAAACTGATTTAGGTTAAATTATGATTTTCGAATAGTATGTAATGATTCGACCCATTCCGATTTATTGCAGACCTCACATGTTGCAATTCCTGTACGTTGATGTTTTGTGTTACCGCAAAAAGTGCAAGAATACATACCTTCATTAGGAATAGTAGTATTTTTTTGATTGAATAAAAACGGTAGAATAGGTAAACCTGATTTTACATTTTCATCTTCATAATAAAAAACACTTATATCTCCGCTGGTTTCCATAAATGCATTTTTTACTTGTCCTAAGTGTTCAACTGATCTCAATCTAAGTTCAGAGAAAAATTCATCTTGTGCTAAACTTTCTTTTTTGAAAGTTGCAATCGAAAATTTTCCTTCATGAATTAAACATTCTGTTTTTCCTTCAATAAACTCTTCAAATTTTTTGCTTTTTCCGGTTAACCACGTTACCAAACGGTATAAAAGTATAATTACAGTAAATACGGTAATGGCTGGAATTATACCCACATCTTCATAAAACATAGGATCTCCTGCTGCTGATCCTAAAGCAATTATTATCACTGTTTCAAAGACAGACAATTGTTTTACACCGCGTTTCCCAGCTACTTTTAAAGTTAGTAATAAAACGATAAACATTACTGTAGAACGAAAAATGACTTCTATAAGAAATGATTCTGGTAAACCATTGTATAATAATCTATTCCATTCAAATATTTCTTTCATGAGGAGAATTTAGTTGTTTAAAGCCAATTCAATAGCATTCGTGAACAAATCCTCTAGGGATATTCCTGCTGCTTTTGCTTGTTGCGGAATCAAACTTTCAGTGGTTAATCCCGGAATTGTATTCATTTCAAGCATGAAGGGTTCTCCATTTACTATTATAAATTCGCTACGGGAAAAACCTTTCATTTTTAAGACTTCGTAAGCGCGCTTTGCTATTTCGCCAACTTTTTTAGTCATTTCATCAGAGATTCTAGCAGGTGTGATTTCTTGTGATTTACCAAGATACTTAGCTTCATAATCAAAAAAATCATTTTCAGAAACGATTTCAGTAATAGGCAGAACCGTTACGTTTCCTTTATAATTGATTACTCCAACAGAAACTTCGGTTCCGTCTAGAAAACTTTCTATTATAATTTCGTTATCTTCTTTGTATGCAACTTCAATGGCAATAGGTAACTCGGCAGCGGTTTTTACTTTTGAAATTCCGAAACTCGATCCTGCTTTATTTGGCTTTACAAAACAAGGCAAACCCACTTTAGCTACAATTTCGTCAGTATTGATTTTGTCTCCTTTGTTTAAATAATAGGAAGTCGCTGTTTTGATTCCGTATGGTTTTAAAACGGATAATAAATCCCGTTTGTTAAACGTTAAAGCTGATTGATAATAGTCACAAGACGTTTGTGGCATGTTCAAAAGTTCGAAATAGGCTTGCATTAATCCATCTTCGCCCGGGGTTCCATGAATAGCATTAAATACACAATCGAAACTGATTTTTTTTCCAGCTACTGCTACTGAAAAGTCATTTTTGTCAATAGGGAATTCGACGTCGTTAGCATCCACATAAACCCATTTTTCTTTGAAAATATGGATTCTGAATCCGTTGTATTTTGTTTTATCTAAATATTGATATACGACGTTTCCGCTAATAAGTGAGATTTTGTATTCGCTGGAATATCCGCCCATAATGATGGCAATGTTCTTCATTTTTGAGAAATATAAGTTGTGAAAATGATTCGTTTTTAGCCCCGATAGCAGTGGAAATCCCACGCTTTTGGGCGTGGATTGCAACGAATAGCGGGAAATAGCTCCTAAAACCCATCAGGATTAATCTTTAAAAGCATTAAACAAAATTATCATTTTTTTTGGAACGAAATAGCTTTATCTTTGCGACATCTAAAAATTAATTTATGAGTTTAGGAAAGTATCTTACTAGCCGCGTTTTTTTAATGCAAATTCTAGCTGCATTTGCTATTGTAGCGACCTTGGGTTACCTATTTATGCATTGGTTGACTTTTACAACTGATCACGGTCATGAAATTGCAGTCCCTGATTTGCGTAAGCTGACCGAGGAGCAAGTGCAAAACAAACTGGATGAACTGGATTTAGATTATATACTATTAGATAGTGTTGATTTTAGAAGCGATTTCCCACAGTTTAGTGTGGTAGAGCAAGATCCAACGCCTGGTACAAAGGTAAAAGTAGGTCGAAAAATATATATTAAATTGAATACTTCTGGGTTTTCGTCAGTGCGAATTCCAGATTTAATTGAAAAAACCTATCGTGAAGCGGTCCCAACATTGAAAGCACTAGGACTTGATGAAGGAACGGTTACTTATGTTCCAAATTTAGGTAAGGATATGGTGCTGGAAATGCGCTTTAAAGGACGAAACTTGAAAGTAGGAGATAAGGTCTTGAAATCATCTAAGATTGACCTGGTTTTAGGCGATGGAAAAATGAGCTACCAAGAACAAGAAAATGCTGTAGATACGCTAGCTGCGCCAATAGAATAAACAATAATTAATGAATAATACTGTAGATTCAATAGATTTAGAAGACGAGTTATATGAACATTTTAGGTTTGAAGTTCCTAAAGGCCAAGCGGCTTTGCGAATTGATAAATATTTGATGGGATTAATCCAAAATGCTACTCGAAATAAAATACAAACTGCCGCAACCGAAGGGAATATTTTTGTGAATGATGCGACAGTAAAATCAAATTATAAGGTGAAAGCCAATGATGTAGTTCGCGTGATGCTGACACATCCTCCTTATGAGAACCATATTATCCCAGAGAATATTCCGCTGGATATTGTTTATGAAGACGAAACGTTATTGCTGATAAACAAATTGCCTGGAATGGTAGTACATCCTGGTCATGGGAATTACACGGGAACTTTGGTTCATGCTTTGGCCTATCATTTTGATAACTTGCCAATGAACAGCAGTGAGCGTCCTGGATTAGTACACAGAATTGATAAAGACACTTCAGGTTTGCTAGTTATTGCTAAAACCGAAGCAGCAATGACACATTTAGCTAAACAATTTGAAGCAAAAACTTCTGAAAGGGAATATGTAGCTCTTGTTTGGGGAAATGTAATAGAAGATCAAGGTACTATTGAAGGAAACTTAGCGCGTCACTTGAAAGATCGCATGCAGATGGCGGTTTTTGCTGATCCAGAAATAGGAAAGCCAGCTATTACTCATTATAAAGTTTTAGAGCGTTTTGGTTATGTCACTTTGATTTCGTGCCAACTAGAAACCGGTAGAACACACCAGATTCGTGCGCATTTAAAACACATAGGGCATCCACTTTTTAATGATGAACGTTATGGCGGTCATTTGATTTTGAAAGGAACTACGTTTACAAAATACAAGCAATTTATAGACAACTGTTTCAAAGCGTTACCAAGACAAGCTTTGCATGCTAAAACCTTAGGCTTTATCCATCCTACAACGGGTGAAATGATGCGTTTTGATACGGAACTGCCGCAAGATTTAGAAGATTGCATTGAGAAATGGAGAAATTATTCAAAATCTCATGGAACGGACGAAGTCGAATAAATAAAAAATGCTTAGACAAAAAGCCCTTCAACACTTAAATAATGCTCACCAGTATCATAACAAAAGGTAAGTATTTTTGAATTTTCAGGGATTTGAGATAGTTTTTTAGCTACTGCAGCTAATGATGCTCCTGATGATATTCCTACGAACATTCCTTCTTCTTTTGCGGCTCTTTGTGCATAAGTGAATGCTTCATCTTTGCTCACTTGAATACTTCCATCTAATAAATCTGTATTTAGATTAGTAGGTATAAATCCGGCACCAATTCCTTGAATAGGATGTGGAGCGGGTTTTCCGCCACTAATAACTGCAGAAGCTTCCGGTTCTACAGCGAATACTTTTAGGTTGGGAAAATGTTGTTTTAATATTTCGGCACAACCGGTAATATGGCCGCCAGTTCCTACGCCTGTGATTAGATAATCTAGTCCATCAGGAAATGCTTTGATGATTTCTTGAGCAGTGGTTTTTTTATGAATTTCGATATTAGAAGGATTTTCAAATTGAAGTGGTGACCAAGCGTTTGGTATTTTGTTTACTAATTCCTGCGCTTCTTCAATGGCACCTTTCATTCCTTTTTCCCGAGGCGTCAATACAAATTCAGCGCCATACAAACTCATCAATCGGCGTCTTTCTATGGTCATCGATTCTGGCATCACTAGAATTAACTTATAGCCTTTTACGGCAGCGACCATAGCGAGTCCAATTCCTGTATTTCCAGAGGTCGCTTCAATGATAGTCCCGCCTTCTTTTAATAGTCCTTTTTTTTCGGCATCTTCAATCATCGCTAAAGCTATTCTGTCTTTGATGCTGGCTCCAGGATTAGCACGTTCTAGTTTGATCCAAACGTTGTGGTTGTTACCAAATAATCTGTTTATTTTTACATGTGGCGTGTTGCCTATTGTTTCAAGTATGTTGTTGTATTGCATAATAGTTATATCGAGAAAAAATTAATATCTTTTATTTCTTGTTGGTTCAAAACAGTGTTTTTATTGGATTGCATCACAAAGGAATACGGATTTACGCTTTTAGTTATAAACGTATTTCCACCAATGATACTGTGGTTTCCTATGATAGTGCTTCCGCCAAGGATTGTAGCATTGGCATAAATAATCACATGGTCTTCTACAGTAGGATGTCGTTTTTTTTCCTGCATGCTTTTTTCAACTTGCAAAGCTCCCAGAGTAACTCCTTGATAAATACTCACGTGTTTGCCAATGGTTGTTGTTTCCCCAATTACAATTCCAGTACCATGATCTATTATAAATGGAACGCCGATAGTAGCTGAAGGGTGAATATCAATTCCAGTTTTGCTATGCGCATATTCCGTCAATATGCGAGGCAAAAGGCAATCTGTCAAGGAAGTAATTGCATTCGCAATTCTATAGATTTCAATGGCAAAAAAACCAGGATAAGAGTTGATAATTTCCTGAATACAATCAGCAGCAGGATCGGTATCTAAAATTGCTTGTGCATCTTGTTGCATCGAGGAGTATAAATCTGCAAGTATAGCATAAAAGGATTTTGCTATAGCTCGACTTTTTTCTGTTGTTTTATCTTTATTGATTTCGGTAAGAATCGCTACGAAGCGTGCTTTATTTTGCTCTAAAAGCATTTCAATTTGGATGGTTTCCAGTACTTTTTCAGGAAATATTATCTTGAATAAATCATCAATCCAATTTGTAATTTTTGAAGAATCGATAGCTCTAACCCAATTTTTGTTTTGGTTTTCGTTCAGAATTTGCGAAAAATGATTGGTTTCAGTATTCATCTATTGTATAATAATTTCAAAATTAATGGAGTAAAATAACTCAGAATACAAAGATAGTTTAGAATCGGAATTTTTTTATTGCGTTTTGTAAAAAAAATGTTAAGATTTTAATTTGTGAAAAAGTTTAAAAATCTAGGATTACGTTTTTAAACTATGTGAGAAATAGAAAAACATGTGAGTTTGATGTTTAAAAAAAGAGCAAAAAAATTCCGATTGGTGTAAACCAATCGGAATTTAGAATTTTAGGGAGAGATTGCTTTGTTTTGTGCCCGCAACTCCTCGCATTGACAATTATAGGTGAATTACTTCGCCGTAAGCGTCCGCAACTGCTTCCATTACCGCTTCACTCATGGTAGGGTGTGGGTGAATTGCTTTTAGAATTTCATGACCTGTAGTTTCTAGTTTACGAGCTACAACTGCCTCTGCAATCATATCAGTAACACCAGCACCAATCATGTGGCAACCTAACCATTCGCCGTATTTTGCGTCAAAAATTACTTTTACAAAACCATCTGGAGTTCCAGCTGCTTTTGCTTTTCCTGAAGCAGAAAACGGGAATTTACCAATTTTCAATTCGTATCCTTTTTCTTTAGCTTGTTTCTCCGTTAAACCAACTGAAGCAATCTCAGGAGTAGCATACGTACAACCCGGAACGTTTCCGTAATCGATAGGCTCTACGTGAAGTCCTGCAATTTTCTCTACACAGTTGATTCCTTCAGCAGAAGCAACGTGCGCTAATGCTTGTCCAGGTGTAATATCGCCAATAGCGTAATATCCTGGAATATTAGTTTGGTTGTAAGCGTTTACTAAGATTTTATCTCTATCTGTAGCAATTCCTACTTCTTCTAATCCTATGTTTTCAATATTAGTTTTGATTCCAACAGCTGAAAGTAAAATATCGGCTTCTATAACTTCCTCTCCTTTTGCTGTTTTTACAAATGCTTTTACGCCTGCACCAGTAGTATCAATTCTTTCAACAGAAGAGTTAGTCATGATTTTGATGCCTGCTTTTTTCAAAGAACGCTCCATTTGTTTAGAGATATCCTCGTCTTCAACAGGAACGATATTTGGCATAAATTCTACAATAGTAACATCAGTTCCCATGGAGTTGTAGAAGTGTGCAAATTCAACTCCAATAGCTCCAGAACCAACGATAATCATCGATTTAGGTTGTGTAGGTAAAGTCATTGCTTGACGGTACCCAATTACTTTTACACCATCTTGCGGTAAGCTTGGCAATTCACGAGAACGAGCTCCAGTAGCGATGACAATATGATCAGCGCTGTACTCTGTAACTTTATTGTCTTTATCCGTAACATCAACTTTTTTGCCTGGTTTTAGTTTTCCAAAACCATCAATTACGTCGATTTTATTTTTTTTCATCAAGAATTGAACTCCTTTGCTCATTCCTTCAGCTACAGTACGACTGCGTTGTACAACTGCAGGGAAGTCTTTGTCAAAAGATGAAACAGTCAATCCGTAATCAGAAGCGTGTTTTAGATAGTCAAAAACTTGTGCTGATTTTAATAATGCTTTTGTTGGGATACAACCCCAGTTTAGGCAAACTCCACCTAAGTTTTCTTTTTCAATTACGGCTACTTTGAAGCCTAATTGTGATGCTCTAATGGCTGTAACATAACCACCCGGGCCACTTCCTAAAACTATAATATCGTATTTCATTTTTTAAAGTATTTATTATTTATACTATTGTCATTTGGATTTTACTACAAAGACAAGTCGTTTTATATTAGATTTTTTACGTTGCGAATTTAAGAATTTATTTTTAGAATTAAACTCAGTATTTTAGGACATTGAAAGTTTATTTGATTTTAGGATAAAGAAGTAATTATTGCGTCAACTTCTATTTTTTCTTCCGCATACTTTTTTTGTAATGATGAATTTTCTTCCATTCGATTGTAATATTCAATGGCTTTGTGAGCGAAAGTTTTTTTATGAAAATTAGAAATTTCAGGAATTGATTGAAAAATTTTTCTAAACAAAATCTCGTAATACGCTTGCCACTCGCTTTCGTTTTTATCCAATACAAATGGTTTGCGCGTTTTTTTGATGAACAATTACCATTTTGTGGACTAGCAAACTAAGTATTAACGGTAAAGGAAACTGAAAAGCATTCTTTGGAATTCTGATTATTTGTTGCTTTCCAAAATCACCCTCGGTTGTGAATAAAACAATAGTTTCATCTGCTTTTTCTATATATTCGAAACCTTGAAGAAAATCATCCTGCATTTGGTAATTCGGAACTAACCAACTGGCAGCTTCTTTGGTAAGGCCTTCGCTGTGAAAAGAATCTACTTTTAACTTTATTTCGTTAAACTCAATTCTTTTTTGGAATTAAATCCTAATTAATTTGCCACTGAAAACTGAGAGTCATACAAGTTTTTGTAATACCCACTTTCACGGTTTATTAATTCTTGATGTGTTCCTTGTTCTACAATCAAACCTTTGTCCATTACCACGATTTTATCAGCATTGACAATCGTTGCTAAACGGTGTGCAATAACAATTGATGTCCTACCTTTAGTAATTGTTTCAGTTGCACGTTGAATTAACTCTTCGGAATAGGTGTCAATAGATGAAGTAGCTTCGTCCAGAATCAATATGCTTGGATTACTCACATACGCTCTCAAGAAAGCAATCAATTGTCGCTGTCCTGACGAAAGCATAACACCACGTTCTTTAACATCAAAATCATAATTATCCGGAAGATTCATGATAAATTCGTGAACGCCAATTTTTTTGGCGGCAGCCAAAACTTGATCACGTGAAATTGCTGGATTATTTAAAGTGATATTATTGAAAATAGTATCGGCAAAAAGGAAAATATCTTGCAAAACTACTGCGATTTGTAAACGTAGGGAACCAAGAGTATAATTCTCGATATTGTTATTGTCTATATAAATCGAACCGCTATTAATTTCGTAAAAACGATTTAATAAATTAATAATTGTTGATTTTCCAGCTCCTGTCGAGCCTACAATGGCAATAGTTTGTCCTGCACTTACTTCTAAATCGATTCCTTTGATCACCTCTTCACCTGGAATATATCCAAAATGAACTTTATTAAACTGAATGTCTCCTTTAAAAACCGGAGCTTCAATAACTCCTGTATCTTGTATTTGATCTTCAGTGTCTAAAATATCAAAAACACGATTAGCCGCAATCATTCCAAGTTGCATTTCATTGAATTTATCTGCAATTTGACGCAAGGGATTAAACAACATAGCAATAAACATTGTGTAAGAAAATAAATCTCCAAAAGTGGTAAAAGTATCTCCGTTTAATATTTTCATACCTCCATAAAGGACGATAAAACCTAAGGTTAGTGATGAAATAATATCAGCAATAGGGAAGAAGATGGAGTTGTAAAGTATTGTTTTTATCCAAGCTTTTTTATGTTTGTCGTTGATTTGCTTGAATTTCTCATATTCAATTTTCTCACGGTTAAAAAGTTGTACGATTTTCATTCCCGTTACACGTTCTTGCACAAAAGAGTTCATGTTGGCAATTTGTGTACGAACTTCTTCAAAGGCAACTTGCATTTTTCTTTGAAATATTCGAGTAAAGAAAACCAGAATAGGCATGGCTACAATCACAATCCATGTGAGTTTCCAGTTCATATAGAACATGAAAATTAGTACGACTACCATTTTCATCAAGTCACTAATAATCATGAACAAACCTTGACTGAAAATTCTAGCTATAGATTCAATATCTGATACGGAACGCGTTACTAATTGTCCTACAGGAACGTGATCAAAATATTTCATTCGGAAACTTAAAATATGTTGAAACAGTTTAGTTCGAATGTCTTTCACGATATCCTGACCCAGCCAGTTCGCCCAATAAACAAAGTAAAATTGCGAGAATACTTCTAGTAAAAGTACAATTCCCATAAGAGAAACGTAAAGCAATAAGCCATGTTGGTCTTGGGTTGCAATGTAACCATCTACGGTTTGTTTCAATAAATACGGGCGTAATGCCGCAAATATGGACAACGAAATGGCGAAAACAATTACGCCATTAAACCTAAATTGATAAGGTTTGGTATATCTTAATATTCGTTTGAATAATCTAGTATCAAATGCTTTTGCTTTCATTTAGTGTCATTGCGAGCTACAAAGCAATATCAAGTAGTATTGCTAAACTGCTCCTTTTATTAATTATTTTACAAATAATCGTATTCTATTTTGGTTAAATATAAACCATGCGCTGGAACTGAAAAACCAGCTTTATCTCTATTCTTACTTTTTATAATTGCATCAAAATCAGCTAATGTAATTTTATGCAAACCAATATTTATTAAAGTTCCCACAATGGCGCGAACCATGTTTCGTAAGAAGCGATTGGCCGAAATAGTGAAAATCAACTTTTCATTTTCTTGCGTCCAATGCGCTGCGAAAATTGTGCAATCAAAAGTATTTACATCCGTGTTAACTTTAGAGAAACATTGAAAATCAATATGATTAAATAATAGATGCGCTGCTTCATTCATCAGATTTATGTCTAATGTTTGATGAAAATACCAACATTGTTCTTGCAAAAACGGATCTTTAAATGTGTTAATGTGATATTCATAGGTTCTTTTTGTAGCGTCAAAACGAGTGTGCGCTTCATCAGCAACTGGAATGATATCATAAACTGCAATATCTTTTGGTAAAAAGGAATTGAGTTTGTGTACCACATTTGGAATCTCAAAAGATTTTTCAAAATCAAAATGCGCGTACATTTCTTTGGCATGAACTCCAGTATCTGTGCGTCCGGCTCCCATAAGATTGATTTCGGTGTTTAATATTGTAGAAACAGCTTTGTTCATTGTTTCTTGTACTGACGATGCATTAGGTTGGTATTGCCAACCATGATAATTCGTTCCGTTGTACGCTAATTTTATAAAATACCTCAAGTCGATTTTTTTGAAGCTACAAAGATACTTATTAATTTTTTGGCTAGGAAGTGGCTAATAGCCAAAGTTTGTTAAGTTTTGATTCGATTTTTTATTTGAAAACGGAATGTCTAATTTTACCGAAATTCCTTGCCCAAATTGCAGTGGAAAACCCAGGCTGGCTTGGCGAGCGACGAAGCAATGGGCGTGGATTGAAACGGAAAGCTGGAAATAGATCCAGATTGCCTCTTTCCGAGCAATGACGCTACTAAAATGACACTTTTACAATGAAAAAAATTCTTCTGCTTTCTGATACACACAGTCATCTTGACGACACGATTTTAAAATATGTGAAACAAGCTGATGAGGTTTGGCATGCGGGCGATATTGGAGATCTGGTTGTAACGGATACTATTAAAAAGCTGAAACCTTTGAGATGTGTGTTTGGGAATATTGATGATGCTCAGGCGAGACTCGAATTTCCTTTACACAATAGATTTATGTGCGAAGGAGTAGATGTTTGGATTACGCACATTGGTGGTTATCCCGGAAAATACAATCCTAATATTAAGGCTGAAATAGAATCTAATCCTCCTAAATTATTTATTTGCGGACATTCTCATATTCTGAAGGTGATATTTGATAAAAAGAATAATCTTTTGCATATGAATCCTGGAGCAGCTGGAAAAAGTGGTTTTCATCAAGTGCGAACTCTGTTACGCTTTGTTATAGATGGTGATAAAATCAAAGATTTAGAGATTATTGAAATCGAAAAACGAGTTTAGCTATTTTGTTCTTGATATACAATTGGTACGCTAATTTTGATAGCTGTTCCCAAATTTATTTTAGAATCTATTTCAATAGTTCCATCTAAGTTGTTCAGTCGTGCTTTGATTTGGTTAATACCAAAACCTTCAAGAGCATGAAATTTGTTGGAATCAAATCCTTTTCCGTTGTCAATAATATAAATTATAAGGGAATTGTTACTTTCCTTAAGTGTTAATTTTGCTTCTTGCGCATCACTATGTTTTATGATATTGTTTGAAAGTTCCATGATTATAAAATAAATTTTCATTTCGAAATCCTCATCATAGCGCGTATATTGATCGACCGAGCAAGAGTATTTAAAGTCAAGAATTGAATTTGAATTTTTTTCGCATAAATCATTTAAAGCATGGAATAGACCAAATTGCGCTAAAAGAGAAGGCATCAATGCATGTGATAAATCACGAACCTGATCATGAGCTTGTTCTAAAATAGCTTTCGTTTTAATGATTTCCTGAGAAGGAGACTGATTTTGTAGTATATGAGCGTGAAGATGCATTCCTGCGGATGATAGGAGAGCACTAATGTTATCGTGTAAGAATGAGGCGATCTTTTTTCGTTCTAATTGTTGACCATTTATAGTGGCGTTAATGGTGTTTTCTTGAACTTTACTTCTTAGGTCTGTGAGTTTGTTTTTTTGCTTTAGCCGCGCGTTTTGGGAGTAGAAGTAAAAGGCTAAAAATAATAATAGTAGTATTGCCAGTAATACGATAACAATTTTTTTATTTCTAGATTTTGCTTTTAATAAATCGTTTTCTTTCGTTTTGAATTCGTTTCCGATCTTGTCAATTTCTCTTTTATATTCGTCAATTTGCAAATTAATTCCTGCAACGTTGGCTTTATTTAGTTTCTCTTCATTGTTTAATTCGTCAGTAATAGTATTATAAATTTCGAGATTTTTATAGGCATTTTTATAATCACCATTTTTAAGCAAAAACTTAGAATATTCATGATGAGAATGTGATAAATCAGATTTTTCATCTCCTTCTTTTCCTAATTTTATAGCATTTTCAAAATAAAAGCGAGCTTTGTTCACATCATTTTTATAGCTATAGTACATTCCGTTTACCATATTTAAAGCGACAATGGTCGTCTCATTACCATGCTCACTGTGGTATTTGTTGATGTACTCTAAATAGGGACGACCTTCTTCAAAACGACCTCTATCAAAATAAGCCCAAGCCAAGTTCACTTTTGTGAAAAGTATTTGTGATGAATCTTTTGCTTTAATGCTATATTCTAAAGATTTTTTATAATGGTAAATCCCTTTTTCATATTCCTTTTTATCAAAATAGTAAATATTGCCTAAATTGTTATTAAGCCAGTTTTTGAGAACATCATTAGTCGTTTTATCAGCATAAGCTAAACCTTTCTTATAATACAAAAAAGCCTGGTCAGACTCTGATAAATGGTCGAAATTTGCGCCAATAGTATTATACGAAGTTGCTATCAGATTGTTATCTTTTATTTTAATAGCTAGACTTAAACCAGTTCTAGATTTAATTAATGATTTTTCGAAATTACCGGTTTTCATCAATTCCTTCGCTTCTGTTATAATGGCCACAGCGTCATTTTTTGAAGATGGGTTTTTTTGTGCCAAAACGGTAAACGAAAAAATATTTGATACTAAAATCAATGCAGTAAGAAATTTTTTCAGCATCATATATTTTATCATCTAGAATTACATTTTGATTTGAAAGTGGTTTATCAAATCAGGGTTTTATCAATTTGTTTTTAATGGCATATTTTACAAGACTTATGGAATTTTTAGCATCCAGTTTTTTCATTATATTTTTCCGATGTGTCTCTACAGTATTTGTACTAATAAATAAGTGGTCACTGATTTCTTTTCCGCTAAATTCTAAAGAGATTAAAATAATGATTTCTAATTCTCTTTCGGTTAAAATGAAATTAATGGGAAGTTCAGGTTTGTTCATTTTTGGATTTCCCTTGGTAACTGTAGTAAATATTTTTTCCCGAACATGTTTACAAAAATACTCTTCTCCACTATTAATGCTTTGAATGGCTTCAATGATATTCTCACCCGCACATTTTTTTGTCAAATAGCCGCTGCTGCCTAATTTCATCACTTCTTTTATTATCCTTAAATCATCGTGACTTGACAAGACAATAATCTTACAAGGAAAACCTTTCTTAGAAAACTCTTTAATGACTTGAATTCCATCTTTTCCGGGCATGTTGATGTCAAGAATCAATATATCAGCTTTGCTGTTTAGTACTTCCTCATACAAATCAGTACCAGTTATTGAAAAGCCTACGACTTCAAATGAAGCGTTAGTGTGAAGTAAGGTTTTAATGCCATCAATAAGGATTTGATGGTCGTCAGCAAGATATATTCGGGTAGTTTTTAACATAGGTAGGTTCTAATTTTCAAATTTAAAAAAAAAAAAGAGTCTGACGCTACTATTTGCAGTAAATAGTAAATTTTGGACACAAAAAAACCCGAATTGTTACATTCGGGTTTCCTTCGCACTAATAAACTAAAGTTTATAGGTTTACCTCAATCTGTCCACAGATTTTACAAGATCTTCATCCTTTTTGATGGCCTTATTAGCTAATACTAATAACACGATAGCAACTACAGGTAGAAACATCCCAATACCTTTCTCAGAAACAGCGGGTGTCTCTCCAGATAAATTTAGTGAACGATATACAAACAATCCTAATAAAATCAAATTTAATATTATGTTCAATCTGCCCATAACAAATTGATTTTGTCTTTTTTTGTAAGAAACAATACTTAATAAGGTCAACGTTGTACTCAATCCTAGCAAAATAGTGTAAACTTGACTTTGCATAAAAAAATACTCCTTACTATCACTCATGGTCCATAAAGGAATAAAAAATAGTAAAACGCCCGTTACTACGAACGTAAGAAATAAATAAATGGTTTGAATTCTCTGTATCATTTGGTAAATATCTGTCACAAAAATATATTTTCTTTTTTAGAAATACTATTGTCTGATAAAAATTTATTCGTATTATTGCATCATAATACCGTAAGCACTTCATACTGCGGTTGATTCAATTTAAAGTTACTACCTATACTTTTAGATTATACCTCAAAAATTAATTAAATTCATAGAACATTCATGTTTGATATTTCTGCATTAAAAGAAATGAAGCTTTCTGAGCTTCAAGAAATAGCTAAAGCGGCTAAAACAATAAAATTTAACGGTGTAAAGAAAGAGACTTTAGTAAGTCAGATTCTAGAACATCAAGCAGCTAATGTTGACAATTCAAATACAAAAGCGGAAAGTAATCAAGAGGATGACAAGCCAAAAAGAGCTAGAATTGCTCCAATAAAAAAAGCAATAACTCCGAAAGTAAAAGCTAGCCCTGCTATTGAAGAAGAAATTGTATTGGAAAAAGCAGTTGTAGAATCAGTTCCAGCTAATGAGGAGGCAACTTCAGAAGAAAAACCTAGACAAGAAGATAAAAAAGCGGGTAAAGCGATTAAATTTAATAAGTCAGCTTACGAGAAAAAAATAGCTTTAAAAAAGGATAAAGAAGAATCAAAAGAAACTTCAAAAGAACAGGAAAGCACTTTAGAAACTACTACAGAAATAACTACTGAAGAGAAAACGGAAGTTGTAGCTCCTATAAAAAAAATAAATCCTAACCAATTGCATAAACAAAATCAAAATGCAAATGGTAACGGAAACCAAAATCAAAACCCTAATTTTAAAAATAAAAAAAATAATTTCGCCGCTTCAGATTTTGAGTTTGACGGAATTATAGAAAGCGAAGGTGTTCTAGAAATGATGCCTGATGGTTACGGTTTTTTAAGATCTTCAGATTATAATTATTTGGCTTCGCCAGATGATATTTATTTATCAACTTCTCAAATTAGATTATTCGGTTTGAAAACTGGAGATACAGTAAAAGGGGTGGTTCGTCCGCCAAAAGAAGGAGAGAAATTTTTTCCATTAGTTCGCGTTTTAAAAATAAACGGACATGATCCACAAGTGGTTCGCGATAGAGTTTCATTCGAACATTTAACCCCTGTTTTTCCATCTGAAAAATTCAAATTAGCTGAAAAGCAAAGTACTATTTCAACGCGAATTATTGATTTGTTTTCACCAATTGGTAAAGGACAACGTGGAATGATTGTGGCACAGCCTAAAACGGGAAAAACCATGTTGCTGAAGGAAATTGCCAATGCAATCGCGGCAAATCATCCTGAAGTATATTTGATTGTTTTATTGATAGATGAACGTCCAGAAGAGGTTACAGATATGCAACGTAGTGTCCGTGGTGAAGTAATCGCTTCGACATTTGACAGAGAGCCGCAAGAGCATGTGAAAATTGCAAATATCGTTCTTGAAAAAGCAAAACGTTTGGTAGAATGTGGTCACGATGTAGTGATTTTATTGGATTCGATTACGCGTTTGGCAAGAGCGTATAATACAGTACAACCTGCTTCAGGAAAAGTATTAAGTGGTGGTGTAGATGCTAATGCATTGCAAAAACCAAAACGTTTCTTTGGAGCGGCACGTAATGTGGAGAACGGTGGTTCATTAAGTATTATTGCAACTGCATTAACTGAAACCGGATCGAAAATGGACGAAGTTATCTTTGAAGAATTTAAAGGTACCGGTAATATGGAATTGCAATTAGATAGAAAAATTGCCAACAAACGTATTTTCCCAGCAATCGATTTGACGTCTTCAAGTACACGTCGTGACGATATGTTATTAGATCCAAAAACTTTACAACGTATGTGGATTATGAGAAAATATCTTTCTGACATGAATCCGGTGGAAGCAATGGATTTTATCAACGATCGTTTTAAGAAAACTAGAAATAATGAAGAGTTTTTAATCTCAATGAACGATTAATTATAAAAGGTCAAAGTTTTTTTAGTTTAATGTTTAAAGTTAGAAAAAGAGTAAACGGAAAAAAAATAATGATATAAAAAAAGTCCTCGAATTTCGAGGACTTTTTTTGTGAATTATAGAGTGTAAAATCTAAGTTTTATTCAATTTCTTTCTCAACTCTTTTTTCTTTTTGTTCTGAACTTTCTTTTCTTTCTAACAAAGCCATATAAAAGCCATCAAAACCAGACTCTGAAGCAAGGATTTTTTGATCTTTTATGAATTTGAATTGTTTTCCAATATCAGTTGTTAAAAAACGAGCCACTTGATCTTGGTTTTCCGAAGGTAAAACCGAGCAAGTCGCATATACTAATTTTCCACCTGGTTTTACAATTTTAGAGTAACTTTCTAAAACCTCTGATTGTACTTTTCGTATATTGTCAATGAACTCTGGCTGTAATTTCCATTTAGCATCAGGATTTCTTTTTAGAACTCCTAAACCGCTACAAGGCGCATCGATAAGTACACGGTCAGCTCTTTCATGTAATTTTTTGATGATTTTTGTCGAATCGATAATTCTATATTCGATGTTAAAGGCACCATCTCTTTTAGCACGGATTTTCAATTGCTTCAATTTACTTTCATACAAATCCATAGCAATCAATTGTCCTTTGTTTTCCATCAAAGCAGCAATGTGTAATGTTTTTCCACCCGCACCCGCGCAAGTGTCAACCACCCGCATTCCCGGTTTTACATCGAGGAAAGCAGCTACTAATTGCGAATTTGCATCTTGAACTTCAAAGAAACCTTGTTTAAAAGCATCTGTCAAGAATACATTAGCTCTTTCTTTTAAAACTAAAGCATCGGGTTGATTTTTTAATGTTTCAGTTTCAATGTTTAAGTCCATCAGAATAGCACGTAGCTCTTCTCTAGTAGTCTTGAGTGTATTTACTCTAAGGATAACTTTAGCAGGTTGGTTTTGAGCCGCAATTTCTGTTGCCCAAACTTTTTCGCCTAGCTCTTTTACGCCTAATTCATCCATCCAGTCTGGAATAGATTCTTTCAAAGCTCTCACTTTCGAAAGTTCATCAAAGCGACCTTTTATTTTTCTTTCTGGAGTTCCTTCCAGCTGACGCCAATCTGGAATAGGGTAACCTCTTAAAACTGCCCAAACAGAAAACATTCTCCATAGATTGTCTCTGTCAAAAGGTTCTTTTACTTCGGCTATTTCTGCGTATAATCTTTTCCAACGTACAATTTCGTAGATGGTTTCGGCAACAAACTTTCTATCTGAACTTCCCCAACGTTTGTCTTTTTTAAGGGATCTTGCTACTACTTTATCAGCATATTCACCTTCGTTAAAAATGGCGTTTAATGCGTCTATCGTTGTGTAAACTAAATTTCTGTGTAATCTCATTTTAAATAATTGAGGTGCAAAGGTACTATTTATTGACTGAATGTTATATTTTAAATAATGAATGTTGTTTTTAAATTTTTTGTCAAAAAAAAAACACTGTAAATGCTACAATGTTTTTTGGTTTAATTTTAAAGGAATAGTTACTTTAATCTTGTCAAATCCACCTTTTCAGGTGCGTGAAGTACTAATGGGAATTTTTCGATTTTGACAGAGCTGCTGTCTAATCCAAAAGCACTTTCCTCAGATAAACTTAATTTTTTAAGTAAGAAATAGGAATTCATAATTAATTTTTCACGCCATCTCAAGCGACTATCGTTGGAAAGAAATTTTTCAGAAAGTACAAATTTGAAATCGCCAATAATATTATTCTTGTTCAATGATTCGTATCTACTGGTAATATCTACCTCACCTTTTTTAACCATGTCTTTGATCACTTCTCTAAACATTAGGTTTATTTTAGTAGGTTCCCTAAAGCCGAGATTAAAATCGACGCGATACAAATCATCTTTTACAATTTCAGTAACTTTATATTGTGCTTTATATGGTTCTGATAATATATTAACGTGTACAAACCAATATATATCAGCTCTTTTAGGTCGCTTTTGTAAAATGGAATACATCACTTTTTCTTCAATTTCATCAGTTCTACCTGCATTTGTCATGTACACTAAATGCGTTGCGTATTTTGGAATCGTCAAATCAGCACTAAGTTCGACAAGTACTTTTTTGTAGTCTTCAATTTTAACGAGCTTAGTATAAGTTTTATTAATTTGTTTAGCAGAATACCATATTGTCATTATACTAATTAACACCGAAGCAATAATTAGAGTTACATAACCACCATCAGCAAATTTAGTAATATTAGCGGCTAGGAAACTAAATTCGATTAGAAGATAAATTGTTATTAATGGTACAATAAAATACAATTTTACTCTTTTCATTATTAAATAAAAGTTGAGTAAAATGGTGGTCATTATCATGCATAAAATAATAGCAAGGCCGTAAGCATGCTCCATGTTATTGGACTCTTCAAAGTGCAGTACAATTCCAACACAACCAGCAAATAGCAACCAGTTTATCGATGGAATGTAAAGTTGACCTTTTAACTCCGTTGGATATTTGATTTTTACCTTTGGCCAAAAGTTCAATCTCATGGCTTCATTTATCAAAGTAAAGGAGCCGCTGATAAGGGCTTGAGATGCTATTACTGCTGCTAATGTAGCAATAACAATTCCTATAGGTTGAAACCAATCTTCCATGATAAGGTAGAATGGATTTCCGTTCTTCCCTCCTAAATTTTGTAATGTTCGCCCTTCGTGATGAATTAAATAAGCTGCTTGGCCAAAGTAGTTAAGTACTAAAGCCGTTTTTACAAATATCCAACTAATTCTAATGTTTTTTCGTCCGCAATGTCCCATGTCAGAGTATAGCGCTTCAGCTCCTGTTGTACATAGAAAAACAAATCCTAATACAAAAAAACCATCGGGATGTATCGATAATAATTGGTATGCGTAATAAGGGTTTAATGCTTTGAAAACTTCAGGATGTTTCGTAATTTGAATTATTCCCAATACAGCTAGCATTGCAAACCAAATCAACATCATTGGGGCAAAAAATTTACCTACTAATTTGGATCCAAACTGTTGTATGGTAAAGAGAATAAATAATATACCTATTACAATCGGTATGGTATTGATTTCAGGATAAAAAGTTTTAATTCCTTCTACTGCAGAAGATACAGAGATGGGCGGGGTAATAATTCCATCAGCGAGTAGTGCGCTTCCGCCAATAATTGCGGGGACAATCAACCACCTGATTTTTGTTTTTTTTACTAAGGCGTATAGCGCAAAAATACCTCCTTCGCCATGATTATCAGCACTTAATGTGATTAATACATATTTTATTGTTGTTTGTAAGGTAAGCGTCCAAAAAACCGCAGAAACGCCACCTAAAACAACATTCGCATTTATTATATGATCGCCTAAGATGGCTTTCATTACATACAGTGGTGAAGTTCCTATATCACCGTAAATTATTCCTAATGATATTAATAAACCACCTAACGTTAACTTACTATGCAGGTTCTTATGTGATGCGCTCATGTAATAATTTTAAAAAACTTGTCAAAAGTACACTTTTAAAATAAATTGACACTTTATAAGCAAAAAAAACACGACTTGGTAGCCGTGGTTTTTTATTTTTAAATATTTTATATTTAGATTCTTCTGTTCTCAGGTCTGGATGATGAATTACCTCTTTGAGATTCAACTCTTTGCGGTGCAGATTCTCTTGCCGAGTTTCCGCGACCTTGCGGTTCTGCTCTTTGTGGTGCAGATTGCCTTGCTGAACTTCCTCTACCTTGTGAGTAATCTCTTTGCGGTGCTGCTTCTCTAGAAGGATTTGTTCTACCTTGTGAGTAATCTCTTTGCGGTGCTGCTTCTCTAGAAGGACTTGTTCTACCTTGTGAGTAATCTCTTTGTGGAGCTGCTTCTCTAGAAGGACTTGTTCTACCTTGTGAGTAATCTCTTTGTGGAGCTGCTTCTCTAGAAGGACTTGTTCTACCTTGTGAGTAATCTCTCTGTGGAGCTGCTTCTCTAGAAGGACTTGTTCTACCTTGTGAGTAATCTCTTTGCGGTGCTGCTTCTCTAGAGGGACTTGTTCTACCTTGTGAGTAATCTCTCGATGAACCTGCTCTTTGCGGAGCTGCTTGGCCAGAAGGACTTGTTCTGTTTTGAGAATAGTCTTTCGATGAACCTGATCTTTGCGGAGATGCTTGGCCAGAAGGACTTGTTCTATTTTGAGAATACTCTCTTGAAGAACCTCCTCTTTGTGATCCTATATCTCTCGAAGAGTTACCTCTTTGTGATGTTATATCTCGCGAGGAGTTTGATCTGTTTTGAGAGTTTTCTCTTGTCGCACTGCCTCTTCTATTAGAATAAGTAACTTCATTTCGAGAGCCTCTACTTTTTTCTAATTCGTAACGGTTTACAACGTTCGCATTTCTTCGTGAAAATGAATAGTTCGGGTTTTGTCTCTCATATCCATTAGCACGTCTCGAATTATAAACTACAGCAATTCGCTCATTTCTTCTATGGCTTACATAATTGTAGCTGTTATTAAAATTTAAACAGATATTAATGTTGTTTCTGTATCGGAATACGGGAAAAGGATTCCATGCATAATAATAAGAAGGATAATAATTCCAGTTCCAAGATGAATAGTAAGGACGGTAGTTAGTTGACCAAAATGATGCATAAATAATTGGCGGAGTGTAATACACCGGCTCATAAATATAATTTTGGCCATACATGAAAACATCACCTACTACTTGCACGTGGATTTTGTTGTTTCTGTCTTTTTCTACATCAATTGTAGCTACATCTTGATATACATCTTGATCAAGAACAGACTGAATGATGATAAGGTGTGTTCTACCTTCAACAGTTTCTATAACTCTTAAATAATCAACTTGATCGTCATTATTCAAATCTAAATTAGAAATTTGAAGTTTAGGATCGTTGAGTCTTCGTTCAAAATCCTGTAGGTCTCTAGAATCCCCAAAAATAGAAGCAACAGCTCTCAAATCAAGATTGTCGCTTATTTCGGCGTTCATAGCATTAACCGATGTTCTATCTTGTGCATTCATTTGCATTGCGAAAAAAGCAGTTAAAAAACTCAGTACTAGTAGTTTCGTTTTCATAATTAATTGGATTAAATTCCTTTTTTTGGAATAACCAATTACTGTGCCAATATATTAATTAATCCAATCGGAATTATTTTAATAATTGTAAATTTGCGCTAAAATGTATTACACATGAAAAATATTTTACTGGTTTTGTCGCTATTTGTGTTATTAATTTCTTGTAAAACTGGAAGTTATGATAATTTTAAATTAAATAATAATGAATTTCAGTCAGTTGAAACTGATACATTATTTCAGGATAAAATAAGTATTAGAGCGATTCAAATCGATAAAAATAAAATTTGGTATGCAGCTGATAATGGAAGGTATGGTTTTTTCAATTTAGATAATAGTCAAAAAAAAGAAAATAGAATAACAAAGGATTCTTTAAAACTGGAATTTAGAAGTATTGCTCAAACTTCTAAACATGTTTATATTTTAAATGTAGGAAATCCTGCTCTGTTATACCAAATTTCGAAAGAAGACTCTAGTGCGAAATTAGTGTATGAGGAACGTCACGAGAAAGTTTTTTTTGATAGCATGCAATTTTGGAACAATACAGAAGGAATAGCGATGGGAGATCCAGTCGAAGACTGTCTAAATATTATTGTAACTCGCGACGGCGGTAATTCATGGAATAAAATACCATGTGATAAATTGCCAAAGGTTTTAACGGGAGAAGCCGCTTTTGCAGCTAGTAACACTAATATTATTATAAAAGAAAATAACACATGGATTGTTTCAGGAGGGAAAAGTTCTAGGGCTTTTTATTCACCGGACAGAGGGAATACTTGGGAAGTCTATGATACGCCAATAGTGCAAGGCAAAACGATGACTGGAATTTTTACAGCTGACTTTTATGATTCTAAAATAGGATTTGTAGCTGGAGGAGACTATGAAAATAGAAATCAAAACTTCGGTAATAAAGCGATTACTGATGATGGTGGAAAAACTTGGAAACTTATAGCTGAAAATCATGGTTTTGGATACGCTTCTTGTGTGCAATATGTACCAAATAGTAATGGAAAATCGATTGTTTCAGTTGGCTTCTCAGGAGTATATTACTCTTCTAATGGTGGTGAAACTTGGAAACAATTGTCAAGTGATGCAACTTTAAATACAATTCGCTTTATTAATGAAACTACGGCTGTTGCCGCAGGACAAAATAAAATGATAAGAATTAGTTTTAAAAAATAAAACACCCTAAACGTTAGAATTTATCTGTAGTTTAGGGTGTGTTATTGAACTAACAATCAAAAGTTTATTATTTTGAGCCTTTATTCCTGTATTGCTGTAGTAACTTTCTATTGAAATCTTCTTCCGCTTTTTTAAGTTTTATGATTTTTGAAGCTGGAAGTATCGCTCTTAGATTAGATGTGAATTTTTTTCTCAGTAAAAATAATTCCTCTTCAGTATCTTGAATTTGGGCTAAAAAAGTATTTGCTTCTTTTTCGCTTATTTTATCGAGTGAGCCATCATTCATTTTTTTCATAAAAGCTCTCATTTTTTGATGCCTCAATTCAAATTGTTTGTCATCAAAAGTATTGTATATAGGCCAGAATTTTTCAGCTTGCGCATTAGTTAAGTCTAATTCGGTAGTGAAAAAAGCAACTTTTAGTGTTTTAATTTGTTCTTTTTTCTCTTTCATACTTTCGCTTTGAGCGTAAAAGCTAGTAGAGACTAACAAAAGTAGTATGGGTAATAATTTTTTTATATTCATTTTTCGTCTTTTAATTAGTGCTTAAAAAATAGGTTTGTGATTTATTCTAAAATAAGATTCTCCAGATTCGAATTTACTGATAGAATATCCTCTATTGCTTTATCTTCAATAGACATACTTATTTTTATATTGTTAATGTCTGATGTTTCCAGTCCATTAATTAAGTCGTATTGATTTACATTGGATTGATAAGTGATGTAATTTTCTAATTGCGCTGAATCCAATTCTTGTTTATCAGTGTAAAAATTATTTATAAACGGAATCATGAGCGCAAGGACTAATACTGCTGCAACCATTAAAAATAAATTCTTTTTTCTTTGAAAAAGAGAAATTACTTTTGGTTCATTTGCAGGCAACTGCTCCATCATTTTTATTGAAAAATTTTCAAAGTATTTCTCTGGTGTTTTAAAACCAGATTCAATCTTAGGTTCATTTTCTAGTTTAAATGTTTTCATATCTATAAGACACTATTGTTTTAAAAAGGTTTAATTTGATGTTACAAAAGCTTCAATTTTTTTTACTGCAATGTGATAGGATGCTTTAAGTCCTCCTACAGAGGTTCCTAGAATCTCAGATATTTCTTCATATTTGAGTTCTTCAAAATATTTCATTTTAAAAATCAATTGTTGTTTTTCAGGCAATAAGGCTATCGCTTTTTGTAATTTTAATTGAATTTCATTTCCATCAAAAAAGACATCAGCTTCAAGATTATCGAGTGCCTTGTTTTGTAATGTTTCAGATGAGATGCCGCTTTTTTTAGCTTTTTGTTTCAAAAAAGTTAATGCTTCATTAGTAGCAATACGATACATCCAGGAAAAGAGTTTACTTTCTCCCTTGAAATTTTTTAAATTTTGGAATATTTTAATAAAAGTATTTTGCAATACATCATCAGCATCATCGTGATTTAAAACGATATTACGAATGTGATTGTAAAGCGGTCTTTGATAGTCGACTATTAACCTCTGAAACGCTTGGTTTTGCGTCTTGATGTTCAATAATTCGGATATAAATTCCTTTTCTTCTTGCAAAATTGGTCTTTTAGAATTAGAATAGAAATCAGATGAAAGGTTTAATCTGCTTTAGAAGTATTTTTAAAACTCTGAGTTCTCTTCTTCTTTTTTGATAACAGGTTCTGGTGTTACAGAAGATTCTGATTTTTTTACAATAGGAGTAACGTATGTGTTTACCGGAGGAATCACTTTAGTTTTTATTGGATAGTAAATTTCGGTTACCCATTTTGATGGACTTTTAGTTTCAGCTTTCCTTACTTTAAAAATAGCTAAATGAGAAAAAGTTGGATCTACAACAATTTTATTTGCATTAATATAAGCCGTTGCTTTGTCTAAAGCCTTATTAGTATGAGAGTAATCACCAGTTAAAGTCGTTTTTACTGCTTCAAGTTCTTCTAGTTTTCCGCTCAAAATATCGCTTCCTGCGCTAGTGAAAATTTCCGTTTTTATAGGAATGCAGAAAGACAATCGAGTTAATCCCTTTGCTAAATCATAAGTGTGGTAAAGCAAAAAAGGTTTTCCATTGCGCTCGATGTCGTTTTTATCACAAAAATCATTGATTTTATCAAATACTATTCTTGAATTTTTAGTAACCTTAGAAATTTCACTAGTAAAGGTTTGGTGCAAATAGAACGTAGCTGGTATTTTTGCTAATCCATCTACTTTTACTGTAAAGGTATTTATTTCGTAATCAAGAGTTTTGTCTAGGTTTACCAAGCTATTTTCGTACATCTTTCCAATAATTGCATTGATTCCACCCTTAAATGCTGTATAGACTTTCATCGAAAAACTCATTTTTCCAGTAGTTTTCCACGTTACTTTGGTACCGCCAATGGTGTCCTTAAAACTCCAAAAAACGGATGATGAGGTACCGTTGTAGTTCATTTTTTGAGAAATACTGTCATTTTCTTTAACAAATAGAGTTTTCAAGTCACCCGAACCATCTTGTCCGTCCCATGAGTAAGAAGCTCCAGCTCCAACAGTTTTACCAGAATAATTGATTTTTATGGTAGGATCCTCAGTCATCCAGGAGCCAAAATCTTCCCAGTTTCTGAAATCATTCACAAAACTAAATACATTGGATTTTGGAGAATTTATAATTTTGCTTCTTTCTACTGTAAAATCTCCTTTTTGAGTAGCGATAAAAATAGTAAGCGCTACAAAACTAAGTAGCAGTAAAAGAAATAAATACTTTAAAATTCTCATAATTCAACTATTTGTTAATTTCTGTAAAGTTAAAAATTTAATTAAGACAGTACAGAAAGTAGCCAGTAAATATAACGGTGTTTTCCTAATAAAACCTTTTCGATAGCTGTCTTCCTAGTCTCTGCATAGTAAATTTACTTCTAATGAACATTTTTTAATATATATTACTAACGATTTTTTATCTAAATAATATACTATTATTTTAGAAGTTAGCTGGAACCATAAACTAAAATTATTTACGTGCTTTAGACTATAAATATAGTTTTTACGATTAATCTACTAATGAAAAAGTCCACTTTTCAGTGAACAATAATTATTTTTTATTAAGAACTTTAGCGCTTGAAAAATATTTTTATCAATACTAAAATTACAATGAAAGCTAAAAAACCTAATAATATTTTGTAACTTTCTTTGTAGAATATCCTATGTAAATTAGCGTCTTTTCGATAAGCGTAAACCATCCCAATGACAAACGCTAAAAAAAAGACTATACCAAATGTTATTTGCCCTTGACTAAACATAATTAAAATATTTTTTGTGCCAAATTTAGGTATTTGTTTAATAATAGTTTAGTAATTTGTTGTTTCATTTGATAAAATAATAAGATGCAAAAACAATTAAACGCCGTCAAGGAGTTTCACACTACTTTTAATTTAAGTTTCAAAGAAAATCCAACCGCCAATCTAGACGAAAAATTACACGAGCTTCGTTATAATTTAATGAAGGAAGAAAATGAAGAATATTTAAAGGCAGTTCAAAATAATGATCTGACTGAAATTGCTGATGCCTTGGGTGACATGCTATATATCCTTTGTGGAACAATAATTGAGCATGGCTTGCAACATAAAATAGAAGCTGTTTTTGATGAAATTCAGCAAAGTAATATGAGTAAGTTAGGTGCAGATGGAAAACCTATTTACCGAGAAGATGGCAAAGTTATGAAAGGTCCTAATTATTTTAAACCAAATTTCACTGCTATTCTTAAATAGTAATAAAAGGATTGTTTTTTATTGATGCAAGTCTTTAGTATAAATTAGTAGGGCGGTTTTCAATTCGAAAACCGCCCTACTAAAAGGTGTCAAAAACTAATTATATCTTAACAGTCCATCCAAAAGTATCTTCTTCCAGTTTATTTTGAATATTAGTCAATTTTTCTTTTAATTGATTAGCCACAGAATTTTCAATTTTTGGTAAATCGTAGTAAACATCTTGGTATGAAAACCCTGATATTGCACTTATTACTGCAGCAGTACCTGCACCAAATATTTCTTTTAAAGTTCCATTTTTAGCAGCTTCAACAAGTTCTGAAACCAAAACTGGACGAATCTCTATGTCTATATTTTCACTTTTTGCTAAGTCGATCAGTGTTTTTCTTGTCACACCATCTAAAATACGCTCACTTACAGGAGCAGTAAATAAAGTGTCATTTATTCTAAAGAAAACATTCATTGTACCCGCTTCTTCTAGCTTTGTATGCGTTGCATCATCGGTCCAAATCACTTGTTGGAAACCTGAATTATTAGCTAATTGCGTTGGGTAAAACTGCGCCGCATAATTTCCTGCCGCTTTTGCAGCACCAATTCCACCATTAGCAGCTCTACTATAATGCTCTGCGATAAGTACTTTTACTTCTCCAGCATAGTACGAAGTAACAGGAGATAAAATAATCATGAATTTATACTCGTCAGAAGGATTTGCAATTACTCCATGTCCTGTAGCGATCATAAACGGACGGATATACATTGCATTTCCTTTTCCTTTTTTGATCCATTCTTGGTCTAATTTCAATAATTGGTTCAAACCATTCATGAATATATCTTCAGGAACTTCAGGCATAGCCATTCTAACCGCTGATTTATTGAAACGGTTGTAATTTTCATCAGGTCTAAAAAGCCATACATCATCATTAGTATCTTTATAAGCTTTCATTCCTTCAAAAATAGCTTGTCCGTAATGAAAAACTCTACTAGAAGGATCGCATAAAAAAGGTGCGTAAGGTTTTATAACTGGGTTTTGCCATTCTCCATTTTTAAAATCGCATTCAAATAAATGATCCGTAAAAACCGAACCAAAGCTTAAGTTTGCAAAATCTACTTCATTTATTTTTGAAGCCGCAGATTTTATAATTTCAATTTTGTTAGTTTGAGTTGCACTCATAGTAATGTATTATTTTTTAATGTTTTAAAATTTTAAGCGTAAACTTAAGCGAATAGCATTTCCATACACTGGAGTATAATGTTTGCAAAATTAAATAAAAATCAGCAAAATCCTTATCGAAATAACATTAATTACAGGGTTTAGCTAACATTTATATAAGATTTAGAAAATGTAATAAAAAGTGGCTCTATTCTACTGAATTTATAATAAATAGTCATTTTAAAGCGGTAAAAGATGTAGTTTTGATTATTTTTGACAAGCTAAAAAAAATAAATTAGCATAACTTTAGAACATAATTTTGAAAAGAGAAATAATTCAAACACTTGATGGCTCGACAACCATCCAATTAACGGAATGGAATGAGTGCTATCATTCGAAACATGGCGCAATTCAAGAGGCACAACATGTCTTTATGAAAAATGGTCTTTCTTTATTTCAAAATCAAGAAATTGCCATTTTAGAAATAGGATTTGGGACAGGATTGAATGCGTTTATTACCTTGTTGGAATCTATAAAAATGAATCAAACTATTGACTATGTTGGAGTAGAGGCTTATCCAATATCTGCTGCAGAAGTTTTAAAAATGAACTATGTTGAGGAACTAGAGGCAAAATTAGAAAGTTCGACTTTTGAGAAGATTCATGAATGCTCGTGGGAAGAAAAAGTAATGCTAAATGATAGTTTTTCTATAACAAAGAGAAAGCAATTTTTTCAAGATATTGAGGATGAAAATAGATTTGATTTGATTTATTTTGATGCTTTTGGATACAGAGTCCAGCCTGAATTATGGAGTACAGAAGTTTTTAGAAAAATGTACAATGCGCTCAAAACAAATGGGATATTGGTTACTTACGCTGCAAGAGGTGTGGTCAAAAGAAGTATGATAGAAGTAGGATTTACTGTTGAAAAATTGGCCGGCCCTCCTGGAAAAAGAGAAATGTTTCGTGCTCGAAAACTGTAAATTATCCTACTGATCTATTTTTTTAAATCATTTAAAATCAGTAATTTATATTAAATTTAATAAAAAACTAAAAACTTCGTTAAAAGATTATAAAGTAGCTGGAAAAGAATGTATTTTTACAATGATTTAGAATTTGAATATAACCAAAATCTGCCTTAAATTATGTCAAAAATTATGTACGATTATACAAAATCAGTTTTAGAAAGAGTTAGTTTTGATGCGAAACTTTTTTGCAAAGAATTAGAAAAAGCTGTCAAGTTGTTGTTGCCTTACGAAATGGAACAGTTGCGTGAATGGTTAGAAAACTTTACAATAGGAAGACCAGAATTAAAGCAATGTTTACTGATAGTAAATTCATAATAAAAAAAGGAACCGCAAAAACGGTTCCTTTTTTTATTTCTTGTAAACTGAACTTATAATTTGGACATTTTGGAAAACAATTGCTCCTTTTATAACTCCAGCAATTGTACTTCGTAGCGCTTCTATAATCTGAATTTTTAATTCGTTCTTAGGAAAAATTAAACTTACTTCTCTAGCTGGCTTTGGTTCTTTAAAGTGACGCAGTTTTACTTTATCATTCTCTTTTAAATCGAGTGTATGTAAGTAGGGAAGTAATGTTGTTCCTAATCCTTCATCCGCTAATTTTATCAACGTTTCAAAGCTTCCACTTTCGAGCTGGAAATGACCTTTCTCACTTCTTGTCGCGTTTTTGCACAAATTTAAAATCCCATCACGGAAACAATGTCCATCTTGTAATAATAAGATTTCATCTAAATTTAAATCAGAAATTTCTATTTCTTCTTTTTGAAAATGATGATGACTTTCTGGAATGTATGCTACAAAGGGCTCAAAGTACAGAACAATTTCTTTTATTTTTTCTTCCATCAATGGAGTAGCAGCAATAGCTGCGTCCAGATGTCCGTTGTTTAATTTTGTTATGATTTCGTCTGTATTCAACTCTTCGATGATGAGCTTAACTTTTGGATATTTTTTAATAAAATTATTCAAAAACATTGGCAATAATGTCGGCATTATAGTAGGAATTATTCCTAATCTAAATTCGCCTCCTATAAAACCTTTTTGTTGCTCTACAATGTCTTGAATGCGGTCTGCTTCGTTGACAATGTTTTTAGCTTGGTTTACTATTTTATGACCAATATCAGTGAGTTGAATTGGCTTTTTTGTTCGGTCAAAAATTTGAATACTTAATTCTTCTTCAATTTTTTGAATTTGCATGCTCAAAGTAGGTTGAGTTACAAAACATTTTTCGGCAGCTAACGTAAAATTTTTGTGTTCGGCTACTGCAAGGACATATTTTAATTGAGTAATTGTCATGGTATAATTATATCTAATGCAAATTTAGTAAAACTATAACTTTTTATTATGGTGTTTTCAGTAATCTTTTGCTAAATTTATGGTAGAAATTATCAGGAAAAAACAATAAAAATGAAAACAAATATTTTAGGATTGCCGGTGAAAGAATCAGAAGTGATAGCAAATGAATTGAATGTTTTACTATCAAATTTTCAAGTTTATTATCAAAATTTAAGAGGGATACATTGGAACATACGTGGCAAACGTTTTTTTGATTTGCATGTAAAGTTCGAGGAATTATATACTGATGCTCAAATTAAAATTGATTTAATAGCTGAACGAGTATTAACAATAGGAGCGACACCACTTCATACTTTTGAAGATTATATCAAATACAATACGGTAACGGCGGGCAAAAACATATCAGTTGATGAAGAAGCAGTTCAATTAATTGTAAATTCATTATCTCATTTATTAAAAATTGAAAGAGGAATTCTAAATAAATCTGCTGAGATAAATGATGAAGGTACTAATTCGATGATGAGTGATTTTATCGCTGAACAAGAAAAAACAATTTGGATGATGCAGGCTTGGTTAGAAGAGAGTTTGTAGCTTATAAGTTTGAAAGAAAAAGCAAAATATTTATTACTGAATATTTTGCTTTTTTTTATGGATGTTAAATTTATTAAAAATTTCTAGTATTTTTATAAATTTTTATTGCTTTTACTTATTTTTGCCGCAATGAAATTATTAGCAAGCCTTTTATTATTCTTATTTATTGCCTTTTTATCCACACCTGCAATTGTAACTGTGATAGAAAAGTCTTGTGATACATCCATGTTTTTTAATATGACAGAAGAGGAAATCCATTCTCATAAAGAAATTAAAAACATTCTGTATACTAATAATTCTTCTTACATCGGTTTTAGCGATGAAAAAATAAACAGTTCTAGTTTAATACTTTCTGAAAACTTATCTAAACATGATAATGTTTCAGCATCTATTTTTTCCCCTCCGCCTAACATGGCTTAATATTTCAATAAAGATTAAATTACTGCGATCATTTGTGATATGCAGCATATTAACATGTAATTTTTTGTAATATTATGTCAAAAAAAGTCAATCTTTTGGCCAATCTTAAATCTGATTTTGCATCAGGATTGGTCGTTTTTTTAGTTGCTTTACCTCTCTGTTTAGGAATTGCAATGGCCTCAGGTGCGCCATTATTCTCCGGAATTATCGCGGGGATTGTAGGAGGTATCGTCGTAGGATATTTAAGTACGTCTAACATAAGTGTTTCTGGTCCTGCCGCGGGTCTGACCGCAATTGTGCTTACAGCAGTAACGGATTTAGGGGCTTTCGATGTTTTCTTAACCGCTGTTTTTATAGCAGGTTTAATACAATTACTATTGGGATTTGCGAAAGCGGGTAGCATTTCTAATTATTTTCCAACGAATGTTATTGAAGGAATGTTGGCTGGGATTGGAATTATTATTATTCTAAAGCAATTGCCGCATGCATTTGGTTACGACAATGATTTTGAAGGAGATCAGTCTTTTTTGGAATCAGATGGTGGAAATGCATTCTCTTCGCTATTTAGTATTTTTGATTTTCTTCAAATAGGCTCTATAGTTATCACAGTGGTTTCGATGGTAATTTTGATTTCTTGGGATAAAGTTCCCTTTTTGAAAAAATTAAAATTAGTGCCTGGAGCTTTAATTGCTGTAGCCTTAGGAGTAATCATGAATGAGATTTTTATTAGTTCAGGAAGTGCTTTAGCTGTTGGAAAAGAACACTTAGTTTCTTTACCTGTTCCTTCTTCTTTCGAAGAATTTAAAGCAATTATTATAACACCCAATTTATCTGGAGTTATGAATCCACAGGTTTGGATTGTCGCTTTTACAATAGCAATTGTAGCATCTATTGAGACTCTTTTAAGTATTGAAGCAGCTGATAGAATGGATGTTCAAAAGCGATTTACAGACACTAATAAAGAATTAAAAGCGCAAGGAATTGGTAATATGGTGAGTTCGCTTTTTGGGGGATTACCATTAACGTCAGTAATTGTGCGTTCCTCCGCAAATAGTGCTGCTGGAGCCAAATCTAAAATGTCTACCATTATTCACGGATTTTTATTATTGATTACTGTACTTGTAATTCCAATGATTATTAATAAAATTCCATTGGCTACTTTAGCAGCTGTTTTAATATTAGTTGGTTATAAACTAGCTAAACCAGCAACCTTCAAACATTTTTGGGAAAAAGGAAAATACCAATTTATTCCTTTTATTGCTACATTATTAGCTGTTGTGTTTTTGGATTTATTGAAAGGAGTTGCTTTAGGAATTATCATCAGTGTAATTTTTGTTTTAAAAGGAAACCTCAAGAGAGCATATAGTTTCAAAAAACAGGAATATGTTGATGGTGATATTATTCATATCGATTTAGCTCAAGAAGTATCTTTCTTGAATAAAGCGGCGATTAAGTTAACTTTAAATGAAATACCTGAAAACTCTAAGGTGATTATCAATGCTCAGGACACAGTGTATATTTCTCATGATATTCTAGATTTAATAAGGGAGTTTAAAGTAACTAGAGCTGTAAATGAGAATATTAAGGTGAAATTAAAAGGTTTTAAAAAAGCATACGAGCTAGAAAACACACCTGAATTAAAGAATCACGTTACGTTTGAAAGTTATTATGATGTTGCCAAAAGAGTAATGGTTAAAAAGGAAAAATTTAAAGAAGTTTATCAAAATTAATAATTAAACAAATAAGAAGGCGATGTAATTCAAGCTTTAAAAAAAATACATTATCAATTTCTTTGAAGTTGTGCGCCAAATTTAAATTAAAAAAGTAAATACAAAGATGAGTGATTTTTATAAGAAGATTTTAGACAATAATAAAAAATGGGTAGAGGATAGTTTGTCTAAAGATGCAAACTATTTTGAAGATTTAGCCAAAGGTCAAACACCGCCATTATTATGGATTGGGTGTTCTGATAGTCGTGTTCCTGCTAATGAAATTATTGGTGCTAAACCGGGCGAAGTTTTTGTTCATAGGAATATTGCCAATATGGTGGTTCATTCTGATATGAATATGCTTAGTGTGCTAGATTATGCAGTAAATGTATTGAAAGTAAAACACGTCATTGTTTGCGGACATTATGGATGTGGGGGCGTAAAAGCTGCAATGGGTAATGATTCAGTAGGTATTATTGATAATTGGCTTCGTCATATCAAAGATGAGTATCGTTTGCATGACAGATATTTAAATTCAATTGAAGACGAAACGGAACGTTTTAATGCTTTTGTTGAAGTCAATATTAAAGAACAAGTTTACAATTTAGCTAAGACTTCAATTGTACAAGGAGCTTGGAAAGTTGGACAGGATTTAACCTTGCATGGCTGGGTCTATGGATTGAATTCCGGTTTTGTAACTGATTTGAAAGTGAATATAAGTTCAAATAATGAATTAGATGAAGTATATCAGTTAAATTTATAAGTAAAAAATCGCCTAAGGGCGATTTTTTTTATTCATTTTCTTCCAGATTTTCGTTAAAAGCAGAAGGTAATAATTGAGGAATAAATTTGATTAGAATAGGTAATAATAAACTTCCTCCGGGTAATAAAAATATAGCTAATGAAGGAACTGTTTTGCAAATTTCTAGCAGTTGCTTTTTTACTTTTTTCTTTTCTTTTTCGTCAAGATCTCTACGAGTCGAATAGGTAAGTAGTATCATTAGCTCCTTGCTTTGCACGATTTCCTTTATTAATCGGTTTTTATTTCTACTTATTAAGGTAACTACACTTTGAGTAGTTTGGTCATAAAAATGCTTTACCGGATTAGAATAATTGAAATAAGGTATTTCTTTTTTATGTTTACTAATGAATAAATGAGTGCTTTGGATACTTTCATCAACGAAAGAATCTTGAATTGATAAAATTTCAGCGAGAGAATGTAAAAAATAGATTTCATCATTTTCTATTTTTTCATCACTCCATAAAGCCATTCCAGCAATATCTATTAAATAATATTTCTCTAAATCGTTAGTAAAGTAACTGAATTGTATGGTTTCTAGGCTTTGAACAGAAACTTTATTGAATTTACTATATCGAATAGAAGCTTCGAATAGTTTGATTAAAAGATCATCATATTGCGATTTTTTTGACTTTACTCTTAAAGCGATTGTCACAATATTGATAATGGTTTCTTCTATTTTCTGTAAGTATTTTTCTGGAATTTGCCCATGAATTAAATATTGACGAAAAGCAAGAACATCAATAAATAATAATGCATTAGTAACAAGGTGTGAAAAATTTTTGTTAATAATGCTATCATTGGTTTGAACACGTTCATCAATGATCTTTTCTAAAGTTAAAGAAGGAGAGTTTTTGGGAAGTATTTTTTTAAACAAATTGAATCCTTGCGGATGCATTTGATTGTAAAAAGCAACTGCTTGTTTAATGAAATTTTCAGCCCTTATATCATGATTGTCCAGACAAAAAGAAGCGTACAATGTGTTCAGAAGAGCCACTTTTGAAATTTCTTCTTTGAACCAACCTTTGGTTTCTATGGGTTTTGAGGTATCAAATGAAATAATATGACCGTAGATAAAACCTGTATTTCTTACTTTTTGATAAAAAACAGCTATATCTGTAGAAACAGCTTCTTTTGAAAATTTTTGTTCTGCAAAGAACTTATCTATCCAACCTGATGTCGAAGGGTTAATCATTACTTTAATTTGATGATGCAAAGCTATACTTTTTTATGATAGTTTTGACTTGTGATTTTTAGTTTAACACAGTAGTTACTATTAATTAATATAGTTTTTAAAACGCTTTTTCACCTTTATTTAGATAGTGTTAAATTGGGAAAGTTAGTAAGTAAATTCTAATTTATAGAAAAGCCCTAAATTGCAAAATGCGCTTCAGGGCTTAGATATATATATTAGGAGTTGAATAATTTTTCAGCTGCATCCCAATTGACAACATTCCAAAAAGAGGCTACATAATCCGCTCTTCTATTCTGGTTTTTGAGATAATAAGCATGTTCCCAAACATCTAATGCTAAAACCGGTTTCCCTTTTAATCCTTTGCCTCGTAATCGCATCAATGGATTATCTTGGTTTGCCGTTGAACCTATGACTAATTTACCATCTTGTACTACCAACCAAGCCCAACCTGAGCCAAATCGTTTCATTGAAGCATCGCTAAATTGTTTTTTGAATTCTTCAAAAGAACCGAAAGTATTTGTTATTGCATCAGCTAATTTACCTTTTGGATTTCCACCACCGTTAGGTTTCATTAATGTCCAAAACAAACTGTGATTGTAGTGTCCGCCACCATTATTTCTAATTGATTCTGGAAATTTAGACATTTTTGCGAAAATGTTTTCTAAGGTTTTAGAATCGGAAATTAAACTAGTATCTATCGTTTCAAGCGCTTTGTTTAAGTTAGTGACGTAGGCTTGATGGTGCTTTTTATGATGAATCTCCATAGTTTGCTTGTCAATATGCGGCTCTAATGCTTCATAAGAATACGGTAATTGAGGCAGACTATAAACGTCATCTACGCTCATAGTTTCCAAATCAATATTTGAGCTATAAACATTCAAAGCACTTTCATTTGCCAAGGCAGTGTTAAATAGGCTACTTCCAATAATTGTTCCTGTTGAAAGGATGGCTGTTTGCTTTAAAAAATTTCTTCGTGTATTATTTTCCATGAGTATGATTTTTTTTTTAATCTTAAATATTTTATATAAAAATAGGTATTATAAATCTTTCACAGGGTTAAAAAACACTTAAAATAAATTTATTTCTTATATTTTGATGGGCTTGTAGTGCTAATTAATAAAGGAATTATGTAAAATTCATTTCGAATAAGCGTGTAGTATTTTCGTAATTTTGAAAATGTAAAAAGTAATTGCATAAAAATGAAAAGGAGAAAAGTGATAGTATCTGGTTGGAAATTATTAAAACGAACCTTTAATGAGTTTAATGACGACAATGCCATAAAATTAAGTGCATCATTGTCCTATTATACCATATTTTCGCTACCGCCATTATTAATTATTATTTTGTCTATTTTTAGTTTTTTCTTTGGTCGGGATGCTGTTACGGGTCGGTTTTTTGGACAAATAAATGGAATGGTTGGCAACGCAGCAGCGATTCAAATTCAAGAAACTATCAAAAATATTGAGTTGTCAGACAGTAATACTTTTGCAGCCATATTTGGTGGAATAATGCTATTAATAGGTGCTTCGGGTGTTTTTGCGGAAATTCAAAGTTCCATTAATCAAATATGGGGACTTAAGGCTAAGCCCAATAAAGGTATTATGAAATTTGTAAAAAACAGATTGATGTCCTTTTCAATGATTGCTTCTGTTGGTTTTTTATTAATGGTTAGTTTAATGGTCAACACTGTTATGGATGTTATTAATGCTAGACTACTAATTTATTTTCCAGATACCGCCGTGTATTTCTTTTATATTTTTAATATTATAATTTTATTTGCGACGACAACAATGTTGTTTGCTATAATTTTTAAAACACTTCCTGACGGAGAAATTGGTTGGAAAGATGCACTGATAGGGTCTAGTTTTACTTCTTTTTTCTTTATGATTGGTAAATTTGCTATTGGTTTCTATTTAGGAAGCTCAACTGTTGCTACTGTTTATGGGGCAGCAGGATCAGTTATTATAATCTTAGTATGGGTTTATTATTCTGCTATAATATTATATTTTGGCGCTGAATTTACCAAAGTATATTCAAATGAAAAAGGAACTAAGATAATTCCAAATTCCTACGCAGTTGAAATAAAAGTTGAAGTAGTGGAAATCAAAGAGTAATATCATTTTTAGTTTGTTTTTAAAAATAAACTAATTTTAAAAAGATTATTGGCAGTGTTATTGCATTGCTGATGATATTAACATAAATAAATAAAATCTAATGAAAAAATTAATTTTAATGCTAGCAGTTTCTTGTTTAGCTTTCGTTTCTTGTAATTCAGTAAAAAACAATAAATCTCAAATGACATCACTTCAAGGTTCTTGGGAACTAAATTATATAACAGGTCCACGAATTGCTTTCCAAGGTTTATATCCAAATGAAAAACCAACTATTATTTTCGACTTGAAAGAAGATTTAGTTTCAGGTGGTACTGGCTGTAACCGTTATTCAGGGAAACCAAATGTTGATGGGAATAAGATTGATTTCAAAAATGATATGGCATTGACTAGAATGTATTGTCCTGGTGACGGAGAAAGTGTTTATCTAGCGACGCTTCAAAAAATTGATTCATATGCCGTTTCAAAAGATGGTAAGACTTTAAGCTTTATGATGGGTGACGTCGCTATGATGCGTTTTACTAAAAAATAAATTATTTAATGATGCCCTTTCTTGGGCATCATTTTTTTATAAAAGTATATATCAAGCAAAAAATAATAAGTATGAATGCTAAAAGAATTATTGGATTAATACTTTGCTTATTTGTGTTCACGGTTGGATTTAGCCAAGAAAAGCCAAAAAAACAATTAAGGGCAGAACGCAAAATTGAAAAAGCGAAACAAATTGCAATTTTAGTGGATTCTAAAGAGTTTGTTTTTGTTGGCAAAAGAGCTTTCCCGCAAGGATTAAGAACGGTAGATTTAACTACGAATACTAATTTTATCGAATTTAAACCTGATTTTATCAAAAGTGAAATGCCTTTTTTTGGAAGAGGTTATAGCGGTATTGGTTATGGAGGTGATTCCGGATTGAAATTCGAAGGGAAGCCACTCGAATTCTCAATAGTTAAGGCAAAGAAAACCTATGAATTAAATGCAAGGGTTAAAGGAGAAAGTGATGTCTTTAGAATCACGCTCTCTATTCTAGAAGAAGGAGGTGCAACACTTACTATTAATTCTAATAATCGAAGTCCAATTTCATATTATGGCGAAATATCCAAAATTGAAAAAAAAGTGGACAAGTAGTGTTCTAGAAATATAAATTTAAATCAAATGTAATTATGAAATATAGAATGGTTTTAATTTTTTGTTCCTCGTTATTTTTATTCAGCTGTAAAAATGGAACAGATAAAAAAGAGTTAGAAATTGTAAATTCTACCAGCAAGGATACTAATGTTGTTGATGCGCATAATTCTCAAAATTCTCTAGATTGGGAAGGAGTTTACAAAGGAATACTTCCTTGTGCTGATTGCGAAGGAATAGAAATAGAGATTATATTAAACAGTGATTTGACTTTTGTTAAAAAGACAAAATATTTAGGTAAAGAGAACTTTAACGGAATTGACGAAAAAGGTAGTTTTACCTGGAATAAAGAGGGTTCGACTATCATTTTGCAGCAAATTAATGAAGGTTCTAATCAATATAAAGTTGGTGAAAACACTTTGACGCACCTAGATATGGAAGGTAAAATTATAAAAGGAGATTTAGCTGAAAAGTATATTTTGAAAAAGTAACGAATAATTTTTTACAATAAAAAAAACCGTCATGTTATTTTATAACTTGACGGTTTTTTCACTCTTTTGAGTTAGTAGCGTTCTTTAACTTCTAGAAGCAATAGTGATTTTCAGCTACAATTTTTGCAGTTATTGTTTCTCTTAAAGCAACAATATTAGGCATGTTAGTATATTTTGTAAAGCGTCTTAATCCCATTAACATCATGCGTTGTTCATCACCTTCAGCAAATGAGATCACACTTTCTTTTCCTTTTTGAGTTACAATATCTACTGCTTTGTATAAGTACAGTTTAGCCATTGCAATTTGCTCTTGTACTTTGGCTTCTCCTTCTTTTTTGGCTAATTTTTCAGTTCTAAGAACGGTACTTTCTGCCATATAGATTTCGATTAAAATATCTGAAGCCGCCATTAATAATTGTTGGTGCGCTTCTAGATCTGGGCCGTATTTTTGTACCGCTCCACCAGCTACCATAAGGAATGCTTGTTTCAATTTACCAATCATTTCTTTTTCTTCAGCAAATAACGTGGAGTAGTCTGGAGTTTCAAATGATGGAATTCCCATTAATTCTTCTTGAACTTTTGAAGCAGGTCCTAACAAATCGATATGGCCTTTCATCGCTTTTTTGATTAACATACCTACTGAAAGCATTCTGTTAATCTCATTTGTACCTTCGTAAATACGAGCGATACGAGCATCTCTCCAAGCACTTTCCATTGGCGTATCTTCAGAGAATCCCATTCCACCAAAGATTTGAATTCCTTCGTCCGCACAGTTTTGAATATCTTCAGAAACGGCTACTTTTAGAATAGAGCACTCAATAGCAAATTCTTCGACACCTTTCAACTCTGCTTCTTGATGACTTGCTCCTTCTTGTTCACGAATAGAAATGCGATCTTCAATGTCTTTTGCTGCACGATACGTAGCACTTTCGCCAGCATACATGCTTGTTGCCATTTCTGCTAGTTTAGCACGGATTGCACCAAATTGAGCAATAGGAGTATTGAACTGTATTCTTTCATTTGCATAATTAACAGAAGCTGAAATCACTCTTCTTTGCGCGTCTAAACAAGCAGCAGCTAGTTTGATACGTCCTACGTTTAGAGCATTCATTGCTATCTTGAAACCATTTCCTCTTTCAGAAAGCATGTTTTCAACAGGGACTTTAGTCTCATTAAAGAAAACTTGACGAGTAGAAGATGCACGAATACCTAATTTGTGCTCTTCTTCACCCATTGAAATTCCATTCCCTTCTGTATTTTCTAATATAAAACCTGTGATGTTTTTATCGTCTCCAATACGTGCAAAAACGATAAATAGCGAACAGAATCCTGCATTCGAAATCCACATTTTTTGTCCTGTAATCGAATAGTATTTACCATCTTCAGATAAAACTGCTTTAGTTTTTCCTGAATTAGCATCAGATCCTGCACCTGGTTCTGTCAAGCAATAGGCACCAAACCATTCGCCTGAAGCTAATTTAGGTACATATTTTTGCTTTTGTTCCTCAGTTCCATATAAAGTAATTGGCATTGTGCCAATTCCAGTATGTGCTCCAAAAGCAGTCGAGAATGAACCAGTTGCCCCTGAAATGTAGTCACAAACTAAAACTGTGTTTACAAATCCCATTCCCATCCCGCCATAAGCTTCAGGAACAGCAACGCTTAGGAAGCCTAAGTCTCCTGCTTTTTTCATGCTGTCCTCAGTAAAAGCGTAATCTTTTTTCTCAAAACGGTCCTTGTTAGGCCATAGTTCTTTGTCTACAAACTCTTTTACAGAGTCGCGCATCATTGTTTGCTCTTCATTGAAATCTTCAGGAGTGAAGATGTCTTCGCATTTTGTTTCTTTTACTAGGAATTGTCCTCCTCTTGTTTTGTCGCTCATTTTTTTATTTTTTTAAGACTTTAGAAATAAAGTGTAGAATATAGATGTAGCCGAGTTCGTTTTGAAAAGACATTGTCATTCTTTGAACTTCTTCTATTTTCGTTTCTAATTGGTTAATTATTGTAACGGTTAGATTTTTAATTATTTATCTTACATCAACTCATAAATCCCCGCAGCACCTTGCCCAGTTCCTACACACATGGATACAATTCCGTATTTATTTCCTCTGCGTTTCATCTCGTCAAATAATTGAACGGAAAGTTTAGCTCCAGTACATCCTAACGGGTGGCCTAATGCTATAGCACCACCATTTACATTTACAATATCAGGATTTAATCCTAATTCGCGTGTAACTGCTATTGCTTGTGAAGCAAAAGCTTCGTTCAATTCGATTAAATCAATATCTTTCAATTGCATTCCAGCTTGTTTCAACGCTTTTGGAATTGCTTTTACAGGACCAATTCCCATAATTCTTGGTTCAACACCTGCTGCTGCAAAATTTACTAATCGAGCAATTGGTTCCAGATTTAATTCTTTTACCATTTCTTCGCTCATAACTAATACGAAAGCGGCACCATCACTCATTTGAGAAGAGTTACCAGCAGTTACACTTCCACCATCTGCAAAAACGGGTCTTAAACCAGCTAAAGCTTCTATAGAAGTTCCTGCTCTAGGACCTTCATCTTTATTTACAACATATGATTTAGTTTCCTTTTTACCATTTTCATTAATGAACGTTTGTTCAATGGTAATAGGTACAATTTGTTTATCAAATTTTCCATCTGCTTGCGCTTTCAAAGCTTTCATGTGCGAGTTGTAAGCAAACTCATCTTGATCTTCTCTTGAAACATTGAATTGTTGGGCAACTGCTTCCGCTGTTAGTCCCATTCCCCAATAATAATCCTCGTTTCCTGCTTTTGCAACAGCATAATCCGGAGTAGGTTTGTAACCTCCCATAGGAATAAAACTCATGCTTTCGGCACCTCCGGCAATGATGCAATTTGCCATTCCTGATTGAATTTTGGCTGTTGCCATTGCTATTGTTTCTATTCCGGAGGCACAATATCTATTCACAGTTACACCAGGAACATCTTCGACTTTTAATCCCATTAATGAGATTAATCGCGCTACGTTTAATCCTTGTTCTGCTTCTGGCATCGCGTTTCCTACCATCACGTCATCGATGCGAGTTTTATCGAAATCAGGGAGTTCATTCATCATGTACTCAATGGTTTCTGCCGCCAATTCATCAGGTCTTTTAAATCTAAAAACTCCTTTTGGTGCTTTACCAACGGCAGTTCTGTATGCTTTTACTATATAGGCTGTTTTCATATTTTTATCTTTTTAAGATTTTAGAAGAAAGAGGCAAGAGAATAGATAAGATCCAGTTTGGAAGTCTTATTTCTTTGTTCTTTATTCTATTTTCTAATTTCTCAACGGTTTCCCTTTGGTTAACATAAACTGTATTCTTTCTAATGTCTTTCTCTCTGTACAAAGTGACAAGAAAGCTTCACGTTCAAGATCTAATAAATATTGCTCAGTTACTAATGTTGGTTCCGATAAATCACCACCAGCCATAACATAGGCTAGTTTGTTGGCAATTTTTTTATCGTGTTCTGAGATGTATTTTCCAGCTTCCATTTGGTCAGTTCCTACTAAGAACATTCCTAATGCTTGCTTTCCTAATACTTTTACATCCTTTCTTCTAATTGGTTGTGTGTAACCCGCTTCTGCCATGATTAAAGCATGTTTTTTAGCTTCAGCAATCTGACGGTCTTTGTTCACTACAATAATGTCTTTTCCTTGTTGCAAAAGTCCGGTGTCAAAAGCTTCGTAACCTGAAGTAGATACTTTTGCCATAGCGATTGTCAAGAAATATTCTTGTAAAATATTCAGCTCAACATCGTTTTTATGGAATAAATCTGAGGCTCTTAATGCCAATTCTTTAGAACCACCTCCACCTGGAATTACACCAACTCCAAATTCTACTAATCCCATATAGGTTTCAGCCGCAGCAACAACTTTATCAGCATGCAAACTCATTTCGCAACCACCGCCAAAAGTCATTCCGTGTGGCGCCACAACAACTGGAATTCCAGAGTAACGCACGCGCATCATTGTGTCCTGGAACATTTTGATGGCCATGTTCAATTCGTCGTATTCTTGTTCTACCGCCATCATGAATATCATTCCGATATTGGCACCAACAGAGAAATTCGCTCCTTGATTTCCAATAACTAGTCCTTGATATTCTTTTTCAGATAGATCAATCGCTTTATTGATAGCTGCTAAAACATCGCCACCAATAGTATTCATTTTAGATTGGAATTCTAAATTCAAAATTCCGTCTCCTAAATCTTGTATAATTGCACCGCTATTACTCCAAACTTTTTTGCTTTCGCGAATGTTGTTCAGGATAATAAATGAATCTTGTCCAGGGACTTTTATCTGTGACTTTGTTGGAATATTATAAAAGAAAGTTGCTCCTTCTTTTATAGTGTAAAAACTATTACTTCCCGAACCAAGCATTTCATTCACCCATGCAGCAGGTTGTAAACCTTCGGCTTTCATGATTTCAATTCCTTTCTCCACACCAATAGCATCCCAAATTTCGAATGGACCATTTTCCCAACCAAAGCCAGCTTTCATGGCATCATCAATCTTATATAAGTCATCAGAAATTTCTGGAATTCTGTTTGAAACATAAGCGAACATTCCCGCAAAACTTTTTCTGTAGAATTCTCCTGCTTTGTCTTTTCCTTTAACTAAAACTTTGAAACGATCGATAGGTTTATCAATTGTTTTTGTAAGCTCTAATGTTGCAAACGAAGCTCTTTTATTAGCGCGATATTCCAAAGTATCTAAATCCAAAGTAAGAATTTCTTTTCCTTCTTTTTTATAAAAACCTTGGCCTGTTTTGCTTCCAAACCATTTTTTTTCCATCATTTTATTGACAAAATCTGGAAGTTTAAAAAGTTCATGTTGCTCATCATTCGGGCAGTTTTCATAGATTCCGTTAGCAACATGTACTAAAGTATCTAGACCAACTACGTCAACTGTGCGGAAAGTAGCCGATTTTGGACGACCAATAACTGGACCTGTCAATTTATCAACTTCTTCGATCGTTAATCCCATTTCTTTTACCAAATGAAACAAACTTTGAATACCGAAAATTCCGATTCTGTTTCCGATAAATGCAGGAGTATCTTTGGCTACGACCGAAGTTTTACCTAGAAATTTCTCTCCATATATAGAAAGGAAATCCAAAACGCCAGTTGCTGTTTTTGGACCAGGAATGATTTCGAATAATTTTAAGTAACGCGCCGGGTTAAAAAAGTGTGTTCCGCAGAAGTGTTGTTGGAAATCTTCGCTTCTTCCTTCGCTCATAAAATGAATTGGAATTCCAGAAGTATTTGATGTAACCAAAGTTCCCGGCTTGCGGAATTTCTCAATTTGTTCGAATACTAATTTCTTAATATCCAAGCGCTCTACAACAACTTCTATAATCCAATCTACATGGGCAATTTTAGCCATATCATCGGTTGTATTTCCAGTGGTTATTCTGGAAGCAAATTTCTGACTGTAAATAGGAGAGGGTTTCGATTTTAATGAATTGGCTAAATGCTCATTCACTATTCTGTTTCTAACAATTTTACTTTCTAGAGTAAGCCCTTTTTTAGTTTCGGCTTCAGTAAGTTCTCGAGGAATGATATCCAAAAGTAGAACTTCAACCCCAATGTTTGCAAAATGACAAGCAATCCCTGAGCCCATAATTCCGGATCCAATTACTGCGACTTTTTTAATGGTGCGTTTCATATATAAGTACTATTTGTTTTTTATTGTGATAGGTTTTGTTCTGTATTTTTTAGTTTGAGACTTTTTGATTTTCATCATCGTCAGTCAAATTAAAAATGTTTTTATCTTGTATTAAATCGTTAATTGTTTCAGCTACTTCTATAAAATGCTGCAATTTCTCAGCTGAAATATTATCTTTTACACTTTCGTTAAATCTTAAAACGGTGTTTTTTGATAATTCTCTTTTTTCTTTGCCAAATTCAGTTAGGTAAATCAAAACACCACGTCCATCCTCAGGATTTTTCTTTCGGATAATTAATCCTTTTTCTTCCATAGACTTTAAGGTTCTGGTCAAACTTGTCGCTTCCATTCCCATTTTTGGTCCTAAAGAAGTTGAAGGAGTCCCCTTATCCTTATCAATGCTTAATAGGGCAAATCCAGTTGCCATAGTCGCTCCGTATTTAGAAGCTTCTTCATTATACATTCTGGAAACGGCTTGCCACGTTGCTCGTAAAATATAATCTATCGTTTTGTCTTTCATATGTAACAGTATCGATTTCAAATATAATAAAAAAATACTATGCACGCATAATATATTCAATTATTTTTTTGTTATAAAGTAATAAATATAAAAAAACTCCTCTAAATTAGAGGAGTTTTGTACTGAAAAAGAGCGAATTAAGTTTTTTTGTAGAACTATTCGATATTTTTCTCGACTAATTCTCTGCGTTTAACCATATATTTTTTGAAATAATGATTTGTATTTATCCATAATAGGTTTTCTTCTTAATTTTAGTGTTGGAGTCATTTCTCCTCCTTCAATCGACCAAACATCTGGTGTAAGTTCAAAACGTTTAATTTGTTCCCAATGTCCAAATTTTTCGTTATAAAGATTGATTTCTTCTTGTATTCGTGCAATTACTTTTTCATTACAAATAATTTCTTCATTCGTTTTACCAATATTTATTTTATGAATGTTTGCCCATTCTTTGACAAAATCGAAACTAGGTTGTATGAATGCAGCTGGCATTTTCTGTCCGTCACCAATGACCATTATTTGATCAATGAAACGAGATTGTTTCATTGTGTTTTCAAGAATCTGAGGAGCAATATATTTTCCGCCAGATGTTTTGAACATTTCCTTCTTACGATCAGTGATTTTCAAGAACCCATCGCTATCTATTTCGCCAATATCACCCGTGTGAAAATAACCGTCGATTACTACTTCGCTGGTTAATTTTTCATCTTTGTAATATCCCATCATAACGTTAGGTCCTTTACAAAGTATTTCTCCGTCTTCAGCAATTTTTACTTGCACATTATCAATTACTTTCCCAACTGTTCCTACTCTGAACCCTTTATTTCGCATATCATTTACGGAAATTACAGGAGATGTTTCGGTTAAACCGTATCCTTCCATAACTGGAATCTCAGCTGCTGCAAAAATTCGAGCTAAACGAGGTTGCAAAGCGGCACTTCCAGAAACCATTAAGTCTAAGTTTCCACCTAGTCCTTCTTTCCATTTACTGAAAATTAGTTTGCGAGCAATTTTAAGTTGGAATTCATACCAACCGCCATTTGCACCATACGGTTGGTACTTCAGACCTAAATCAATAGCCCAAAAGAAAAGGCTCTTTTTTATTCCTGTTAATTCCGCTCCTTTTGCATATATTTTATCATATACTTTTTCCAATAATCTAGGAACCGCGGTCATGACATTCGGTTTTACTTCCTTAAGGTTATCACTGATTTTATCAATCGCTTCGCCAAAATATACAGATACACCATAATATTGGTATAAATATAAAATCATTCTTTCGAAAATATGACAAATAGGAAGGAAGCTTAGAGCTCGACTTGCTCCTGGGGCAAATGGGATTCTAGGAGCGCTGTTTATTACGTCAGAAACAATGTTGTCATGCGATAGCATTACGCCTTTAGGTTTGCCTGTTGTACCTGACGTGTATATAATTGTTGCAAGATCTTGTGCGCTAACACTATCTTTAACAGTTTCCACTTCTTGTTGATTACTTTGGTCTTCACCAAGAGTTAGTAGTTCATTCCAGTTTTTGCAACCTGCAATAGTGTTAAATGAATACACTTCTTTTAAATGAGGAACTTTATCCTTTATAAGCTTCACTTTTCTCAATACCTCTTCATCCGAAACGAAACAATACTGCGCCTCTGAATGATTTAAAATATATTCATAATCATCCTCAGAAATGGTTGGGTAAATAGGAACTGTTTGAGCAGCTATTTGCAAAACGCCAATATCCATAATATGCCATTCTGTTCTATTATTGGTGGAAATTATAGCAATTTTGTCATTTTTTTGAATCCCCATTCGCAGCAAAGCTCTAGAGATAGTATTGGCTTTAGCTATATATTCTGCTGTAGAAGTTTTCTCCCAAACACCGTTCTGTTTTGTTACCAAAGCATCTGAAATATTTGAATATTTCTCTTGCTGGTAGTACGGAAAATCAAAAAGTCTAGTTACTGAAATCATTATAAAAAGATTGAATTTTAATGCAAATTAATTAAAATTTAAGAATATTGATTACTTTTTTAAATTTATATACTAATTTAAAAAACTTCGGGAGCAAGTGTACGAAAACGTTTTCTTTAAAGGCCTTGTAAAGAATTGATTTTGAAATGTTTAATCTGCACTTCGGTTCTTAATTAATAATAGGTATAATTTTTATTTCATTACTTAAATACTTACATACTAGATTTTATCTATTTTAGTTCCCTTAAACGATACGGCGAATTAAAGACTTTTTTGACCTCATTTAGCTTACTTAATGTCATTATATTGGTTTTGATTTGTATTTAGTAGGCGTGCATAGTATATTTAGTTATATTTGTTTTAATTAAAATTTGAACAAATGATTAAGCCTACTTTAACAACTCTTTTGAAAATTAACAGACCGCTAATAATGGCGCCAATGTTTTTAGTATCGAATACTAAAATGGTAATTGAAGGTATGAAAGCCGGTGTTGCGGGCTGTATTCCAGCTTTAAATTATCGAACATTAGAGGAATTACGAGCATCAATTGTTGAACTTAAAGGTGCAAAAGTTCCTGGTGGTAGTTTTGGTTATAATTTAATTGTAAATAAATCTAATATCAAATACAAAGATCAATTGGCTGTTCTGTGTGAGGAAAAAGTCGATTTTATAATTACTTCTTTGGGTTCTCCGGAAGAAACGATTAGGATGGCGCATAAAGTAGGAATCAAAGTTTTTTGTGATGTGACTGATTTGTCCTTTGCTAAAAAAGTTGAAAGTTTAGGCGCTGATGCACTTATAGCTGTTAATAATTTAGCGGGAGGACATAGAGGTAATCTTGGACCAGAAGAGTTAATCAGGGAGTTAGATTCAAAAACTACATTACCTGTAATATCTGCAGGAGGTGTTAGTACGAAACAGGATTTAGATAAAATGCTAAGTTATGGCGCAGTAGGAGTTTCTGTGGGTAGTCCATTTATAGCTTCAGTTGAGTCTGGCGTTTCTGAGGAATATAAACGAGCTTGCGTTGATTATGGCGCAAAAGATATTGTGCTTACTGAGAAAATATCTGGAACACCTTGTACTGTAATAAATACTCCTTATGTTCAAAAAGTAGGAACACAACAATCGTGGATTGAAAGAACTTTAAGTAAAAATAAAACTTTAAAAAAATGGGTCAAAATGATTCGTTATGTACTAGGATCGAATGCTGTCACAAAAGCGGCTACTGAAGTAACTTACAAAACAGTTTGGGTGGCTGGGCCAACGATTGAGAATACTAAAGCAATACTTCCAGTTTCTGTAATAGTTGATTCACTTGTAGTGTAGTTTTTTAAAATATTTCTCTTTAATGTTATTTTGCTGATCTGATGTGTATTGTCCTTAAGTAACAATCACATTTCTCCCAAAATTTCTAAATTGAACCCGTTTTCTTGCTCAACAGAAATGGTAATTTATTCTGTTTTGCTAGTATTTTAAATTGTTTTAAAAGGACTTTTCTACTTTGTTTCTCTCTCTCTCTCTCTCTCTCTCTTTAAATTTTAAAATCCAAGATTGTTTCTAATTCTTCATAATTATAAAATACGGTAGCACCTTCGTCAAGCAAATCCTGTGCGTTATTTTCATTTGCTAAAGCAAAAACTTTAAAACCACCTGTTACAGCTGCAATTACGCCAGCTACGCTATCTTCAATTACAATGCATTCTTCTTTTTCAAATCCCATTTGTTTGCAAGCGTGAAGAAAGATCTCAGGATCAGGCTTCCAACTATTGATGTCATAGGAACTGAAAATTCTGTTTTCAAATTTCTCTAGCAAGCCCGTTATCGTTAAATTCAAAGTGATTTTTTCTACTGGTCCACTTGATGCTACGCAATAGGGTACTGTTAGTTTTTCTATAAATCCTTTAACACCTTTCACAGGTTTTAAATCTGTTTTAAAAGCTTCAAAAGTTTGTTTTCTAAAATCAGTTTCAAAACTATCTGGTAATTTTTTGTCGGTTAGTTCTTCTATCTTTTCAAAGATTTTCTGTAGACGGCTACCATTAAAGTTTTTGATTGATTCTTCGATTGTCATTTTAAGTCCAAAAGACGCCGACATGGAAAGCAATACCTGATTTGCGATGGTTTCACTATCTACTAATATTCCATCACAATCAAAAATTATACATTTTACAGTCTTCATTTTTATAACTACGTTTAATTTTTATTGAATTACATTATTTTTCTTATAAATGGTACGCTAAGGAATTCAAAGATAGTGAAAGAAAAAGTGTCAGAGATTCAAATAATTTAAAACCCAAGCCATAAAATTCTTATAATAACAACATGGGAATTATGTAACTTTCTTTGTATTTAATGAAAGGCGTTATTGTAAAATTTTTATAAATTTGAAAAATGTGTGATTTTTCGGAATTGAAAATTGCAGAAAAATAGTAATCCAATTGGTGTAGGATTTTTATTTAAAATATTTTAAATACATAACAATTTACCTCCCTTTTAAATGATATTGATTGTAGATGATATTCGAGCGAATATAATTGCTTTAAAGAAAACACTAGAGTTGCATAATATAGATGTAGACACTGCAGAATCTGGTGAGGAAGCACTCAAAAAGATCTTGAAAATTGATTATAGTCTAGTTATAATGGATGTTCAAATGCCTGGTCTGGATGGTTTTGAGGTGGTTAAAATTCTTTCAGGCAATAAAAAGACAAAAGATATTCCCGTTATTTTTTTATCAGCGATTAATATAGAAAAGAAATACATTTTTAAAGGATATGAAACTGGAGCTGTCGATTATATTACAAAGCCAGTAGATTCTGATTTACTAATTCTAAAAGTAAAAACGTTTATAAAAATTTACGATCAGCAAAACGAATTGAAGGTAACGAAGGACTTGCTTTCTAAAGAAATAGCAATTCGGACTGAAGCTCAAGATAATTTAGAACTTAAAATTGCGGAGCGAACTAAGGAATTAGTTTTGAAAAATGAAGAGTTAGAATTTAAAAATCATGAATTACAACAATTTTCATGGGTTGTCTCTCATGATTTAAATGAGCCTATTCGTAAAATTCAAATCTTTATTGGAATCTTAAAAGACTTATACTTAAAGGACAACCCAAAAGCTACCAGTTATATTGATAGGACTATGAAATCAGCGGAACGTATGCAAACTTTAATTAGTGATTTGCTTGCTTACTCTAGATTATCATCTAAAGTGGTTTTCGAAAAAACAGATTTGAATTTCGTTTTACAAGAAGTACTTTCTGATTTTGATTACCAAATTGAAAAGAAAAATGCAATTGTAACAATGACTGACTTACCTGCCATTGATAGTATCCCGAGTCAGCTGCGACAAGTTTTTCAAAACTTGATAGGAAACGCTCTTAAGTTTTCTTTGAGTGAAGGCGCTCCTCAAATTAAAATCACTTCCGAATTAATTAAAACGAAAGATTTTGACTCCGAGGCTATCGAGGATGGCAAATATTGCCGCATCATTATATCGGACAATGGAATTGGTTTTGACGAAATATACTTAGATCGAATATTTGTTATTTTTCAAAGTTTAAACGATCGTTCCGTATATGAAGGTACAGGAATAGGCTTGGCTATTTCGAAAAAAATAATGGAAAAACACAATGGATTGATTACAGCAAAAAGTAAATTAGGCAAAGGAGCCAGCTTTATTCTGATTTTGCCATTACAACAAGACATTCAAAATAATTAGACTATAATTTATGAAAAGTAATTTTAAAAGAAATTTATTAATAAGTTCTACTGTTTCATTAGTAGTACTAGTGATAAGTTCTACCGCTTCGTACATTAGTATAAAAAACTTACTAGAAAGTGTTACTTCTGTCAATGAAACCCAAGAAATTTTACATAATGTTAATGAAGGTGAAGCCATTCTTACAGATGCGCAAACCAGTATGCGTGGTTTTTTGCTTACAGGCAATGAGGAATTTGTTGTCATGTATAAAAAGGCTGCTCTTGAATCCAACAAGTACTTTAATAAGCTGGACGAATTAACAATTGACAATCCATCACAGTACAAATTAGTGCAAGATTTAAAAGTATTAAGAAATAATTATTTTGAATATTTAAAAAAACAGATAGCAAAAAAACGTATTGGAAAACAAAGCATAACATTTGACCTTGACGAGGGAAAAATGAAGATGGATGAATTGAGAAATTTGTTCAAGCGCATAGAAAATGCAGAGCAATTGCAGTTAAGAAATAAGAATGAAAATTCAGAAGACTATGGTAGTTTTAGTTTAATTTTAATTGTTGTAGCTTTCATAATTGCAGCTGTTATCTCCATTACCTTCTTAATTAGAATTCTAAAAGATTTTACAGAACGTGCTAGATTACAAGAAAAATTACAAGAAAAAGATAAGGAAACGGCAGCCAGAATTGAGGCTATTAGTACCATTGCCGTTAACATTGCGCAGGGAAATTACGATATACGCGTAAGCGACAGTAAGGAAGATGCGTTAGGAAGTGTAGGAGAATCGCTGAATAATATGAGTGCTTCGTTACAAAATTCTTTTTCTCTGTTATCTGATAAAGAGTGGTTGCAATCTGGCATCGCTCATTTGAATAACATCATGTTAGGCGATAAAACTATGCTGGTTTTATCTACTGATATTATTGAGTATTTATGTGTTTACACAAACAGTAGCGCCGGAGCTTTTTACATACTTGAGGGCGATGTGCTTATTGCTAAATCAGGTTACAGCTATATTCCAAATAAAAATCGAGAACGAATTCAAAGTGGTGATGGACTAATAGGACAATCTATAATTTCTAAGAAATTATTAGAACTTAAGGCTGTTCCATCTGAATATATTCAAGTAAACTATGCTTTAGGTGAAATAAAACCGAGCCATATTGTTGCATTTCCTTTAATGGACAGTACTGTTGAAGGAGCAGTGGAGTTGGTTAGTATACACGGTTTTTCTGAACTTCATTTAGAATTTTTAAGGATTGTAAGCAATAATATTGGAATCGCTATTAAATCAACTAAAAACCGAAAACGGGTACTCGAATTATTAGAAGAAACTGAAGCGCAATCGGAAGAATTACGCATTCAACATAGTGAACTCGAAGCTATGAATACGGAGTTAGAAACGCAAACTGAAAAATTACAAGCTTCAGAAGAAGAGCTGCGAGTACAACAAGAGGAGCTGGAGCAAACGAATGAAGAACTTTCTGAACGCAGTATTTTATTAGAAGAAAAAAATACGGAGATTCTGAAAAAATCAGACGCATTAGAATTATCGACTCGTTATAAATCAGAATTCTTGGCTAATATGTCACATGAGCTGAGAACGCCTTTAAACTCTATTTTACTATTAAGCCGTTTGCTATCGGAGAATAATAATGAGAGTTTGAATGGTGAAGAAATTGAGTTTGCCCAGGTAATTCACAGTTCAGGAAATAGTTTGCTAGGATTGATTGATGAGATTTTAGATTTATCTAAAATTGAAGCTGGTAAAATGGAACTGGAATATATCGATGTGACTACTAAAGAGATTACGGATGGTTTATCTAGTTTATTTAAACATGTGGCTAAGGAAAAAAATATAGGTTTTGAAATTATTGCAAACCAAGCACCTGTTATTCTTAAAACAGATAAGATGCGATTAGAACAGATTCTTAAAAATCTTATTTCTAATGCGATTAAATTCACCAACAAAGGATCTGTTAGTTTAGAGATTAAGATAAATACTGATGATGATAAAATAATATGTTTTATCGTAAAAGATACTGGAATTGGAATTCCGTTAGACAAGCAGCCACTTGTTTTTGAAGCTTTTCAACAAGCAGATGGTTCGACCAAACGAAAATACGGAGGGACTGGTTTAGGGCTTTCTATTAGTAGAGAATTAGCAAAATTGCTCGACGGTGAAATATTACTAAATAGTATAGAAGGAGAAGGAAGTACATTTACACTTTGCTTGCCAAAAGTGGTCAATAAAAGTAAAAAAGTTGTTGTATCTTCTAGATCTGACATGGAAGTTTTAGATACAATTACAGTAGCTGAGAAAGAAACGAAGAGAAAATACATTTCAACTGTAATTCCTGACGAAATTGAAGATGACAGAAATAGTATTGTGCCTGGTGATAAAGTTATTTTGATAGTAGAGGATGATATGAATTTTGCCAAATCGCTTTTAGCATTCAGTAGGCAAAATGGGTATAAAACCGTTGTGGCGGTTCGCGGAGATTACGCATTGAAATTTGCTATTTTGTATAGACCAGTTGGGATTTTGTTGGATATTGAATTGCCAATAAAAAGCGGATGGGAAGTTTTAGAAGAAATAAAAAATTATCCACAAACGAAGCATATTCCTGTTCATATTATGTCATCGCATAAACTAAAGCAAGAAAGTTTATTAAAAGGAGCAGTTGATTTTCTTGATAAACCTGTTGCTTTTGATCGAATTCCAGAAGTTTTTACTCGAATAGAACACATCATTAGCAAGGAATCGCAAAAAGTTTTAATTATAGAAGACAATCCCCAACATGCTAAAGCGTTGGCTTTCTTCTTAGAAAATCACAATATCAATTCGGAGATAAAAAGTGAAGTGTCCGAGGGTTTAGATGCACTGAATAAAAAGGATGTCGATTGTGTAATTCTCGACATGGGAATTCCTGATAGACAAGCTTATGATATTTTAGAGGGAGTTAAGAAAAGTCCTGGATTAGAGAATCTTCCTGTCATTGTATTTACAGGTAAAAGTTTGTCACTAAAAGAAGAGGTTAAAATTAAAAAATATGCCGATTCTATCATAGTAAAGACGGCTCATTCCTATCAGAGGATGCTAGATGAGGTTTCTCTGTTTTTGCATTTAATGGAGGAGAATAAAGGAGGTGATGATAAAAAAGAAAATTATAGAAAGTTGAATCAACTGAACAATATTCTGCTGAACAAAAAGGTTCTTATTGTTGATGATGATGTTCGCAATATCTATTCGTTGACCAAGGCTTTAGAAGCTTTTAAAATGAATGTAATTACTGCATTTGATGGAAATGAAGCTATCAAAATGTTAGGTGTAAATCCAGATACAGATATTGTCCTATTAGATATGATGATGCCGAATATGGATGGTTATGAAACAGCTGAAAAAATTAGAGATAATCCTAAATTTATAGCGTTACCTTTGATTGCAGTAACGGCTAAAGCGATGACTGGTGATAGAGAAAAATGCATAAAAGCTGGTGCTTCTGATTATATTACGAAGCCTGTAGATATTGACCAGCTACTTTCATTATTGAGAGTCTGGTTATATGATAAACTTTAATATAAATTTGATTTGAATATATGAATAAGAAAAGACTCTTAATTATTGATGACGATCCCAGGAATATTTTTGCATTAGTTCATACTTTACGTGCAAGGTGTTATGATTGTCTCTCTTGTTTAAGCGCTGAAGAAGCCATAGTGCTACTAAAGACTGAGGAAGTTATCGATGCTGTTTTAATTGATATGATGATGCCAGATATGGATGGCTACGATGCTATTCGTATTATTAAAAAAATTCCTTCTCGCGAAACCACCCCAATTATTGCAGTAACGGCTCAAGCGATGACGGGAGATAAAGAAAAATGTTTTCAGGCAGGTGCCGATGATTATATCTCAAAACCAGTCAACGTAGATAAGTTGCTTTTAGCATTATCTAAAATTTAGAGTTATTATGATAGAGGACATTGAATTAGAAACGTTTATTAACGATGTTTACGAATATTATGGATTTGATTTAGGAGGTTATTCTAGAGCGTCCTTAAAGCGTCGCGTTAGTAGAATAATGAATCTAGATGGATTCTCTAGTTTTTATGATTTTTTATCGAAAGTAAAATACGATGCTGATTATTACAAGAGAGCGATTGACGAATTAACGGTGAATGTAACGGAGATGTTCCGGGATCCCTCTTTTTACAAAGTCTTGCGAAATGAAATCTTGCCTTTACTGGCTACTAAACCTTTTATCCGGATTTGGCATGCTGGATGTTCGAGTGGCGAAGAAGTGTACTCGATGGCTATTTTATTGCAAGAAGCTGGACTATTACATAAATCAATTCTATATGCAACGGACATTAACACAAAGGTTTTAGAATCCGCTAAAAAAGGAATTTTTCCACTTCGAATGATGAAAGACTATTCTGAGAATTATCAGGATTCTGGCGGTCAGGAAGATTTCTCTAATTATTATATTGCAAATTATGGAAATGTCAAGTTCAGTGAAGACTTAATAAAAAAAATGGTTTTCTCTCAGCACAACCTTGTTTCAGATACTTCCTTTAATGAATTTGACATGATTTTTTGTCGCAATGTTTTAATCTATTTTGATAATGAATTGCAAACTAGAGTCATCAATTTATTTGATGAAAGTCTAGCAGTTCTTGGTTTTTTAGCATTAGGAACCAAAGAAACTATAAAATACTCCATTGCTGAAGGAAAATACAAACAAGTAAAAAAAGAAAAATTATGGAGGAAAATAAAGTAGTATCAAATTGCAAAGTGCTCATAATTGGAGGTTCCGCTGGAAGCTTGCATGCACTTATGGATATACTACCTAATTTACCAGTAATAGATTCTTTTGCCATTGTTATCGTCCTTCATAGAAAAAATTCTGATGATATGACTTTAGAAGAATTACTTAAAATAAAATCAAAAACACCGCTAAAAATAATAGAAGATAAAATCCCTTTAGATTCGGGATTCTTGTATGTGGTACCTTCGAATTATCATTTGCTATTTGAGCAAAATGGTACTTTGGCATTAGACAGTTCTGAAAAAGTCAATTATAGCAGACCCAGTATTGATGTTTCTTTTGAAGCTGCTGCAGAAATTTTTGGTAGTAACGTGATAGGGATTTTACTTTCCGGTTCTAATACTGACGGAACTGCGGGATTACTAGCAATTCAGAAAGCAGGAGGAACTGTTGTGGTTCAAAATCCAACTTCAGCCGACATGCCTTTTATGCCGAATAATGCAATCAAAAACATGACGCCTGATTATATTTTAACTCCTGAGGAAATTTTGAAGTTCATTCTTTTGATAAATGAGTGATAGACGATCGGTAAATCAATCATAATGATGTCTAGCTTTTAAGATTTGGATTTCATCGTCAAGAAATTTGTAAATTAATCGATATTCGTCGTCAATTCTTTGCGACCAAAACCAAGTACTGTCTTTATCATTATTTTTGTTTCTAGTTTTTGCTATTGTATTTTTTAACTTCATTTTTCAGCTTGTACAACTACAAGTTAATTGTCATAAATTTAATATTCCTTTAAAGACAAAAGTTTATATGTTTTTAAAGTTACTCTTATCATTAATTGTTGCGATTTTGTTTTTGCTGACGAATTCTTTTAGGACCATACCAAAGCCAGAAACCTGTTCCCGTTAGCGCTAGTAGCGCAAGTCCCATAATTGTTGTGTACGACAATTTAAATTGATCATTTTTAGTATTAAATAAAACATCTAATATAGTTCCGTCATGAATGTTTTCTATAATGTCTGATTTTCTTCTATTTATTTGCAGTACATTTCCAGTAGTACCATCTAATTGAATCTCCCAATAATCATCGTTAAACACAAACTTTACAATCCCTTTTGACGGTCTGGCGTCTATTCGCTCTATATCGCTTGAAAGCGTTTTAGAAATAGAATCGTGCAAAGTAGTCACTGCTATTGTTTGAAGGCTGTCTAAAGGAAGCCATGTTTTCAAATCAGTTGAAACACCTTTAGATGTTGGAGGAAGAATAATTCCAAAGGAATTCTTTTTCCATCCTAGAAGTAGACCCGTTATTGAAATAATTAGGAAGAATGCAAATAAAAAAATGGCTATTTGGCGATGGAGCTTTCTTAAAATGCGGAGTAAATTTGCAGATTTGTAATAGGGCTGCTCTTTTTTTGTCATGTTGTTAATTACTTTATTGTATCAAAAATTTTTAAAATAGTGAATATTACTAATGCTGAAGTTTTTTGTAGTGTGACTTTGAAATCTGCTAATATAATAGATAATTTTGAAAAACTTTTGAATTTACTATTTTGATGATTGCAGTTTTCATATTTTTTCTACTTAAATGTTACTACAAAGTAACTACATAAAAAAAAATAATCTCAAAGTTTAAGTGATGAAATTTAAATGTGTACACTATCGAAAATAAGGTTATTATATTTCAAAAAAAAGAGGATACTAAATCCTCTACATATTCCTCAATTAATTTTACGATAATTCCATAGTTCCTGCCAGTGACCGGTTCCGTTCAACACGTGCTTCATTGTTGGTGCTTCGCACCCAACGAATCCCTAGCTGTTAGCTGCTGGCTTTTTAGTTTTCTGAATATGGAATAAAACTATCTCTTTCATTAAATTCATTTACGAACAAGTTAGAAATTTCCATGTCTATTTCATTAATGTCAATATTATCTAGCAATACAGATGTTTGATGAATAACTTCTGGTAGATTATCGTTAATGCGATAATTGTAAAAAATCAATTTCCCAATTTCGAGATTCTTCTCTTCTCTTATAATCTGGAATCCAGTTCCAAGCCTGTCAAAATAAATTATTTTTAAATTAGTTTTTAAAATTCCATAATCATATCGGAAACTTATTGTTTTGGTATTCACAATCAGAGTTTCTTTTCCAAATAGATTCCAAAGTAAATATCGAATGGGGAAAACTACAATTAACACAAAAATCAAAATCATTGGAAACAGCATTTCTATTATATCATTTTTTGTAATTGTCGAAACTACAAAAATGAAAACGGTCATTAAAATCAGAATCATAATTGATAAAACAACTTTCCCGAACGTGTTTGCTTTTACATTAAATGTAGCGTAAAAGTTTATTCCATCGTTATGTTTGTTTACAGTGTTTCTCATTTTAGATATGCGTTCTCGGAAGCTTGCAACTAACTTGTAAATATGTCTCAAGACATCAGACTTATCAGTAAGCTAATATATAAATAATTATCAAAAAAGCTTACAAAAAAAATAAACTGTATCTCTTCGCTAAGCGTAAATCCGCGGGAAGGATAGCAGCGAAATTGAAAATCATCGACTACAAATGCGAATAGCTTTCAATGAGATAAATCCTTTCTCGTTTTTGAACTAGAAAGATCGTAGCGAATAGCCTGAACCTTGTGCTCACGCCCAAAACAAATTTGAAAACAAACTCCACAAAAAAAAAGCGCTCTCTTTCGAGAACGCTTTCCATATCTAAATAAAAAATATTAGTGTTTTTCAATCCATTTTCTTGCATTGACAAATGCTTCATGCCAAGGCGAAACTTCATCATTTCTGTCTTTTGGATAATGCGCCCAGTTCCATTGGTATGTAGAACGCTCTATATGCGGCATGGTAACCAAATGGCGTCCTGTAACATCACAAAGCATCGCTACATCATAATGCGAACCGTTTGGATTAGCAGGATAGCCTTCGTAAGCGTATTTCCCTACAATGTTGTAACGTTCTTCGCCTAATGGCAATTCAAATTTTCCTTCTCCGTGCGATACCCAAACTCCTAATGTTGCTCCAGCTAAGCTAGACAACATCACTGATTTATTTTCTTGTACCGTAACTGACGTAAAAATGCTTTCGTGTTTGTTACTGTCGTTGTACGACATTTTTGGCATTTTTTCGTGCTCCGAATGGATTAATTCTAATTCAACGAACAACTGACAACCGTTGCAAATTCCCACCGATAAAGTGTCTTCGCGTTTGAAGAAGTTATCTAAAGCAGTTTTTGCTTTTTCGTTGTATAAAAATGCTCCAGCCCAACCTTTAGCAGAACCTAAAACATCTGAATTAGAGAAACCTCCAACGGCTCCGATGAATTGAATATCCTCTAGATTTTCACGTCCCGAAATTAAATCGGTCATGTGAATGTCTTTGACATCAAAACCAGCTAAATACATTGCATTTGCCATTTCACGCTCGGAATTACTTCCTTTTTCACGGATAATAGCCGCTTTAGGACGTGGTTTAGAGCTGTCTATTTCTGGACTTTTCCCTGTAAAATGAGTTGGGAAAGCATACTGTAACGGTTGGTTTTTGTAGTTATCGAAACGCTCTTGAGCCATTCCGTTTTTAGATTGTTTTTGGTCTAATAAAAAGGAAGTTTTAAACCAAATGTCTCTGTATTTTACGATGTCTAATTTGCATGGGCCAAAGTCTAAAGTAGCTTCAGTAGTAGTATTTCCTAATTTGTAAAACGAAACTCCGTTAGCGTTTAATTTAGCTTCAATTGTCGCATTATCTTTCGCTTGGAAAACAATTCCGATATTCTCAGCAAATAAATATTTGATGATGTCTTTTTCTTCAAAAACAGAGAAATCTATTTTAGCTCCTAAATTCACATCAGCAAAACACATTTCTAATAGTGTAGTAATCAAACCACCACTTCCTATGTCGTGTCCTGCAAGAATTTGATTTTCTAAAATTAATTCTTGAATTGTATTAAATGCTTTTTTGAAGAACTTCGCCTCTTTAATTGTTGGCGCTTCATTTCCTATCGCATTCAACGTTTGTGCAAATGATGAACCTCCTAATTTGAATTCGTCTTGCGACAAATTGATATAATAAATAGAACCACCGTCTTTTTGAAGGACCGGTTCTACTACTTTTCTAATATCAGTACAGTTTCCACCTGCCGAAATAATCACCGTTCCCGGAGCAATTACTTCGTCATTTGGATATTTTTGTTTCATCGAAAGTGAATCTTTTCCTGTTGGAATATTGATTCCCAATTCAATTGCAAAATTCGAACAAGCTTCTACAGCAGCGTACAAACGAGCGTCTTCACCTTCGTTTTTACAAGCCCACATCCAGTTTGCTGAAAGTGAAATCCCTTGCAATCCGTCTTTTATTGGAGCCCAAATAATATTCGATAATGATTCGGCAATTGCAGTTCTTGTTCCTGCAACAGGATCAATCAAAGAAGCAATAGGAGAGTGCCCAATTGAGGTAGCAACACCTTCAATTCCTTTGTAATCTAATGCCATTACACCAACGTTGTTCAATGGCAATTGCAATGGTCCAGCAGTTTGTTGTTTAGCTACTTTTCCACCTACACAACGGTCGACTTTATTGGTCAACCAGTCTTTACAAGCTACTGCTTCTAATTGCAATACTTGCTCTAAGTAAGTCGAAATGTTTCTTACTGAGTACTCTAGCGGAGCGTAATTGTAAGCAATCGTTTTATCGTTCATTATCGTTTTTGGTGAACTTCCAAAGAAATCTTCCAAAGCATAATCCATCGGTTTAGCACCTGTAGATTTAGACTCAAAAGTAAAACGGTGATCACCCGTTACATCACCTACTTGATACATAGGAGAACGCTCTCTATCAGCCACTCTTTGTAATAAATCAATATCTTTTTGACCAATCACTAATCCCATTCTTTCTTGAGATTCGTTACCGATGATTTCTTTTGCGGAAAGGGTAGGATCACCCACAGGCAATTTATCTAGATTGATCAATCCACCCGTTTCTTCTACCAATTCCGAAAGACAGTTTAAGTGTCCACCAGCTCCGTGATCGTGAATAGAAACAATTGGGTTATGGTCGCTTTCTACTAAACCACGAATGGCGTTAGCAGCACGTTTTTGCATTTCTGGGTTCGAACGCTGTATGGCATTCAACTCAATTCCTGAACCAAAAGCACCAGTATCTGCAGAGGAAACTGCAGCACCACCCATTCCGATTCTGTAATTTTCTCCACCTAGAATAACAATTTTATCACCTTCTTGTGGTTTTTTCTTAATGGCTTGGTCTAATTTTCCGTAACCAATTCCACCAGCTTGCATGATTACTTTATCGTAACCAATTTTGCGATTGTTTTCTTCGTGTTCGAAAGTTAAAACAGAACCTGTAATTAGCGGTTGTCCGAATTTGTTTCCAAAATCAGAAGCTCCATTTGAGGCTTTGATTAAAATATCCATTGGAGTTTGGTACAACCATTTTCTAGCTGCTACAGCATCTTCCCAAGGACGATTTTCGTCTAAACGAGAATACGAAGTCATGTAAACTGCTGTTCCTGCTAAAGGCAATGAACCTTGTCCTCCTGCTAAACGGTCACGAATTTCTCCTCCTGAACCTGTTGCAGCTCCGTTGAAAGGCTCTACGGTTGTTGGGAAATTGTGTGTTTCTGCTTTTAAGGATATAACCGAATCGAATTCTTTTATTTCGTAAAAATCAGCTTTGTCAGCGGTTTTAGGTGCAAATTGTTGCACTCTTGGGCCTTTTACAAAAGCCACATTATCTTTATACGCCGAGACGATATCGTTCGGGTTTTCTTGAGATGTTTTTTTGATTAATTTGAAAAGAGACGTTTCTTTTTCCTCGCCATCAATTACAAATGTTCCGTTGAAAATTTTGTGACGGCAATGCTCTGAATTTGCTTGTGAGAAAGCAAATATTTCAGAATCGGTTAATTTTCTACCTAATTTGGTTGATAAATTATCCAAGTATTCTACTTCTTCAAGGCTTAAGGCCAAACCTTCTTTCTTGTTGTAGGCATCAATATCTTCGATGTCTAAAATAGGTTCTGGTTGCACATTGATTGTAAAAATATCTTGATGTAACTCTGTATATTTTTGTGAGAGCATTGGGTCGAAATCAGTGAAATCTTCCGTTGCTTTATGAAATTCCTCAATTCGAATGATCCCTGAAATACCCATATTTTGAGTGATTTCAACGGCATTTGTACTCCACGGTGTCACCATAGTGGCACGTGGTCCAACAAAAAAATCCGTTAATACGGATTTTTCTATTTTATTTGAGTCGGCAAAAAGCCAGTTTAATTTTGAAATGTCTTGAGCCGAAATTTCGTTTTGCGTTTGTACTGCAAAAACAGTTTTGCTTTGGTTTTCAAAGAAATGGATCATTGTTGTGTAGTTTGTTGTATTTACGGTGCAAATTTAGTTTAAAAAAGTAGTACGAGCAAGGATTAAAATTTCAAAAATAAAATTTTAAATCCCAAAGAAGAACTTCGTAATTATGCACGAAAATCTTGCTTTAATTCTCTGTTTTCTTAACTCTATTTTGGAAATTCCATACTCTGATACGCTCCTAAATCAGGAGGCGAAGTTCTTGTTTTCCCTAAAACGTCCAACGGAATTAAATAGGCCGAATTCCCTTTTGCGAAAGCGGCAGAAGTGGCGTCAATATTCAACTTGTTTTGTGCTATTTTAAAGAATTTTGGGTCTTTGTTTAAAATAATTTCGTTGTAATGTGCTGGATCCGTTGTGAACTGATAATCTGGATTAGTTGCGAATTTGTTGGACGTATTGTCAAATTTAATCAAGCAATTATTGAATTGGTATTTAAAAGCTGCTCCTGTTTTTTTATTCAACGTCATTTCATTCGAATAGGATCCATAAATAATACAATTGTTAAAAGTAGCGGCCGCTAGATCTTTTACTTCTGGAATCGCACCCGCAACATAATTGCTTATAGCAACGGCAACTTGCTGTGAACTGTTCCAGTTATTATTGAAAGTAGAATGTGTAAACGTATAATTGCCACCATAAGTGCACGCTAAACTTGCTTGTCCGGCGTTATTTATAACTACATTTTCTCCATTAATTTTAGCGGTCTGCGCCAAAATACCGTAGTTAGTCGAGTTGTAAATTTGGGTGTTTTTTATAGAAACTGTAGTGCCATCATTATTTTGGATTAGTAATCCAATGGTTGCATTTTTGATCGTCAAGTGATTGAATGAGTTATTTGTGCTGCCATCAGTTATCCAAATAGTTCCCCATTGTCCAGGAACATTTTCAAAATCAGGTTCTAAGCGATCGCCTTCAAAAATGACTTCATTCTCCATTTTATCCGTTGTTGAAACGGTTCCATTTACTTTTATAGATGCTTTATTGGTAATAATAAGCCCTGAATTAGCGTGAAAATGAACTTTGGTTCCTGCTTCAAAAGTGGCAGTTTTATTAGCAGGAACAGCGGCATACCCATAAATAACATACGGTTTCTTTTTAGTAAATTGCAACTCGTTTCCATTTATAGGATCATTTTCGTCCAAATAAAAACCTTCAATTTTCTCGTTTCCAATAGGCAATGTTTCGGTAGTTCCATCTGCAAAACGTTTTGGATATAGAAAAACGGCATCTTGAATAAGAGTAACCAATTCTACATTTTGAAGATTTTGTCCACTGTCAAACTGAATTTGGTCTGTATATAAAAAATCACTTGGATTCGCATCGGCAATATTTACAGTAGTTTCAATAAAAATATACAAACTGTCTTTCGCCAATAAATCTACGTTATTAAATATTTTTCCTTTGTTTCCTTGCATTCCATCAACCGTCATTCTGTATTTAGAATTTAGGCCTTTTGCTAATTTTATAGTGGGAATGGTAATGTCATTTTTACTTCTGTTGTACACTTTCAATCGGTACGTGCTCGAACCGATATTGGTAAAAACAGTATCAAGGTAAATTGTATCTTTTGAGAACTCGAGTTTGCCAGTACTTGCTTCGGTTTCAAAATCAGAGCGACACGAACTAATAGACAAAATTAATCCCATTAAAAACAATACTATTTGTGGACGCATCTGCTTTGTTTTTTTTGTAAAAATAGGAAAAATCTATTTTGAAATTAGATTTACAAATGTAATTACCGTCTTCTCCGGTATCTTTTCTTTAATTTTACGGATTAAAATACAGAAACATGACATTTGATAAAGAAAAGATACTTCACTACTGCAATAAAATTTCCGAAAACACTTTAATGCGCACTTTGAATATCACCTACACTGACGCTGGTGAGGATTTTTTAGTAGCTACAATGCCTGTTACTCCAGCGGTTCATCAACCTGTTGGATTATTGCACGGCGGAGCATCAGTTGCATTAGCAGAAAGTGTTGGAAGCGCTGCTTCGATGCTATTTGTAAATCCAGAAGTGAGCGAAGTGCGTGGAATAGAAATATCAGCCAATCATTTGAAAGCAAAGCGCAACGGACTGGTTACAGCAACGGCTAAGATTGTTCATAAAGGTCGCAGTATTCACTTGTGGGAAATTAGAATTGTTGATGAAAATAATAATTTAATTTCGCTTTGTAAGTTGACAAATATGATTTTGCCAAAAAGAAAAAGTACTGACAAATAATGGAATCAATTGACAGCAAAATCCATAATCAGCTAAAAAAGAACCTCCCTTTTGTTGTTTATTCAAAACCAAATTCGGAGGAAATAACTGGTTTTTTTCAGCATAATGACACGCTATTTGAAGTGAATGACTTTACGGAAAAAGGCTTTGTTGTAGCAACTTTTGATGGTGTAAAAACCTATTTAATTCCTGAAAGTGAATCGGAGTTAGTGCATTTTTATTTGAATAGCAACGAAATAGCATTTTCTGAAAAGGAATTGTCAAAAGCTGATAAAAGTGCTCAAAATGATTTCGAATCTCTGGTGTCTAAAGGAATTACAGCCATAAAGAACGAGAAGTTTCAGAAAGTTGTTTTGTCCCGAACTGAAGTAGTTGCTATAGATGATTTTGATATGGTGGAAACCTTTCAAAAGTTAGTGTTGCTTTATCCTTCGGCTTTCGTGTATTGTTTTTATCATCCTAAAATTGGAAACTGGATTGGTGCCACTCCTGAACAGTTATTAAAAGTTGCCGAAAATAATTTTGAAACAATATCGTTAGCTGGAACACAAAAAGATACTGGTTCCTCTGAAATCGTTTGGGGAGAAAAGGAAAAGGAAGAGCAACAATTTGTAACCGATTATTTGGTACAACGGCTTCAAAATATTGCTTCGGCTGTACAATTCACAAAACCGTACAGTATAAAAGCAGGAAGTATTTGGCATATAAAAACAGATGTTTCCGGTGTTTTGAATTCTGATTTGAGTTTGAAAAAAGTGATTCAGTTACTACATCCAACACCTGCTGTTTGCGGTTTACCAAAAGAAATAGCCAAAGACTTTATTTTGGAAAACGAACCTTATGACAGGAGTTTTTACACGGGTTTTCTGGGAGAATTAAATTGCAGTTTTGCACGAGAAACAATAAGTTCTGATTTATTTGTAAATTTGCGTTGCATGCAAATTAAGGATTCACAAGCTCATTTATATATGGGTTGTGGTATTACAAAAGATAGTAATCCTGAAAAAGAGTGGGAGGAAAGTGTCAATAAATCGATGACAATGAAGAGGGTTTTGTAATTAAAGTTTGATAAAAAACTTTTATAATTCAATACCCAAAAAAAATAAGACGCTTAGCGAAAAATAAAAATAAAAATATGAAATTAGATATACTAGCTTTTGGAGCGCATCCTGATGATGTTGAATTAGGTTGTGCGGGAACTATTTTAAAAGAAATCTCTTTAGGGAAAAAAGTTGGAATCGTTGATCTGACTCGTGGCGAATTAGGAACTCGTGGTTCTGCTGAAATTAGAGATCAGGAAGCCAATGCTGCAGCAAAAATTTTAGGAGTTGTTGCTAGAGAAAATTTAGAAATGCGTGATGGTTTTTTTGTAAATGATGAAAAACACCAGTTAGAAATTATAAAAATGATTCGTAAATACCAACCCGAAATCGTTTTGTGTAACGCAATAGATGATCGTCATATTGATCACGGAAAGGGAAGTAAACTAGTTTCTGATGCTTGTTTTTTATCCGGTTTAATGAAAATTGAAACTGAATTAGATGGTGAGAAACAAAACGCGTGGCGTCCAAAATTAGTCTATCATTATATTCAATGGAAAAATATCGAACCTGATTTTGTAGTTGATATTACTGGTTTCACAGATAAAAAAATAGAATCTATTTTGGCTTACAGTTCGCAGTTTTATGATCCAAAGTCTAAAGAGCCAGAATCCCCAATTAGCAGTAAAAACTTCCTAGAAAGCTTAAATTACCGCTCGAGAGATTTAGGAAGAATCGCTGGCTTAGAACACGCGGAAGGTTTTACAGTGGAAAGACATGTGGCAGTTAATAGCCTAGCAGATTTGAAGTAAGAGAACTATAATTTTCAGCTATTAACTTTTGACTTTTAATTAGCTACAGTCGTTTTTTATTTTGACATCTTTGTGACATACTTTAAAAAAGAACCATTTTCTTCTCTTTTTTAGCCCTGTAAAATCAGTTAGCTGAATTGCTAATTACGAGTAAAGACTCTCTAGAAAGCTGAAATTACAGCTTTAGAGATTTAGGAATACTGTTAGTTGCAAAATCTATTAAAGATTTTATAAAGGAAAGATATTTGGTAGTCAATAGCTTAGGATATTTAGCGGAAAATAGATGTAATTTTTTGAAAAAAACATTTGCAAAAGTAAACTTATGTTGTATCTTTGCCACCGCTAAGCAACATGGTGGTTGTAGCTCAGTTGGTTAGAGCATCGGTTTGTGGTACCGAGGGTCGCGGGTTCGAGCCCCGTCTCCCACCCAAAAGGCAAAAGCCTCTCAGAAATGAGAGGCTTTTTTTGTGGTAAAATTTCGCAAAAAAAACCTTGAATTTCTTCAAGGCTCTTATTATATCGAGTTTTTTGCACAAGGGATAGCAGTGAAAATCCTGCGCATTTTTAGCGCAGATTGTAGCGAATAGCCCGACCACGCTGCAACGCTAGTGGAAGTGTGGATGTGCCCAAATATTATTTTTTATCTACAACAGGTCTATTATCTCTGTTAGCAAGTTCCCAAGCGGTTACAAATGCGAATTGAGTTCTTTTAGTTAAAGCATCATATTCAATTTTGTCCGGAGTGTCCGTGTGTTTGTGGTAATCAGCATGCACTCCGTTGAAGAAGAATACTGATGGAATGCCGTTTTTAGCAAAATTATAATGGTCTGAACGTTCATAAAAATGGTTTGGATCTTTTGGATCATTGAATTTATAGTCTAAGTTTATTTTAGTGTATTTAGCGTTTGCTTCTGCACAAATTTTATCTAAATCAGATGATAAACGGTCTGCGCCAATAACATATACGTAATTATTGCTGTCAGCGTGAGCCACATCACGACGGCCTATCATATCAATATTGATGTTAGCAATCGTATTCGCCAAAGGGAATAATGGATTTTCAGAGTAGTATCTTGAACCATGTAAGCCATGTTCTTCGCCAGTTACGTGAAGAAATAGTATAGAGCGTTTTGGTCCATGTCCTGCTTTTTTTGCTTTTTGAAAGGCTTGCGCAATTTCTAATAAAGCTACTGTTCCTGAACCATCATCATCAGCACCGTTGTAAATGTTTCCGTTTTTCATACCTACGTGATCGTAATGTGCTGAAATTACTAAGACTTCATTTGGTTTTTCTGAACCTTCAATATAAGCCCATATATTTTCTGAATCGGGTAAGTTTTCGTTGCGTTTTGCATTCAGGAAAGCCGCTGGAACTTTTTGGTAAAAATCTGAAGCAGCAGCAGGGAAGGAGATGCCATCTTTTTTATATTGATTGATAAGATAAACGCCCGCTTTTTTCTGTCCAGCAGAACCCGTTTCGCGTCCTTCCATTTCATCTGAAGCTACGATGTAAAGGTGTGTTTTTAGTTCGTCAGCCGTAATGGTATTCATGTATTTTGTAGGGTCAACTTGACTGACGCTTATTTTTTGAGAGGTACAACTTATTGTTAAAATTGCGAACAGGCTTAATAAAGGGATTTTTTTCATTTTAGTTAATGTAAATTGATAAATGTGTAAATGGCAAAGATTGATAATATAATTAGAATTAGAACGAAGTTAATGAAAAATAATAAACTACTTTTTAAAAATGATATCCAACGCGTTTCTCCATAAAAGCGATGATGTGCTGGATAGAAATAATATAGCATCCATCCAATTCCTATAAAGTTAATGATGACCTGAAAAAAAGATAAGAGAGATGATTCTATAAGAGAATTAATCGCAGTATTTATGAGGAATAGGATCAATAAAAGCAATAATAAAAAGGAGAAGTAATGGAGTGTGAATATTCCATGATCAAAGTAATACCAACGTTTCTTGCTATGAAATAACCATAGTAAGAATGCGAAGATTGGCATAAGTACAAATAAAACTTTGGGTAAGTTATGGGTGTAGGAATTTATGAATTTTTCAATAATTTCTTTATTGGTATTATGTTCTTTAGTCAACTGGATTCGTTTGTTTATCCAATAATTTAAATCGGACAGTTTTTCTGACTTCGGTGCATTCTTTTGGATAGAGTCTAATTGTTCTACAGATTCGTATCCAAAATTAAAATTTTTTTCTAGATCAACAGTATCAATTTGCTGGCTCGGGTTGCTGTCTTTTTTATGGCTATGACTTTGAAAATTTTTGTTTTTTGTGCTAATTTTTGTTTCCTTTTTGGAAGCGTAATTTAAGGGCTCGTTTTGACTCGAAAAAAGTGCAATTATTAAAAAGGTGATAAAGCTAATGAAGATGTAAAGACGAACGGGAGCTAAATAGGTCAGTCGTTTCCCAGAAAGGTATTCTTTTGTTAATGCAGCTGGTTTGAATATAAGATTTTTTATAGTTGGCCAAAAAGCATTTTCATAATGCGTTAAGTCCTCAAAAAAATGGATAAATAGGTGATGAAAAGTTTTCCTAGTATCTGTATTTTCTTGCCCGCAATTAGGGCAAAATCTATTTTCTACTACATACCTGCAATTGAGGCATGTTTTGTCATTCCTGATTTTACTTTTTGACATAAAAAAAACAGTATAAATTCTATGAATCTCCTAATTTCAATATATAAATCTAAGAAAAAAAACGAACTTATACTGTTTCTGAAAATTATAATAAATAAATTATTTCAAAACATCTTTCAGGAAAGTTTTCATACGTTCCCAAGATCTTGTAGCTGCTTTTTCGTTGTAAGCTGCTCCAGAGGATTTATCGTTACCAACTTCTGGCTCCGTAAAAGCATGAACGGCATCAGCGTAATATATCATTTCCCAATCTGTTTTAGTATCGCGCATTTCTTGTTGAAAAGTATTTATTTCGGCAGCAGATACATAAGGATCGTCTGCACCGTGTAAAACTAAAACCCTAGTTGTTATTGGATTATTCACTCTCGCAGCATCGCGACCTAAACCACCGTGAAAAGAAACAACTCCTCTCGTTTTCATGCCAGCTCTAGCTGCTTCAAGCGCTCCTGTTCCTCCAAAACAATATCCTATGACAACAATGTTATCAGAATTTGCACCAGCTTTTACTAATTGGTCTAAAGCTAGTTGGATTCGTCTTTGATAATCAGCGGTATTAGTTTTGTAAAAACCAGCCATTTTTCCCGCTTCTTGGGTATTTGTTGGGTAGTTTCCTTCCCCATAAATGTCAGCTATAAATGCATAATAACCCATTTTTGAAAGTTTTTCTGCTGATCTTTTTGAATGTGCGTCAATTCCTTTCCAGGCAGGAAGTATTAAGATTCCAGGTTTAGTTTTGCTTCCTTTTACGGGAGCAATTGACAATCCATTAAGTTTTTGATTTCCATCAGTGTACTTTACCGTTTTCAATTGCGCAAATGATACGCTTGAAAAGAATAATAGACCTAATAAGGTAAATAGTGCTTTTTTCATAATTTTTGAGTTTTTTTTATTACTACTAAATTCTACAATTATTCTGTGTGGAAATTAAGTCGATAATTTTTTTATTTTATGACTGCATTTTTAAATCTTATAGTGCTTAAATTTCATTGACCAGGATGATAGGTTCGCTGTGCATTTTTTTGAACATCTTCCTTATAAAATAGGACATCTTTGAATTTTCCCTCACGATACATTTCTGCTTGATCATAAAAATGTTTTGATTTTGGATCTCCGCTATTGCCTCCTGCTAATAAAGATTTTGCTTTAACTTTTGGTCCAAATTCTACCGCACATACAAAACTATTTCCGTTGAAACCGTAACGCTTTTTAGTGTCTTTTTGATAATTGCTTTTGTAAGCTGGCAAACTCCCCCATAGCGCTGGACCATATCCAATAGGTAGACTTTCTTTGGCATCATCATAAACTAAGTCAATAGCTCCGCAACTTCTTTGAAAACGATTGAGCTCTCCCCAAGGAATTTGCCAAGTTCCAAACTTGGTTTTCAATTCATTTACAACCATTTGTAATTGAGGAATTAATTGTTCTGGAAGAGCACTTTTTACAAAATTTTTAGTATTTTCTACTTGGTCCATTTCACCTTCATCAACATATACTTTTTGAATAATTGGATCTAATTTGTAAGCCCATTCGATGGCTAATGTTGTAGCAACAGAATTTTCTTTGGTGTAGTAATCCCATTTTTTTAATAGGTTAATAGGCTCAATTAATTCAGCATAAACTGCATTATCCTTATTTATATTTTTTTCGAAAGAAGCTACTAAGGCTGGAATCAAAAATTCAAAAGCTGTAAGTTTTGTGTCATAACCATCAGCAATTACTTTGTCTGAAGTATAGTCTTTGCCTTTACTTAATAGGCGTACCGCATTTAATCCTCTAAAACTTTCTCCATCAGGCGCCATATATGGTAAGTAATTTTCTCTTTTTGGACTATTTCCGCCCGCAACAGAATAAGGTGTTGAGTTGCAATTTTGTAACCAGCCATTTATAGGGTTATAAGAATGTACCGTCTCTGAAACGCTGTGTAATCCTTTCCATTGTGTTGCTGAGGTGGTACCATCCATCAGTTTTGACCAATTTAGTTTTTTATCTCTTACAGGAATAAAATTTCCATGCCAGTACGCAATATTGCCTTCTTTGTCAGCATAAACGGTATTATTTGAAGTATTGGCTTTTAAGTCCATTGCTTTTTTATAATCCTCAAATCCTTTTGCTTTGGTGCGAACCCAACTCTGTTCCAAACTTTTCATCGAACGATTATTGGATTTTAAGCTAATCCATTTTCCATCTCTTTTGGCCATTATCGGACCGTGGTTGGTGAAATACGTTTTGAATGTTTTAGGAATTAGTTTTCCGTTTTCCAGATATTTGATTGTAATTTTTTTTTCAATTACAGGTAACAATTTCTTGTCATATTCGTAAAATAATTTGTTGTTTTTAGTGATAATTTTTTCGGAATACATATCCGCTACATCTACATTTGATGAGGTATGCATCCAGCCACAGCTTTCATTAAATCCTTGGTAAATAAAAAATTGTCCCCAAGTTACGGCTCCATAAGCGTTCAATCCTTCTTCGCTGCTCATTTGTATTTCTGGGCGGAAATAAAAAGTAGTATGTGGATTGATATATAAAATAGCATTTCCAGAAACTGTTTTTGAAGGTGCAATTGCAAATCCATTAGAGCCCGTTTGAACATCTTTCTCCCTTTCGATATAAGCAACTTTATCATTATTTCCAGAATAGAAAGCTTTTAATTCACCCGTCGAAAGGTCAGCAGTGCTAATGGCTCCAATACTTCCATCAGTCCACAGTAAAGGAAACCAAGGCTCAAAATGAGTCAGTAAAGCAGGTTTTACTTCTGGGTGCTTGTAGAGATAAAAGTTTATTCCATCCGCATAACTGTTTAATAGTTTTTTTAACCAAGGTGCTGCTTTTTTATAATCCGCTTTTGCTTCTTCAGTATCAATTAAAAGTTTTATTTCTAAATCATTATACAAAACTGATTGTCCTTTAAGTTCTGAAAGGCGTCCAAGTTTTTCGATATAATTCATTTCTACTCGTTTGAAATCATCTTCACATTGGGCATATAGCATCCCAAAAACAGCATCGGCATCGGTCTTACCGTACACGTGAGCAATTCCCCAATTGTCTCTGATAATGCTTACTTGCTTAGCTAGTTTTTCGAGCCTTTCAATTTCTTTTATAGTTATCTTTTGGGAAAACATTGGTAAGTTAAAACAAAAAACTAAAAGGAGTAACGGTAAATAATTCTTGATGTAGTTCATTTTATTTTATTTTAAATTTTTGACCTTCAGTATAAATAGCCATTTCTAGGCTTTTGATACTTACTAAATTTTCTTTTTGGGATTTTGTTATTCCCTTTGGTTTCTTAACCACAACTACCTCGCTTTCGCCAGCAATTTCGATTTCCTTATTTCGAACAATTAAAGCGGTACTTTCATCAATACCAATACCAATGTGATCTGGAAATTCAACTAATGCAGACAGTAACCGATTGTACCGACTTCTTTTCATGAAATGTTGGTCGATAATTACATTTTTAATAAGACCTAAACCTACTGTGGTTTCAAGATTATTGTATCTAATATTATCGAAGGTTTCTGAGTATTTAGTTTGTAGTTTTTGATTTCCCGTAATCATGTGTTCGCACATTACTGCAGCTCCAGCGCTGGTTCCCGCAATTGTACTTCCGTTTTCGTAAGCTTTGTGAATGGCAGTGTAAACAGGAGTGTTTTTGACGACATTCATAAACCGAGTTTGATCACCACCGCTAATGAATATAAGTTTAGCGTTTTGCAAAGAATCATTCAGCACTTTATTATTCACCATCGTTTTATCATAGTTCATCATGATAATTGGATTTGGAGTCAGATTTTGTAATTGAGATTTAAAGTAGGTAAAAGATTCCACAGGTTCGCCACTGGACATGGGTAAAACAACTATGTAATCATTTTTCTTTAGTTCGGATAAATTAAGTAATTGTGTCATTAATTCATCAGAGCGATCTCCGCCTCCAATAATGAATAATTTGCCTTTTGGACTTTGTGCTTGCATTGTACTCAAACATAAAAACGCAAATAGTGTTAGACATGATTTAATATAACAGTTGGATCTTAGTATTTTTTTCATTGGTTGTTGAGTGAGTTTATGGTTTGATGGAGAGTTAAATAGCGTTTTTAGAGCGATACATTTCTTTTGAAGGCGCAACCTAATTCAATGATAGAATCCGTTTTTGCGATTCCTGGAATATTATCAATTTTTTCATAGAGAATGCTTCGCATGTGTTCATGATCTTTAGCAATTATCTTTATGTAAAGAGTATAGGATCCAGTGATATAATAGCATTCTGTTATTTCTGGAATTTTTTTCAACTCTTCTATAATTCTAGTTGAGTCTTGATCTTTATTTAAAGTCAATCCTGTGAATGAACCCCAATCATAACCTACTTTTTTTTCATTAATTACTGGTTTTATTCCCGTAAGAATTCCTTGTTCGGTTAATCTATTGATACGCTGATGTACCATTGTATTTGATATTTTTAGATGGGTAGCAATAGCTGAATAGGCCATTCTTCCATCTTTCTCTAATTCTTTGATGATTTTGATATCGAATTCGTCTAATATTTCCATTTTTTTAAAATTATAAATAAAGCTTTTGCGTTGCTCTAAATGTACTTATTTTTATTTGTTCGTAAAAGCATCTTTAAATAGAAACTATTATTTAATAATGACTTAATTTGGGTCTAAAATAGTTAAATATTTTTTAAAAACACCTGTTTTTAAGTCAAATAATATATTTCAATTGGCTATTAGAAAAAAAATAGTAATTTTGTCCTTTATCACTTAAAATCATAACATCATGGCACATACAGAACAAAACCTTTCTCCAAAATCGGAAGCGTTGATAGCAAAAGAGAATCAATACGGAGCTCACAATTACCATCCTTTACCAGTAGTTTTAGAAAGAGGAGAAGGAGTATTTGTTTGGGATGTTGATGGAAAAAAATATTTCGATTTTTTATCAGCTTATTCAGCCGTAAATCAAGGACATTGTCACCCAAAAATTGTTGGAGCTATGGTAAAACAAGCGCAAACATTAACGTTGACTTCTCGTGCTTTTCATAATGATCAGTTAGGTCCTTATGAAGAATATGTGACTAAGTATTTTGGTTTTGATAAAGTACTTCCTATGAATACGGGAGCTGAAGCAGTGGAGACGGCATTAAAATTATGTAGAAAATGGGCTTACGAAGTAAAAGGAATTCCTGAAAATGAAGCACAAATTATTGTTTGTGAAAACAATTTTCACGGAAGAACAACTACAATTATTTCGTTTTCAAATGATGAAACAGCTCGTAAAAACTTCGGTCCTTACACCGCTGGATTTATCAAAATACCGTATGATGATGCAGAGGCTTTAGAAAAAGTATTAAAATCAACAAAAAATATCGCCGGTTTTCTAGTAGAACCCATTCAGGGTGAAGCTGGTGTTTATGTGCCTAGCGAAGGATATTTAGCTAAAGCAAAAGCCCTTTGTGAAGAACATGATGTTTTATTTATTGCTGATGAGGTTCAGACAGGAATTGCTCGTACAGGGCGATTATTGGCAACGTGCGGTAATTGTGATTGTAAGAATGGTTGTGAAGATAAACCAGAAGTAAAGCCAGATATTCTTATTTTAGGAAAAGCAATTTCTGGTGGTGTTTATCCAGTTTCGGCAGTTTTAGCAAATGATGCTATTATGAATGTTATCAAGCCAGGACAACACGGATCAACTTTTGGTGGAAATCCTATTGCTGCGGCTGTTGCTATTGCTGCGCTTGAAGTCGTAAAAGATGAAAATTTAGCACAAAATGCAGCTTATTTAGGTGAAGTTTTAAGAAATGGTTTGAACGAAATAGCTTCTAGAAATCCACTAATTACTTGGGTAAGAGGTAAAGGATTATTAAATGCTATTGTCGTGGATTGCGATGAAGAATCTGATTTAGCTTGGAATCTTTGTATGAAATTTAGCGAATATGGTTTATTGGCTAAGCCAACGCACGGTAATAAAATTAGATTTGCTCCGCCATTAGTAATCACAGAGTCTCAAATTCAGGAGTGTTTAGGAATTATAGAAAGAGCTTTTAACGATTTTAAATAATTTTAGCTACATGGATAAAATTATAAAATTAATAAAGAACAGATCGGATATTGGTGCGGGGACGCGAGGTTCTGATTTAGGAATTGATGCTATCGAAATTGCCGCTATTAACCAAAACAGCAATTATTTTAATCAATTTGAATTTGAAGATGTAAAAACACATAATCAATCCATTTATGATAAAAATAAAAGCTCGTTTGCCAAAAGAATAGAGCACGTTGTAGAGCAATGTACGCGTGTTTGTACTTCCGTAAAGCATAATTTAGAAGAGAATTATTTTCCAATTGTTTTATCAGGAGATCATTCTTCGGCTTTAGGAACTTTAAGCGGAATTAAAGCGGCTTATCCTGAGCAAAGTATTGGTGTTTTTTGGATTGATGCGCATGCGGACTTGCATTCACCTTATACTTCTCCCTCAGGGAATATACATGGAATGCCTTTAGCAGCAGCTCTTGCTAATGATAATTTAAGTTCTCGCAATACTAATGATGTAAGTTCTGAAACGAAACAGCATTGGGAAAACATGAAAAATATAGGTTGCAAAGGACCTAAAATAGCAGCTGAAAATTTAATTTACTTTGGTGTTCGTGATACGGAAGAAGAGGAGGATAGGCAAATAGAAAAATTACAAATAAAGAATTATAAAGTCGAAGAAGTACGGTACAGAGGATTGCAAAAATGTGTTGCTGAAGCGTTGGGTAAATTAGCGAACTGTGAAGTTTTGTATATTTCTTTTGATGTCGACTCTATGGATTGTGATATGATTTCGTATGGTACAGGAACGCCGGTGCCAAAAGGTTTTGATCAATATGAAATCATAGCAATTATCAATCAGATTATTCAAACAAAAAAAGTGGTTTGTATCGAATTTGTCGAAATAAATCCGTTGTTAGATACTAAAGGAAATAAAATGGCAGAAACCGCTTTTGAGGTTTTAGAAGCAATTACATTAGAACTCGTATTAGATATCTAATAATTTTTACTTTAAATATTTTTACATAAAAATACCCCTTACTACTACACTTTTAATTTTATTAAAAACGGTAGTTTTAAGGGGTACTTTATTTAACAGTTCTGTATACTACAGAATAGTTTTATCTAAATTAGATTAATTATATCCCGGATTTTGAACTAGGTTTTTATTTACATCCATTTCTCTTAAAGGAATAGGTAAAACTAGATTATCAGCATTGAAAGGGAGCGACCCGATATTTTGTTGCAATCTTTTTGCATCAAATAACGCAAATCCTTCGAAAGCCAATTCTCTTTTTCTCTCCATTAAAATAGTAGCTAAATCAACACTATTTAATGCTGCAGCACCAGAACGATTTCTTAATGCATTAATGTCATCTAAAGGAGAACGACCTACAGTTGTTCCTGATCTAAAATTTGCTTCAGCACGAATCAAAATCATTTCAGCTAAACGTAAAAACGGGATATTACCATACTGGTTTTTCCATTTTGTAGTACAAATGTTATCAGCCTCATAGAAGAAATTATTGCGCTCATCATTAGTATCGTCATAAATGTCAAAATGTTGATCTTCAATACTGATATCTGGATTTCCAGATCGTCCGCCAAAATCTTCACCTGCCCAAAAAACATTATTGTCATTAGAACTTACATCTTGACTGCTAACTTGCCAAGCGAATAAATCTTCGGTTGAATTTTCTGAATTGTTAAAAGCTTTTGCAAATGTTCCTGTTAAAGCCGCGCCACTAGTAGTTATTGCCATATTAGCCATAGCTCTAGCATTGATATAATCGCCTTTTTGCAAATAAACGCGTGCCAAAAGTGCTGCTGCGCTATACTTTGTAGCATATACACCATTTGATTCAGGTAACAAAGTATAAGCATCCTTCAAATCAATAATAACTTGATTGTAGACTTCTTCTAAAGTATTTCGAGAAGGGAAAGTGATTTTTGCAGGATTTAAAACAGGTTCTAAAATGATGGGAACACCAAGTTGGCTGTTGACCGCTCCTGCAACGTATGCTTTAGAAAACAAACGCCCTAAGTCAAAATAAACTAATCCTCTCAAAAATTGTGCTTCTCCTTTTGCTTTATTTTTATCATCAGTATCTGTAAAAACTGCTAAATTATCAAGTACAATATTAGTCTGATTACTAATTTTATAAGCTCTTAGCCAAATACTTTGAACGTAACTATTGTCGGTAAGTATTGCTTTCTCATCGTATTGATTTGGTTGAACGTATGTTCCATCCCAATAAAGATCACCATCGTTAGCTATTAATTCAGAAGCTAAAGCGATTCCTCCACCATATAATGCACTTGATCTCGCATCTCCATAAGCGTTATTCAAAATCTTCTGCAGATTTGAAGGCGAACTAATTGCAATCTCAGTGGTAATATCTTGTTCAGGATTGATCGTCAGATTATCATCGCAACCTATAAAAGAGATAGCAATAGCGGTAGTTATAATTATTCTGTAGTTATATTTTTTCATGTCTGATAGTATTAAAGGTCAATATTTAATCCAACAATTATTGTTTTTGCAGGAGGCGCTGAATAAAATGCAATTCCTTTTTCTATATTGGAATCCCCATTATTATCATAAGATGATTCTGGATCATATCCGTTGTAGTTTGTAAATGTTAGTAAATTAACGCCTGTTAAATACACACGAAGTCTGTCTACAGAAACTTTTTGAGTTAGTGTTTTTGGTAAAGTATAGCCTAAGGATAAGTTTCTCAAACGAACAAAATCAGTTTTGTCTAAATAACGCGTCGAAGCTTGGTCACCATTACTACGACCCCATCTTGCTTGTGGCACATTAGTAATGTCGCCTGGATTTTGCCATCTGTCCATCTGATCTTTGGTTTGGTTGTCTCTATATCTAGCGTTGCTTGATTGAAATTTACCACCCTCATTATAGATAGAAGCGCCCCATTCTCCTTGGAAAGTCATAGAAAAATCAAAATTTTTGAATGTTACAGTATTTGTAAGTCCTGCCATTAAAGTAGGATAAGGATTTCCAGCTATGATTCTTTGTGCTTCACTATACGTTTTTGTAGTTGTTTTATCTAAAGAGCCATCAGGTAATAAAGTGTTTTTGTAAAACAAAGCATTTCCATTTGCTGGGTCAACACCGGCATATTCTGCTATGTAGAAAGAAGAAATAGTTTCTCCAACTCTAACAATATTTTGACCCGCAACAATATCGCCACCAGGTAAAGCAGTCACTTTATTATCTAAAGTCGCAAGATTGAATGAGCTTTTCCAGCTTAAACTAGAATTTTTAATATTAGTTGTGTTTAATACAAATTCAAAGCCCTTATTAGTCAATGATCCTACATTGCGAGTCAAAGAACTCCATCCAGAAGTACCTGGTAAAGGCTCATTTAATAATAAGTCATTTGTTTTCTTAACATAATAATCTATTTCTCCCGTTACTCTGTTGTTTAAGAAACCGAAGTCGATACCCACATCTGTTTGATTCGTTTTTTCCCATTTCAAATCTTGGTTAACTAATTGCGAAGGATTGATAGCAGATTGTTTGTTGTAAGATGAACCATTGAAAAGTCCCAAACTTGCAAAATTTCCAATACCTGCATTACCAGTAACTCCAATACTTCCTCTTAATTTTAATAAATTAATAAAATTACTATCTTTCAAAAAGTCTTCTTGTGAAATAATCCATCCTACAGAAGCAGCTGGGAATGTACCATATCTATTAGAAGCGCCAAACCTTGATGAACCATCATAACGTAAACTTCCTTTTATAAGATACTTGTCCATAATAGAAAAGGTAGCTCTACCAAAATAAGAAAGGAAATTGTATTTAGTTCTACTAGAAGAACCTGATGTTATTTCAGAAGCACTTTCAACAGTTTGTAAATCATCAGAGGGGAAACCTGTTCCAGCAACATATTGTCTTTTGCGAGCACTTTCTTCAAAACTCATTCCTAAAACTAAATCTAATTTATAATCTTCTTTGAAAGTTTTGTTGTAGTTGAAATAATTATTTATACTGTACTTGTCCGACTGAATTGCATTAGCGTCTGCATAACCATTTGTTGATGCGGATTCGGTTAAACTACCTGCAAAATACTCTTCTGTTTGATTATTGTTATCATATCCTATTTCTGTTCTAAAACTCAATTCCGGTACAAATTTGTATTCGAAATAAGTGTTCATTAAAGTTCTAAAAATGTTTGCATCCCAATTTCCATTAAATTGCTGCATTAAAAAGTTATAATACAAGGTTGTGTCATTATTTGGAGTGATTCCGTCGTCAAGGTAAGCTGGTGCTAATGGTGTTTGTGCAACGCCTTGCAATGGAGTAGCAAATGAATTATCAGATCCTATTCTTTTGATGTTTGTTTTACTCAAACTTGTATTAAGACCAACTCGTAATTTGTCAGAAACTTTGTGGTCTAAATTCCCTCTGTAAGAGTAACGATCCATTTTATTTCCGCGAACAATTCCTTCGGTATTATTATACCCGCCTGAAAGAAAGAATACTGTTTTGCTATCACCACCCGATATTGAAAAGGAATGTTCTTGAGTAGATCCTTTTACTAAGGCTAAATTTTGCCAGTCAGTATCAACTTCTCCAGTTCTCCAATCTTTTCCATTCGCATAACCGTCAAAAACTCCTCCTGGTTCTGTCAGCCATAAATCATCAGCTCCGTATCTATAAGCAGAGGCTTCTGTATATAGTTCAGCATATTCTGCTGCATTTAGCCAACTCATTTTGTTGGTAGCTTCGCTCCATCCTGCTGAGGTGTTTAACGAGATTTTTGTTTTACCTGCTTTTCCTTGTTTGGTAGTAATTAAAACAACTCCATTAGTTCCTCTAGCGCCGTAAATAGCTGCGGAAGAGGCATCTTTTAATATTTCTACCGATTCAATGTCATTAGGGTTTAATGAAATCAATGGATTAATTGGGGCTGCTGAACCACTTTCATTATCATTTATTAATGGCATTCCATCAAGTACATATAATGGTTCTTGAGAAGAGGAAATACTAGAAACACCTCTAACTCTCAATTTTACGCCACCTTCTACTTTTCCATTAATCTGAGTAATTTGTACTCCTGCTAATTTACCAACCATCGCATTTTGAAAGTTGGCCACAGGTACGTTTTCCATATCTTTTGCTGTTACACGAGCAATATTATCTGTTAATTTCTTCTTGCTTTGGGTACCAAAACCAACTACAAAAACGGTTTCAAGATCATTTGAAGATTCACCTAGCTTGATCACCATCGAAGATGCTGCTGCGATTTCTACAGTTTTCATGCCTATAAAGCTGACCGTTAAAATTTGCCCCTTTTTAGTAGTGATTGAAAAATTACCGTCAAAATCAGTTTGAGTACTGTTTGTCGTTCCCTTAGCGGTAATATTTGCACCAGGAATTGGAAGTCCGCCCATGTCAGTAACTTTACCGGACATTTTACTTTCTTGAGCAAATGTTAATTGCGCGAACAGTACAATTAAGAGACTCAAAAAATAGTTGAAATTAATTCTCATTTTTGGGTTATTTAAGATTAGTTAGTCCAAATATCTAAATAAAATGTTAAATAAATTCGCTTTCGAATAAAAATTGTTAAAAAAATACAATTCAACCTGTTTTTTTATTTAATGTTTAAAATTAGCTTCAAAAAATGATCTTGACTATTACTATTATTGATTTCTGACAAATTGAAGGTTTGTTAATTAGTCACCGGACTAATAGAAGTGCTTGGAATTGGATAGCTAATTGTCTATTTTAATTAAAAAAAAATAACTTGCTTTTGTCTTTTTCGAAATAGAAGAGCAGGAAATATAATAAGTGTTTTGAAAAATCGAGTTTTTACTTTGGAAAAGTTTGATCCATAAATTAAAAATAAGAATGGTTTTGACAAAGTCTAATTAATGTCTAACAGGATAAAGTTTCTTTTTCAGCCAAAAAGATACGTTTACTAAAATTATCAGCGCTGGAACCTCTACTAATGGACCTATAACACCTGCAAAAGCTTGTCCGCTATTGATTCCAAAAACACCTATTGAAACGGCAATTGCTAACTCAAAATTATTTCCAGCCGCAGTAAATGAGAGCGCAACAGCATCTCTATAATTTGCTCCAATCCTTTTTGAAACTAAAAACATCAAGAAAAACATAATTGTAAAGAAAATTACTAAAGGAATTGCAATCCGTACTACATCCATTGGCAAATCAACAATCATTTCCCCCTTTAAACTAAACATCACTACGATTGTAAAAAGTAGTGCTATCAATGTTATAGGCGATACGAAAGGAATAAATTTTTGGTTAAACCATTTATCTCCTAGAAATCTCTTAATAAAATACCGACTTAGTACTGCTAGTACAAATGGAATTCCTAGATATAGTCCTACGGTAGTAGCGATTTGTGCAATAGTAATATTGAGCTCCAAACCTTTTATTCCAAATAAAGGCAGCATGATTTCCAAATAAAAATAAGCATATAAGCTAAAAAAGAAGACTTGCAATAAACTATTAATTCCAATCAAGCCCGCCGTTAATTCTCTGTTACCTTCCGCAAGTTCATTCCATACAATTACCATAGCAATACATGGCGCAATCCCAATTATGATTAAACCAGTCATATATTCTGGATAATCTTTTAAGAAATATGTAGCTAATAAAAACATTAAGAATGGACCTACTATCCATGTGATCAAAAAGGAGAGCGTAAGTAATTTTGGCTTTTCGGAAATAGAAGTGATTTTTGAAAAATCAATTTTAGTTAATGGTGGATACATCATCAATATTAATCCTATTGCTAGAGGAATGTTAGTGGTGCCACTCGAAAAGGAATTAATAAAAGTGCTGCTGGATGGTATAAAGTAGCCAATAGAAACACCAAGAATCATGGCGAGAAATATCCAAATCGTTAAGTAGTTGTCTAGAAAGTTTAATCTTTTTTTTAGTGATGGCATTTTATAATTTAATTTGAGAGAATAAATAAAATATTTCAGTGGCAATTTGTAAACTACGATCTTGATATTTTTCTGTCTGTTGCCATGTACTGTCAAAAGCTTTCGGGTCTTCAAAAGGAATTGCAATTCTTTTTTCAGCGCCACTTATAAAAGGGCAATCACCATCGGCTTGTGCACAAGTTAGAATTGCGGCAAAACTATTTTTTGGATTAAAATCGTCATTATAGCTTTTTGAAAACCCAATGATTGGATGCTCGTTTTCTGTGTATTTTATGGAGTATATTGGGTTATCTCCGTCTGCAATAGTTGCGATTTTGAACCCTGATTGCTCTAATGTTTTTAGAACAGTTGGATATAAAGCAGTTGCTTCGGTACCGCCAGAGTAACAAAATACATTTTTGATATTGTAATGGGTAGCTGCCGTTTGTGCCCAAACTTGTGCTAAATGACTTCGTCTTGAGTTGTGAGTACAAATGAAATTTAGCAGTACTGTTTGTTTAGTATTAACTTTATTTTGAATAAAGTCAATTAGGGACTGCAAAGTGGTTTTGCGTTCCGCTGCTATTTTAGCAAAATCAAAAGCAAGAATGGCGCTTTCGATCTTTGAAAACAGTTTGATTTTGTTTGTTGTCATTTAATTGGTGTAAATAATAGTTTAACAACAACTTCCTCCAGGAGTACAAGTAGTAGCATTGTTTTTCATTTCTGAGAATTTTACTTTTGGTTTGGATGCTGGAATGCCACATTGGTCTTCAGCCAAGCAAGCAGTTTGTTTATTAATTAACATTAAGTCTTGTCCGTTGAAACCCAAACTATATTTTCCAATGGTTTCTGTTTGGTATTCTACTTCAATTTCGTAATCTTCAATCCCTAAAATCTTTTCGGAAAGCGCAATAATTGATAGCAGTTTGTTTGGTTTCAAACGATGATCGAAGTCGTTAGCATCCCACAATTGAAAGTTAACAACAGTTTCCTTTCTAACTTTTCCCCCGCAATCAATGAAGTTCTTAGTAACTAAGCCCACTTCAGTTACATGAAAGTGTTCCGGAACGTAACTTCCATTAGGCAGTACAAAGGCAACATTTTCTAATGTGCTTAATTCTCTCTTGATTTCTGATAGTTTCATTTTTTATATAATTTAAAAGTTAACAACATTGCTTATTCTGTTTTTCTAAATAAGCACTTATGGTTTCTAAAAAACCTTTAATTTTGCCAAATCCTTCCTCATTTAAACAGTAACAAATAGAATTTCCTTCAATTGTTCCTTTAATCAGACCTGCATTTTTAAGTTCTTTTAAGTGCTGAGAAATCGTTGGCTGAGCTAATGGAAGCTCGTCAACAATAGCTGCACATACGCAACTATCTACTTTTAGCAGATGCTGGATTATTGCAATACGCGCTGGATGACCTATTGCCTTAGCTAATACAGCTAATTCATTTTGGCTGTCTGTAAAATGTTGTGATTTGGTAATTCCCATTTTGTTATATATTGATATTGCAATATTACGATATATTATAATAAAATAATTATCTCTAATTAATTTTTTATTAAACGTCAATTTCTTCCTTAGGAATTGCGTGGAATCCTGCTTGTCGAACTTTCTTTTGTATGTCAGTTATGGCTATAAGGTTAATCGTGTAAACAGTAAATTCTCTTGGGAAAATGGCGTGGTTAAGGACTACGTCTTTAATGCCATTTAGCTCCTGAATAGCGGTTTTTATTGCTAATAAATCTTTCTCATTAACTGCATTTGTACCAAATATTCTACCATCATTTCCTGGAATTACATTGTCATCTATAAGGCTCATTGTTTTTTATTTTTATGTTGTCAAATTAGTTATTTGTTAATTAGTTTTTTTGAGATGCTTGCCTTCGCAGTTTTAATTTTAATCAGATAAATCTAAGAAGTCAAGTTTGACAGATTTATTTGTTCTAAGTTATCTGTTTTTTTAAACCAAGCGGCTATTGATATCTACTATGTGTACTTTTTTTAAATTATCCTTTTGAACTGAAAGATTGAAGACATCTTCGGCAGGTCTGGGATACGTTTTCATATTTTTACGAACGAGATCTTTAGTCGAAAATGTGGTTTTAAAGTTTTATCTTCCATACAAACTCCATTTTCCGTTGCTACTTAATGCACGTCAATGTAATAGGTGATCGTCTGCAGAAACAACTATTAAAGGTAGTGAAACAAATTCTTATAACGTTGCGTTTTTTGAAATATTTAGCGCTTTAGCACTTTAAATGCTGGGGTCTTTGTCAGCAAAGTATTCTGCTGCGACAATCCGATTTCGTAAAATTTGCGGTGATTTATAAAACATCTGTCGCGCTTACAAAGCCATTTGGTTCAAATTGTTTTTTGCGAATATGCAAAATATGAATTCCTGTAGATACTGAATGTAGCGGAATAGCAAATGTCTTCTCAAAATTTCAACTTTCTGTTATTTCTAATACTATCGCTTTACAAACTTGAGGATAAGGGTATAGAAAATATCTTAAACCTGTATGGTAGGCTTGTATTTTTTATTTAGGAATTTGTAATTATTTTCGTTGCTGTACTGCGGTATATCTGCTAAGAGTTCGTGATTTTAAATAGCTTTTTTTTATTAAATAGTTAACTGTAAATTACTAAGTTTATATTTTTCGGAAGCTAAATAATACTGGGAATTAGTTATTTATTCGTTAATAATGTAGTTGTTTTATGTTTTTAAATGTTTAATTATTAAATTAGTGTATTGTAAATCAATTAAATAAGCAATAAAATGGATGATGATAAAAAAAAATTAGACCAAAAGAATCTTGAAGATGAAAATAGAAGTGGAGCGCTAAATCCTGTCTTATACCCTCCAAGTGAAGATATTTATAATCAATTTCAAAAAGAATCAGAGATAGATCCCGCTGATATTTCTAAAAACAAGGTTGCAGTAGAAATAAACAATAGAGAGATGCTTAATGAAAAAGACTTTAATCAGGACAAGTCGGGATCTGATTTAGATGTGCCCGGTTCAGAGCTAGATGATGAGCAAGAAAATATTGGTAATGAAGACGAGGAAAATAACTACTACAGCTTAGGTGGTGATAATCATAACGATTTAGAAGAGAATTCAGGTTACAATAATTTAAGTTAAATCATGCTAATACATTCGCTAGAATTATACTTTGAAAGTTTAAAAGTGTCAAAATTAGATTCACAAGTTTTAATTTTCTTTGTCATTTCCCTTTATAAAAGAGCCTTTATTACTTTTTTTAGTAATAGCTGTTCTTTTATAGATTGTTGGGGGATTGGCTGCAAGTCCTTGTCAAGATTGGTTCTGCTTCCCTTATCTATTGCTTTTCTAATCCCAATGCGATCCTGGATTTAAAATCAGGCTTACTACTGTATATGTGTGTTATTTTAAAATCAGGATCACTCCTATATATAAGGTATAGAGATAAAACTTAAATTAAATATGCTTAATCATCGCTGGTGGTTTCAGCCTTGGGCTGATCTACGGTTGGATTTCGTAGTAATAAGCACTCCGCTACTTGCTATAATAAGCGATACATAGGACTACCTAGATATAGTAGGTATAAGAAGAAGAACAGGAGCGTGCCTAAAACAAGAACAATCAAATCAATCAAAAGACCCTACGGGACTAGTTCTTGCGTTATTTGAGTTACTCTATTTAAAGGGTAGCAATGATTAAGAAAAAAACTTTTCACTTCAAGCTTCAGGTTTAGAGCGGGTTAAAAAAAATGTTTTAAAATTTTTTAAAAAAGCGCTTAAAAAGTATTGAATAGTGTTTTAAACTCCCTACTTTTGCACCCGCAACAACGCAGGCGTTCTTTAAAATACTGACAAGCACATCAAATTAAGATTAGAAATTATTTTCTAAAAAAGATTTAAAAAAGCTTGTGAGATTCGAAAGTCCTTACTACATTTGCACCCCGCAAAACAAGCAAAGTTCCTTGACAGATTGATAAGAAAACCAGAAGAAAAGAGGGATAAAATTTCTCAAAAAAAAACTTCAAATTTTTCTTGCCAGTTAAGAAAACAAGTTTTACTTTTGCAGCCGCTTCCAGAGACACACCATGTGAGTTGAACGAGGCGAAAAAAAAACAAGAAGAACACGTTCCTAGACATATTGAATTGACAGCCGTCACGCTAACAAGCGTGACACAAGAATAAGAGTAATAGAATCGAAAGATTTGAATAACACCGATAGAATTGGAGTCGCATAATAATAGTCAAGCTTAGCTTGACGCACAATATACGATGAAGAGTTTGATCCTGGCTCAGGATGAACGCTAGCGGCAGGCTTAACACATGCAAGTCGAGGGGTATAGGTTTTCGGACCTAGAGACCGGCGCACGGGTGCGTAACGCGTATGCAATCTACCTTTTACAGCGGGATAGCCCAGAGAAATTTGGATTAATACCGCATAGTATAGCAGTTTCGCATGAAACCACTATTAAAGTCACAACGGTAAAAGATGAGCATGCGTCCCATTAGTTAGTTGGTAAGGTAACGGCTTACCAAGACTACGATGGGTAGGGGTCCTGAGAGGGAGATCCCCCACACTGGTACTGAGACACGGACCAGACTCCTACGGGAGGCAGCAGTGAGGAATATTGGACAATGGGCGCAAGCCTGATCCAGCCATGCCGCGTGCAGGATGACGGTCCTATGGATTGTAAACTGCTTTTATACGAGAAGAAACACTACTTCGTGAAGTAGCTTGACGGTATCGTAAGAATAAGGATCGGCTAACTCCGTGCCAGCAGCCGCGGTAATACGGAGGATCCAAGCGTTATCCGGAATCATTGGGTTTAAAGGGTCCGTAGGCGGTTTAGTAAGTCAGTGGTGAAAGCCCATCGCTCAACGGTGGAACGGCCATTGATACTGCTAGACTTGAATTATTAGGAAGTAACTAGAATATGTAGTGTAGCGGTGAAATGCTTAGAGATTACATGGAATACCAATTGCGAAGGCAGGTTACTACTAATGGATTGACGCTGATGGACGAAAGCGTGGGTAGCGAACAGGATTAGATACCCTGGTAGTCCACGCCGTAAACGATGGATACTAGCTGTTGGGCGCAAGTTCAGTGGCTAAGCGAAAGTGATAAGTATCCCACCTGGGGAGTACGTTCGCAAGAATGAAACTCAAAGGAATTGACGGGGGCCCGCACAAGCGGTGGAGCATGTGGTTTAATTCGATGATACGCGAGGAACCTTACCAAGGCTTAAATGTAGATTGACCGGTTTGGAAACAGACTTTTCGCAAGACAATTTACAAGGTGCTGCATGGTTGTCGTCAGCTCGTGCCGTGAGGTGTCAGGTTAAGTCCTATAACGAGCGCAACCCCTGTTGTTAGTTGCCAGCGAGTCATGTCGGGAACTCTAACAAGACTGCCAGTGCAAACTGTGAGGAAGGTGGGGATGACGTCAAATCATCACGGCCCTTACGCCTTGGGCTACACACGTGCTACAATGGCCGGTACAGAGAGCAGCCACTGGGCGACCAGGAGCGAATCTATAAAACCGGTCACAGTTCGGATCGGAGTCTGCAACTCGACTCCGTGAAGCTGGAATCGCTAGTAATCGGATATCAGCCATGATCCGGTGAATACGTTCCCGGGCCTTGTACACACCGCCCGTCAAGCCATGGAAGCTGGGGGTGCCTGAAGTCGGTGACCGCAAGGAGCTGCCTAGGGTAAAACTGGTAACTAGGGCTAAGTCGTAACAAGGTAGCCGTACCGGAAGGTGCGGCTGGAACACCTCCTTTCTAGAGCCTTAGTGTTAGTAGTAATACACGCTGAGGAAAGAAGACAAAGATTTTATAGGTATAGAATGTGGATATTTTATTACTCTTGCTGTTAGTTCAAATAATACAATTAAGTAAAAGATAAACGATTTAGGATTGTTGAATGCTGATTGTTGATTGCGGATTTTAAATCTGAGATCAAAAGTCGTTAATCATAAATCAGAAATCACCTTGTCTCGTAGCTCAGCTGGTTAGAGTACTACACTGATAATGTAGGGGTCGACAGTTCGAGTCTGTCCGAGACAACAATTACTTAAAAAAAAGAAGAATCTAGAGTTAGCAATTCACAACTCATTTGGATGTACGGTAAAGTTACAGAAAACTGAACACTGAAACATTGCCAACTGTATTGGGGGATTAGCTCAGCTGGCTAGAGCGCCTGCCTTGCACGCAGGAGGTCAACGGTTCGACTCCGTTATTCTCCACAAATCAAAAGTTTAAGCGTTGATTTGTTTATTCGGTTAAACGATTAAACGAAAAGGCGATTAAACCTGAGATAAAAGTTCATTGACATATTGAGATAAGAAAATATTAAAAAGTAGAAAGCGTTTTTTACTATTTATAGTAAAAGACAAAAAAAACGGTCTTAATTAAATTTAAGATTGGTACAATAAGCAAAATAAGGGCGTATGGGGGATGCCTTGGCTCTCAGAGGCGAAGAAGGACGTGATAAGCTGCGAAAAGCTACGGGGATTGGCACACACGAATTGATCCGTAGATATCCGAATGGGGCAACCCACTATGTTGAAGACATAGTACATCGATAGATGGGCAAACCCGCTGAACTGAAACATCTAAGTAGGCGGAGGAGAAGAAAACAAAAGTGATTCCGTAAGTAGTGGCGAGCGAACGCGGATTAGCCCAAACCAATGTTGTTACGGCAATGTTGGGGTTGTAGGACCACGACATTTCTTGCATAAAGAATTAGAATTTACTGGAAAGTAAAGCCATAGAGAGTGATAGCCTCGTATAAGTAATGAATGTAAAGGATAGTGGTATCCTGAGTAGGGCGGGGCACGTGAAACCCTGTCTGAATTTGGCGGGACCATCCGCTAAGGCTAAATACTCCTGAGAGACCGATAGTGAACCAGTACCGTGAGGGAAAGGTGAAAAGAACCGTGAATAACGGAGTGAAATAGATCCTGAAACCATACGCTTACAAGCGGTCGGAGCCCTTTTGTGGGGTGACGGCGTGCCTTTTGCATAATGAGCCTACGAGTTAACGTTGCTGGCAAGGATAAGTGGTTAAGCCACGGATCCGTAGCGAAAGCGAGTCTGAATAGGGCGCTTTAGTCAGTAGTGTTAGACGCGAAACCGTGTGATCTA